>NZ_JACAPM010000035.1:0-137980 GCF_013385695.1 Pseudomonas sp. D8002
ATGCTGATGCCGATGCCGATGCTGATGCGGACGCTGATGCTGATGCCGACGCTGACGCTGACGCTGACGCTGACGCTGATGCGGATGCTGACGCGGATGCCGACGCCGATGCCGATGCGGATGCGGATGCGGACGCGGATGCTGATGCCGACGCTGACGCTGACGCTGATGCGGATGCTGACGCGGATGCCGACGCCGATGCCGATGCGGATGCGGATGCGGATGCCGATGCGGACGCGGATGCTGATGCCGACGCTGATGCTGATGCTGATGCGGACGCCGATGCTGACGCGGATGCTGATGCCGACGCCGACGCCGACGCCGACGCCGATGCTGATGCTGATGCCGATGCCGATGCCGACGCGGATGCGGATGCGGATGCTGACGCCGATGCCGATGCCGATGCCGATGCCGATGCCGACGCTGATGCGGACGCCGACGCCGACGCCGACCTCGAAGCCTTCGACGACCTCGCTACCGGCGAAGTAACCATCAAACCCGTAACATCCAACACCGGCCTGGCCGATATGCGCGTGTTCACCCTGTTGGGTGTCGGCGGCATCATTCTGGGCGATCACACCAAGCAGCAGGAGTTCTCGGTTGCCGAGGGTTCCAGCGGAACGCTGAACCTGCAGTTTGCCCAGGCCGACCTGGTCTCGCTGTTGGGCGGTGGCTTCACTGCCACGCTGGAAGTGAGCGACGGTGCCGGTGGATGGTTGCCGGTGCAACAAGGCAGCAACGGTTCGGGCTTGCTCGACCTGTTGGGGCTGTTCGGACAAAGCTCCAGCGCCAAAATCGAAGGCCTGGAAGCCGGGCAGTATCGCTTTACCCTCAAGCTCGACCCCAACCTGGTCAGCGTTGGTGCAGGGGCCACGGCCAAGTTGAGCGTCACCAATGACAGCCTCACCGACTTCACCGGGGAAGCAGGGCCGGATGTCACCGGCAACGTCATCACCGACCCGGGCATTGGCGGTAAACCGGATGAACCGGGAACCGGCGGGCCAGTGAAGGTGCAGGTCGAGGTCAACGGCGAATTCGTCGATGCCGACGCCACCACCGGCACGGTGCTGCAGGGCCAATATGGTCAGCTGACCATCTTCGCCAACGGCGAGTACAAGTACACCCCGAACGGCGATGTCGCCAGCATCGGCAAGGTGGATGCCTTCGAGTATCACCTGGTCAATGGTGCCGGTGCTTCGGCCTCGGCAACCTTGTATGTGCGTATCGACAGCCCGAGTGTCAACGTGGACTGGAGCGCTACCGATCCATCTGCGCCCGGCGTGATCAACACGGTTGCCAATGATGACCTGGGTTCGGCGCAGATCGACATCGTCAACCTGGTCACCCAGGCCGACCTGGCGCCCCTGAGCTACAACCTGGCACTGCTCGGCAGCAGTACGGGTACGGGTGCAGCGATCAACGTTGCCACGGGCACGACCGCAGAGCTTGCGATCAACGTCACCGTCACCGGCATTGCGTTGTTGCCAGGCACGACCGTCAATCTGCAGAAGTTCATCGGTAACGAATGGGTCACGCAGCAGACCACTACCCAGGCGAACCACACGTTCCAAGGGTTGGATGCCGGGACCTATCGCGTGACCGGGACGACCGGTGCCGTGCTGTCGCTGAGTGCGCTGCACATTGCGCAGAAGCTCACTACCACCTCCCTCACGGAGTTCGTGACCGGTGCAATGAGCAATGCGACTGGCAACCTGCTGTCCGACAGCTTGTCCGGGCCGGATGTCCTCGGTTCGCCGCTGACGGTACTCAGTGTGCTGGTCAACGGGGTCTATGTGATTCCTGGGCAAACGGGGACGAAAATCAACGGTGACCACGGCACATTGACCGTGTTTGCCGATGGTAAGTACGTCTACACCCCGCATGCCGGGCTGACGCTGGACGAGATTGGCCAGGTGGATAAATTCACCTACAAGCTCACCACGCCAACCGGCCAGGAAGACACCGCCGACCTCTACGTGCGCATCGACTCGCCGGATCGCGACCTGGTCTGGGACGACGCCAACCCGGGTGCGCCAGCCACTGAAGGTGCCGGCATTGCCGCTGCCCACAGTGCGGTGGACCAGGCGGCGGATGACGGCGCCAACGTTGACGGCGATCACCACGATGCCGTGGTGGCCGACGACACCGACTTCACCCATGTCGATGCTGGCGCGGGTGCAGACGGGTTGTTGTGGGAAGGCGGCGATGCAGCCATCAACCTCACCGACCTGATTGGCACAGTCAGCGGGGTGCACAGCATCGACCTGAACGATGTCAGCGCCGTCGACCTGACCCTGAGCCTCGAAGACCTGGTGTCCATCACCGGGCCTGAGTCGGATCGCTTGATGATCCAGGGCGACGATCAGGACAGCGTGCACCTGACAGGTGACTGGAGCGCCGGTGCGACCCAGGTAGAGAACGGTCTTGAGTACGTGATCTACACCAGTCCGGAAGATGAAACCCATCAGCTCTGGGTACAGAGCGGCATCAGCGTGGTGTAACGCCACCCCTGCCGGCCGGGCCGCGAGGCCCGGTTTTCCCTACCAACGGTAATGCAGCGATGGGCCGTGACGTCAGTCACGGTCCGTTGTTGTACTCATCAGGTTTGACAACAGTCAGGTGACTAGCAGTGAGGCAAAAGAGTTTGGCCAAGCAGCTGTCTGCCGTAATTCTGGCAGTCGCAATGATCGCGCCCGAGCGTGCGCCGGTCATGGCAGCGTCGTATATCGACGATGAAGAACGCGTCAACATCATCAGCCCGAGCAACCTGGGCACACATTTACCCGGTGGGCCAACGGGCGTCAGCGCACCGGTGGCACCCGAGCACGTCATACCGAGCAACCTTGACCTGACACGCGCCATTCAACTGGCGGTGGAATGGCACCCGGCAATTTCCGAGGCGATCGGCCAGCTGTACCAACAAAACGAGAACGTGAACATCGCCCGTTCCGGTTATTACCCGCAAATCAGCGGTGGCTTCAACTCCGGCTACGACAGCGGCCTCAGGGGCAACGGCCAGAGCCGTGCGTTTTCGTTGTCGGCGTCGCAGATGCTCTACGACTTCGGCAAGGTCTCAAGTTCTGTCGACAGTGCGCTGGCGCGGGTCAGTGCCAGCCAAGCGTCGGTGTTGCTGTCGATCGATCAGGTGGCGCGCGATACCTCGTTCGCCGTGATCGAACTGCAGCGCTCGCAGTTGCTGGTGCAACTGGCTCGCGAGCAAATCGACGGCATTTCGGCGATTGCAGAGCTGGCCAAAAAGCGCAGCGACATGGGCGCCAGCACCCGTTCGGACCTGATCCAGGCCCGCTCGCGGGTCGAGGCCTCGGTGGCGACGCAATTGCAATTCACCGCGCAATTCAATCGCTGGCGCAGCACGTTGAGCAGCCTGCTTGGGTCGCAGGCGCCAGTGAGCGTGGCGCATGGTTTTCCGGCAAGCCTGGAGCAATCCTGCGTGGGCGTGGTACCCGATACGGCAGTCACGCCGACCCTGCTGATCGCCCAGGCGCAGCGTGTCGATGCGCTGGCGCTGATTGCACAAGCCCGTGCCGAGGCGTTGCCGACCGTGTCGCTGGACCCGTCCATCACGCACTACCTGGACAACAACGACGACAGCAACGTCCCCGGCGGCCGCGACCGTACCCGTTACGGCGTATTTCTCAACGTGAAAATGCCGCTGTACCAGGGCGGCGCAATCACCGCCCGCAAATCCGCCGCGCAACAGGCCCTGCGTTCCGCCGATGCCGCCAACGACGCCGCGCGCCTTGCGGTTCGCCAGGGGTTGCTGGAGGCGCGGGATCAAATCTCAAGCCTCAGCCAGCGGCTATCCACCCTGGATTTTCGTGAGCGCAGCATCTCCGAAACCCGCGACCTGTATCGCCAGCAGTACCTCGAACTGGGCACACGGCCGTTGCTCGACCTGCTGAATGCCGAGCAGGAAATTCACCAGGCACGCATGGACCGGGAAAACACCGCCGCTGACCTGCGCCGCCTGAAAATCGATTGCCTCTACAACACGGGCGCACTGCGCACGGCGTTCCACCTGGACAACAGCACCCTGCAAGGTGTGGAGATTCGGCCATGAATGATGCTGTGATGCTTGCGGGCGAAACCAACGCAGTACAAACCCCGCTGAACCCGGCGCCCGCAGTGGATTATGACGTGTGGCTGGAGGCCGTCCTGAGCGTGGCCCGGCATTACCGCCTGGAATGCTCGGCCCAAAGCGTGCGCATCGCTGCACAATGGACCGAAGGCGCTTCGGTGGAAGAGGTGGTACGGCAGATGGCCCGCCAGGCGGGGTTGAACTGCGTGATTGCCGACTTCAGCGAAACCACGCTGATGCAGCGCCAATTACCGGTGGTGCTGCAATTTGCCGACGGCCAGGTGGGTGTGCTCGAAACCCTCGGCGACGGCGACAACCTGGGCATCGCCTACAGCGGCGACGGCGGCCTGCAAAGCCGGCTCACCCGCCAGGACCTGTTGGAGCAAGCGCGCAAGAGCGTGATTCTGCGACCCATGGCGGCAGTGCGTGACCGGCGTGTCGACGACTACATCAAGCCTTACGAGAAGGCGTGGTTCAAAAACATCGTGCTGCGCGACCTGCGGCCCTATGGCTATGTGATGCTCGCGTCGCTGGTCACCAGCGTGCTGGGGTTGGCCGGGGTACTGTTTTCGATGCAGGTGTACGACCGGGTGATCCCGGCCGAATCCATGCCCACCCTGTATGTGCTGTTTGGCGGGGTGATGCTGGCGCTGGTGTTTGATTTCATCATGCGCATCACCCGTGTGCGCATCACCGACATGCTCGGCAAACGCGCGGATCTGCGCGTTTCCGACCTGGTGTTCGGGCATGCCATTCGCTTGCGTAACAGCGCCCGGCCGAAGTCCACCGGCTCGTTCATTTCGCAGCTCAAGGAACTGGAACAACTGCGTGAGCTGATCACCTCCAGCACCGCCACGGCGCTGGCCGATCTGCCGTTCTTCCTGCTGTTTCTGGTGATCTACTGGTTGATCGCCGGCCCGCTGGTGGCGGTGCCAATGGTGGCTGTGCTGTTCCTGATAGTGCCCGGGCTGTTGGCGCAGAAAAAACTCGCGGCACTGGCGAATGAGTCGATGCGTGAAAGCTCGTTGCGCAGCGCAATGCTGGTGGAGACCATACAAGGCCTGGACGACATCAAGGCGTTGCAGGCCGAACAGCGCTTCCAGCAACAATGGAATCACTACAACGCCACCTGCGGCGACGCCAGCCTGCGCCTGCGCATGCTCACCAACAAACTGGTGGCCTGGAGCAACAATGTGCAGGGCTCGGTGTTTGCCGTGGTGGTGGTGTTCGGTGCGCCCATGGTCATGGCCAGCGACATGACCACCGGTAGCCTTGTCGCGGCGTCGATCCTGGCGTCGCGGATGATGGCGCCGATGTCCCAGGTCACCCAGGTGCTGACGCGCTGGCAGCAGGCCAAGGTTGCGCTGCAAGGCCTGAACCGGATCATGGAATTGCCGGTGGACCATTCCGAGGGCAGCAAGCGCGTGCACCTGCCGGTGATCAAAGGCCAATACGCGCTGAGCCAGGCCACATTCCAGTATTCCGACGATGCCCCCGTACCGGCGCTGCGTGTGGCCGACCTGAAGATCCAGCCGGGCGAACGCATCGCGATTCTGGGGCGTAACGGCGCGGGTAAATCCACGCTGTTGCAGGCATTGGCCGGGATGCTCGACCTCAAGGCCGGCACCATCAGCCTGGATAGCGTTGCTCTCAGCCACATCGACCCCGCCGACGTGCGCCGCGATGTGGGGCTGATGACACAAAACTCGCGGCTGTTCCACGGCACGCTGCGCGACAACCTGATCATGGGGGCGCCGCATGCCAGCGATCAGGAAATCCTCCAGGCCCTGGCGCTGACCGGTGCGGGCGACTTCATCGGCAAGTTCGCCGACGGCCTGGACCACATGATCCTGGAAGGTGGCCTGGGCATGTCGGGCGGGCAGCGTCAGTCGCTGCTGCTGTCGCGGCTGATGATTCGCCAGCCGCATATCGTGTTGCTCGACGAGCCCACCGCGTCCCTGGATGAAGCGACCGAGCGCCAGTTGATCCACAACCTCGACCGCTGGGCAGCCCACCGCACGCTGATTATCGCCACGCACCGCATGAGTGTATTGAGCCTGGTGAATCGGGTGATCGTGGTCGACAACGGCCAGATCATCGTCGATGACAGCAAAGCCAACGCGATTGCGCGCCTGTCCAAACCGAAGGGGAAAACCCAGTGAAAAACCCTGCGCCGAAAACCATACCCCTGCTCGCCACCGAAGACGAAGGCGCCCGGCATACCCACGACGGCGTGGATGAACGCACCGTGGTGCGCGCCACGCGCGTGGTGGGTTGGGTGTTTGTCATGCTGATTGCGTTTGGTGCCTGGGCCTACTTTTTTGAAGTGGACGAAGTCTCGACGGGCAGCGGCAAAGTCATCCCGACCTCGCGTGAGCAAATCATCCAGTCGCTGGAAGGCGGCATCGTCACGGAATTGAATGTGGGGGAGGGCGATATCGTCAAAAATGGCCAGACGTTGGCCAGGCTTGACCCGACCAAGACCGAATCCAACTTTGATGAAAGTGCCGCCAAGTACCGGGCGTCGCTGGCCAGCGTCGCGCGTTTGCAGGCCGAGGTAGACGGTAAACCGTTACTGTTCCCCCCGGAGCTTGAGCGTTACCCCGCACTGGTGCGCGCCGAAACCGACCTGTTCAACACTCGGCGCAAGGGCCTCGAAGAATCGTTGGCCGGCGTGCGATCGTCGCTCGGGCTGGTGCGTAGCGAGCTGGAAATCACCGAAAACCTGGCCAAGGTCGGCGCCGCCAGCAACGTTGAGGTGTTGCGCCTCAAGCGCCAAAAGGCCGAGCTGGAGTTGAAACTGACCCAGGCCCGCTCCGAGTATATGGTGCGGGCCGGTGAGGACCTGGCGAAGGTCAATGCCGACGTCGAGACGCTGTCGTCAGTCATGCGCGGGCGCTCCGACTCGGTGACCCGCCTGACCCTGCGCTCGCCGGTGCGCGGTATCGTCAAGGGGATAGAGGTCACCACCATCGGCGGGGTTATCCCGCCCAACGGGCGCCTGATGCAGATTGTGCCCCTGGATGAGCAGTTGTTGATCGAGGCGCGTATCTCCCCGCGAGATATCGCCTTTATCCATCCCGACCAGGTGGCCAAGGTCAAGATCACCGCCTACGACTACGCCATTTATGGCGGCATGGACGGCAAGGTCGTGACCATTTCTCCGGACACTATCCAGGACGAGGTCAAGCCAGAAGTTTTTTACTATCGAGTGTTCATCCGCACCGACGCTGACACCTTGAAAAACAAGGCCGGCAAGTCGTTTTCGATTGTGCCTGGGATGATTGCCTCGGTGGATATCAAGACCGGCCAGAAAACCGTGCTCGACTATTTGATCAAGCCCATGAACCGTGCGCGGGAGGCCTTGCGCGAGCGTTAGGCGAGGTGGCTGTGGCCAGGTTTGCGTTGTGGTGGATGCTGTTGTGGGCCGGCGTGCCGGGCGCGTGGGCCCTGAGTGAGGGTTCGACACCGTTGCTTTGGAACACCCCGGCCGACCAGTCGACCTGCAACCAGGTCGACTCTTCACTTTGGGTCGAGTTGGCCGGGGGCGATGAGTGCATTCGCTATTTTTCCGGGGCGGTGCTGAGCCGTGCGCCCGTGGTAATCGTGATGTTTCATGGCGACCGCAACGTGGAAATGCACCGCTCGCCCGAGTCGATCCGTGGCAATACCCTGGCCGCCAAGGCCAGGCAGGCCAAGGCCCTGAGCCGGCGTGCGGGCGTACCGGTGGTGATTGTGGCGCGACCTGGCACCTACGGTTCCAGCGGCAACCATGGGCAGCGGCGCCAGGCGCGGGAATTCATTGTGCTGGACGCTGCGCTCAACGAGCTGCGCAAGCGTTACGGCATCGGGCAGTTTGTGTTGCTGGGGCACAGCGGCGGCGCCACGGTGGCCGCGGCGTTGTTGACCTTGGGGCGTACCGATGTGAAGTGTGCAGTGATGACTTCCGGCGCGTTTGCCCTGGTGCAGCGCGCGCAGATGTTGCGTCAAAGCAAAGGCCTGCCTTCGCGTCCGGGACGCGACACCAATGGTTTATTGCACCCCTACGATCCCCTGGAGCACCTGGCCGGCATTGCCGTTGCGCCTGCGCGGCAGTTGTTCGTGATTGGCAGCGTGGACGACCAGGTAACCCCATTTGTGTTGCAGGAGCGTTTTTACCAGGCGTTGATTCGCGCCGGGCATCAGGCGCAGTTGGTCAAGGCGCAGGGTGTGCCTGCGATGTTTCACCAACTGCGCAATGACATTGGCCTGAAGACAGCAGCGGGCTGCGCGGGCTAACCCGCCGGCACCGCCTGTTCGGTCGTGTTCAGCCAATCACAGATCTGCGACAACCCGGTACCACCGGAGCTTTTCACCAGTACCCAATCCCCCGCTTGGAACCACTGGCCGGGGTGGCGCGCCAACGCCTGGCCTAATGCCGTGGCATCCTCGAACCACTGCACTGACAGCTCACTGCGCAGCACCCGGTACACCTCACGCATCAGCGGTCCGCACAGCACCAAATGCCGGGGCGCCGCCGCGCGCAGCGAGTCAGCCAATTCCAGGTGGTAGCGCTGGGCGTCGGGGCCCAGCTCCAGCATGTCGCCCAACACTACTACCCGGTGTCGCGAGGCCACGGGCAGGTCGGCCATCGAGCGCAAGGCCGCAGCCATCGAGCCGGGGTTGGCGTTGTACGCATCGTTGATCAACTGGAAATGCCCGTCGGTGCATTTGATCGAGCGGATATTGCCGCGACCTTCCACCGGTTGGAAGCCGGTCAGCACTTCCAGTGCCTGGTCGGCGTCAAGCCCGGCGGCGAACAGCGACGCCAGCACCCCCAGTGCGTTGAGCACCATGTGTCGGCCGCGAGCACTCAGGCTGAAATCCAGCCGTTGCGTGTCACGTTGCGCGGTGACGTAGACCCGGTCGGCCTCGCTGCACACGTCGAGCAGGCGCACATCGGCATCGGCGTGTTCGCCATAGTTGGTCACGTGCAAGCGCGCGACTTCGGCGGCCTGGGCGAACACCTCGTAGTGCGGCATATCGCGGCACAGCACCGCGTGCCCACCCGGTGCCATCGAGCGGAAGATCGCGCTCTTTTTACGCGCCAGGTTTTCCAGGGTGCCATGGTATTCCAGGTGCGCCGGAGCCAGCCCGGTCACGATAGCAATGTGTGGGCGCACCAGCTCCGAGTTAATCGGCATGCGGCCCACGGCCATTTCCAGTACCCAGAATTTGGCCGGCCGGGGCATGCTCGCCAGGTTCCAGGCGATCCCATGGGGCAGGTTGGCGTTGGCCTCGGTGTGGCCCACTTCGCCCCAGTGTTTCAGGGCGTGGCCGAGCATGGCGACCACGGTGGTTTTACCGAAGCTGCCGGTGACGCCGAACACCTGGCCAGTGAATTGCTGCCTGGCGTATCGACCCATTTGCAGCATGGCCTCGCTGGTATCGGCGACCTGTAACACCGGCAGGCCGCTGTCCAGGTAGGGCGTCGGGTCTACACACAAGAACGCCGAGGGGCGCCGCTCAGGACTGGCCTGGGCCCAGCGCAGCGCCGACTGCACTTCGTTCGGTCCCACCTTGCTGGGGTGCCGATTGAGCATGCGCTGGGGTTTGAAAAACTGCATGGACGGCGTCAAACCCGACGTGTACCAACCGGGCGGCGGCTGTTTGGCCCAGGTGCCGTGTGTCACCCGAGCCAGGGTGTTGGCGTCCCAGACCCAGCCGAGGGGCGCTGCGTCCTGGGCCAGGCTCACTTGCGGCGCGCCGTCGAGCAGGTAGCGGTGGTAGGCAATCAGCCCCGAGAGGTAATGCTCCACGTCGTCGATGCGCACCCTGAACGCGTGGTGACGGATAAAAAACGAGCCGGCAATGCGCGCAGGATTGGCGAAATACATCGCCGTTTCCGGCCAGAAATACCCGTTGAACAAATAGCGCGCACGATGATGCAGGGCGCGGTAAAACGCGTGCAGGTCGATCTCGGTGAGCAGGTGGCGCAATTGCGCTTGCTGGGCGATGCGTTCGAGCATCTGCTGCGCAGCCATCATCAATTCCAGTAGCGTCGGAAAGGTGGTGATGCGCTGTTGCACGAACCCCAGATAACCGGCGACGTTATTCAGGCCGAAGCGGAAATACTTTTCGTCAGGTCGGTAGCGGGTCAGTTCGTTCACGCAATAGCTGAGCCAGTGATCGTGCTCGCGCCAGTGCTGTTTTTCGATGAAGTAGTCGAAGGCTTTTTCCACCACGGTTAACCAGCGCTCATCGCCGGTGAGGCCGTAGAGGCGGATCAACCCGAACGCGGCCTCGCCGTCGTAGTAGATGATCCGGAACGCCTCTTTGACGGTAAGGTCACGGCCATGCAAGACGTGCACGAAGGCGCCGGTGGTCGCGTCCTGCATCCAGGCCATGCCATTGGCCAGGGCTTCCAGCACGGGTAGGTAGTGGCGGGTGCCGGTGACTTCGCTGTATTTGACCAGCGCCAACAAACACACGGCATTGCCACCCAGTTTGATCTCGTCACCGGTGTCCAGCAGATACGCGGCCACACTGCCGTCGGGCAGCACGTAGGACTTGATCAGTTCCTGGGTAAGGTAGGCCAGCGAGCGGTCGATGGCGGATTTAAGCGCCTCATCGCCGGTCAGTGCCCAGGCCTCGATCATCGAATAGGTGGTACTGGCGTGGCGCAGGGTGTTGTAGTTTTTTATCGCCCGGTCAAAGCACGGGAAGTAGCCGTAGACGAACTGGCCGCCGCCCTGCACCTGAGTGCTCAGGTAGCTTGCGGCGCTGATGATGCTCGCCTTTACCATGCCGGGCTCCAGCGCTGCGAGGGTGCGCCAGCCGGTTTCTGTCGGGCCAGGGTTCAGCGGGTGGGGCACGCCGTCTTCGGCACAAAAAACGCCCTTGGTGTCGAACAGGAACACGGGGGTCTCGGGTTCAAGTGTGGCGATCAGGTCGGCTGTATTGAGCCCGGTAAAACGGCGCCTGGCGTACACCGAAAAATTGCCGGCATTGAAGCTCGCGTGATTGATAGCGTTGCCGCCATACAGGATCGCGTTGGCGTTCAGTTCCTGTTCGGTGATCGCGATATGCAGCGCCGCATCGAAGGCGATGCCGCGCCGGAAGTAATTACGCTTGTGGCGCTTGAAGCGCGCATTGAGTTCGGCCCAGGTGATGGCGGTTACGTTGATCGCGCATTCGACGCGTATCCATGAACGTTCGACGATGTTGCCTGACTGCGCACGGTCTCGTTCGTAGGCACCCTGCAAGCGCTGCATACCGGTTTGCCAGGCAGCTTCGAAGTTATCTGCCGTGATATGAAAAACATGCGCGCGCTGGGTGCTGTCGCTCATGGAGAAAAACAAGGTACAGGGCTGCGCGGTGTCTGATGATACAGCAGGCCCATTCATTTCTTTGCTTAGATGAGCATAACAAGCAAGCCATTGCTGTTTCACAGGCATAGTTCATCACCAGTTTTTAACTTGGAGAGGGGTGGCGCGCAGTGTTCATGATTAAACTGCGCGCCAGCTGATAAATAAGCAGAAAGTTATGCCGCACAATTTTATAAAGGCAAATTAACCAGGCTTATATATCAAGAGCAGAGCGATGAATCCTCTTTCTCCGGCTCCAGCACGGAGGGCGGGACTTGGCTCTCGTATTGCTGGAGATGGTCACGAATCAGCTTGCGAATAACCTGAGAAATAGTAAGGTCAACTTCCTCGGACAGCGACTCCAGACGCTGCTTGGTCGGGAAGTCGATGAGAATGGTCAGACGTGTTGTTTTTTCAGGCATTTTCTTGATCCTTTTACAAAAGCGCGGTCTCGACTGCCGCGTGCAGTAAGTGCTGGAAGACGTGTGGAGTCCTTAGAACAAACCAATGGGGTAATCAATTGATTCATTGGAGTCTAATTCAAATCGCTGCGCGTTTTCCATCAATGTGCAGTGAAGGTTGCGATTATGTGAAGTTCTGCACCTTCTCCGTACCTCTTATTATCATCGGGTTATAATGCTATGATATTCGAGTATAGACCGGTTGCAAGAAAGCTATCTCAAAGTGTAGGGGGGTGTCAAAAGTCAATCTTATCTATAACTAAAGTAGTGGTTGTACTGTTTGGTGAGTTTGATTATGTATTTTGCGCATTACGTCATGAGATTTTTTCAAGAACTTGGTGCTCACAATATTCTGTCACAAAATACTAATTGATTGTTTTCGAATATCAAGGGTTGTTGTCACGAATAACAGCGATTGTTGTTGGAAGAGGGGCAGGGAGGTGCTGCTTTTATCAGAAGGGCGCGACGGTCGTCGTTGAGGTAAAAGGGGCCAGGGCGACCCCTTTCCAGGTGGTGGGATCAGGCAAACACAAAATACTTACGCACCGTCTCGACCACTTCCCACGTCCCCTTCATCCCCGGCTCCACCACAAAGATATCCCCAGCCCGCAAATGGATCGGCTCCAGGCCGTCCGGGGTGATCACGCAGTAGCCTTCCTGGAAGTGACAGTATTCCCACTTCACATACTCCACCCGCCATTTGCCGGGGGTGCAGATCCAGGTGCCCATGATCTTGCTGCCGTCCTCGCTGGTGTAGGCGTTGAGGTTGACGGTGTGCGGGTCGCCTTCGAGTTTTTCCCATTTGCAGGCGTCCAGCACCGGCAGTGGATGGGTGTCGCGCAGTACGGTGATTGGCTTGGACATGATGATTCCGAGGCAGTGGAAGGGAAGTCCGAACCCTATCGCCTTGGGCGGCCCGCCAGTGGTCTGGACTCGACATCGGGATGCCCAGAAGCGCAGTCATTTGCACAGCCGTGAGTCACCGCCAACCCCTGTGGGAGCCGGGCTTGCCCGCGGTGGCGGAGTGTCAGGCGATGGAAGGGCACGCTGTGCCGACCTCATCGCGGGCAAGCCCGGCTCCCACAGGGGATATTTGTTGTTTGAAGGATTGAGTCGGTACGAAATATCTGTGCGCCAATCAGCCATTTCCTCGCAGTAAGTGCGAAAGATTTCCTACTTTGCGCTGGAATTCGCAAGAATATTTACAGCCGGCCCTCGTATCATTCACCCCAGTAACGACCGAGAGCCTTGAAATGAATCCAATAAAAACGTGGTGGGACATCAGCCCGCCCTTGAGCACCGCGACCCCGACCTGGCCGGGTGATACGCCGTTTCAGGAAGAGCGGGTCTGGCAGTTCGGCCCCGAGTGCCCGGTGAATGTCGGACGCATCACCCTGTCACCCCACACCGGCGCCCATGTGGACGCGCCGTTGCACTACAGCGCGGACGGCGCGCCGATTGGCGAAGTGTCCCTGGATGTGTACATGGGCCCGTGCCGGGTGCTGCATTGCCTGGGCAGCGGCGCGCTGGTGCAGCCGCATCAGTTGGAAGGTCGGCTGGAAAACCTGCCGGAGCGTGTACTGTTGCGCACTTATCAACAGGCGCCGCTGGATGCCTGGGATTCGAATTTCGCCGCCGTCGCCCCGCAAACGGTCGAGTTGCTGTTCAGCCTCGGTGTGCGCCTGATCGGTATCGACACACCGTCCCTGGACCCGCAGCAGTCCAAGACCATGGACTCCCACAACGCCGTCGCCCGGCATGGCATGGCGATTCTCGAAGGCATCGTCCTCGACGACGTGCCGGAGGGCGATTACGAGTTGATCGCGCTGCCGCTGCGTTTTGCCAACCTCGATGCCAGCCCGGTACGAGCCATTCTCCGCCCGCTCAAGGAGCCCACGCGATGAGCCAGTGTCCTTTCTCCCCTGACTACCAGCCGCCGGAAGAATGGCATAACGCCGAGCTGAATTTTTCCGAGTCCATGAGCTACGGCGACTACCTGGACCTGGGCAAAGTGCTCAGCGCCCAGCACCCGCTGTCACCGGACCACAACGAGATGCTGTTCATCATCCAGCACCAGACCTCGGAGCTGTGGATGAAGTTGATGCTCCACGAACTCAAGGCCGCCCGTGAGCACGTGCGCCTGGGTGAGCTGCCGCCGGCGTTCAAGATGCTGGCGCGGGTGTCGCGGATCTTTGACCAGTTGGTGCACGCCTGGGCGGTACTGGCGACCATGACGCCGTCGGAGTACAAGTCGATCCGCCCGTACCTGGGGCAGTCGTCGGGTTTCCAGTCGTTCCAGTACCGGGAAATCGAATTCATCCTCGGCAACAAAAGCGCGGCGCTGTTGCGGCCTCACGCCCACCGGCCGGAGTTGTTGAAGGAGCTGCAGGTGGCGATTGCCACGCCGTCGCTGTATGACGAAGCGATCAACCTGATGACCAAGGCCGGGCTGGCGATCGACCCCAAGCGCGCCGAACGCGACCCGACGGCGCCAACGGTTCACGATGATTCCGTGGAGGCGGCGTGGCGCGAGGTTTATCGCGATCCGAGCCGGTATTGGGACCTGTACCAATTGGCCGAAAAGTTTATCGACCTGGAAGATTCCTTCCGCCAGTGGCGCTTCCGCCATGTCACCACCGTGGAGCGGATCATCGGCTTCCAACCTGGTACGGGCGGCACCGAAGGCGTGGGCTACCTGCGCAAGATGCTCGACACCGTATTGTTCCCCGAGCTGTGGCGAGTGCGTTCTACGCTGTAATCAAGGCCCAACAAAAAGCCCCGGTACTCATCAGTACCGGGGCTTTTCATTTGGAATACGATCAAAATGTGGGAGCGGGCTTGCTCGCGAAAGCGGTGGGTCAGTCAATACATCAGGTGACTGACACGACGCCTTCGCGAGCAAGCCCGCTCCCACACAAGCCCGCTCCCACATGGGTTATTGCGCTGTTACTGCCTTCGCGTTGTTCAACCGCAACCGGTACGCCACATAGATGATCCCGACCCAAACCGGGATCGCATACACCGACGCCCGCACACCCGGAATCGCCAGCATCACGCAGATGATCATCAGCATGAACGCCAGGCACAGGTAGTTGCTGAACGGGAACCAGAAGGTCTTGAACGACGGCACCACGCCTTGCTCGCCCATGGCCTTGCGGAACTTGATGTGGGTCAGGCTGATCAGCGCCCAGTTGATCATCAACGAGGCAACCACCAGCGCAAACAACAGCTCCAGTGCGTCATGCGGCGCGACGTAGTTGATCACCACACACAGCAGCGTCACCAGGGCGGAGATGCCCAGGGCACGCAGCGGCACGCCTTGCTTGTTCAACTTCATCAGCGCTTTCGGCGCGTCGCCTTGCTCGGCCAGGCCGAACAGCATGCGGCTGTTGCAGTACACGCCGCTGTTGTACACCGACAGTGCCGCGGTCAGGACCACGAAGTTGAGGATGTGGGCGGCGGTGTCGTTACCGATCAAGGAAAAGATCTGCACGAACGGACTGCCGCTGTAGGCATCGCCCGACGCGCCGAGGGTTTGCAGCAGTTGGTCCCATGGGTACAACGACAGCAGCACGGTAAGGGCGCCGACGTAGAAAATCAGGATCCGGTACACCACCTGGTTGATCGCCTTCGGGATCACCTTGCGGGGTTCGCTGGCTTCGGCGGCGGTAATACCCACCAGCTCCAGGCCGCCGAACGAGAACATGATGAACGCCATGGACATCAACAGCCCCATGCCGCCATTCGGGAAGAACCCGCCGTGGCTCCACAGGTTGCTCACCGAGGCTTGCGGGCCGCCGGTGCCGCTGAACAGCAGGTAGCAGCCGAGCACGATCATGCCGACAATCGCCACCACCTTGATGATCGCGAACCAGAACTCGGTCTCACCGAAGAACTTCACGTTGAGGGTGTTGATCAGGTTGACCAGCACAAAGAACACCACCGCACTGACCCAGGTCGGAATTTCCGGCCACCAGAACTGGATGTACTTGCCCACCGCTGTCAGCTCGGCCATGCCCACCAGCACGTAGAGTACCCAGTAGTTCCAGCCGGCGAGGAAGCCTGCGTAACCGCCCCAGTACTTGTGGGCGAAGTGGCTGAAGGAGCCGGCCACCGGTTCCTCGACGATCATTTCGCCCAGCTGGCGCATGATCAGGAACGCGATGAACCCGGCTACCGCATAGCCCAGGATCATCGACGGCCCCGCCGACTTGAGCACGCCCGCCGAGCCGAGGAACAGCCCGGTCCCGATCGCCCCTCCCAAGGCAATCAGCTGAATATGCCGGTTCTTCAGGCCACGCTTGAGGCCCACCGGGTTAACCATGTCATCCGCCATTAACATTCCCTTCTACTTGTTTTTTTCAGGGTTGATCGCACACCGAACCAGCCCCTCAAACCGCTGAGGGGTCAGATATTACTCTCGGTAAACTTTTCGTAATACAGCTGAACGCCATCAAGTGCCTGATCCAGCAGCCATTGTTTGATGGATTCGACCATCGGAGGGGGGCCGCAGACGTACATATCTGCCGATTGATCCCGCAATTCGGCCAGGTCGAAATGCTCGGTGAGGTAGCCGCGTTTGCCGGCCCAGTCCGAAGGTGGGTCGCTGAGTACCTCGGTGTAGCGAAACCCCGGGATCGTATCGGCGTAGGCTTTTATGCGTGTTGCCTCGCATAAATCGGCCGCACCCCGCACGCCGTAATACAGGTGCACCGGCTGTTGGCAGGTGCTGGCGGCCAGGTCGTCAAGCATGCCCAGCAGCGCCGATAAACCAGTGCCACCGGCCACCAACACCAGCGGTCGGGTGACATGCCGAAGGTAGAAGGCACCCAATGGCGCTTCCAGCAGCAACTCATCACCGACCTGGCAGCGTTCGCGAATGTAGTTGCTCATCACGCCATCGGGCAGCAGGCGGATCAGGAACTGCAACTGATTGCCCGGGCGGTTGGCGAAAGAGTAGGAGCGCCAACTGTCGGTGCCGGGAATCGACAGGCGGGCATATTGGCCCGGCAAAAAGTCCAATGGGTGTTCAAGCTGCAGGTGCAGGATCGCGGTGCTGGCCGAGACCTGTTGCACTTGGCTCACCGTACTGCGGATTTGTACTGGCCCCGGCGCGTTGCACAGGCTGGAATCAAAATCGAAATAAAACGCCGCATCGGATTGGACCCGGGTCTGGCAGCTGAGCATTTTGCGTTGTTGCAGGTCGAGGCTGGAGAGGGCTTCCTCGTCCACGTAGTCCTGGCTGTAGTCGCCGGACTCGCAGCGGCCCTGGCAGGTGCCGCAAACGCCTTCGCGGCAGTCGAGCGGGATCTTGATGCCGTTGCGCAACGCCGCATCCAACAGGATCTCATTGGCGCCCACCGGGAAAAACAGGGTCTTGCCGTCGGCAAAACTGAAGGCCACTTTGTGATTCATTCGCAGAACTCCGCGAGTTTGATTTTCTATGCCTGCGATTTACCTGTGGCGAGGGAGCTTGTTCCCGCTGGGCTGCGCAGCAGCCCCAAAACGCCGGGAGCGCTACGCACTGGAGCGCCAACCCGGTCCAGCGGGAGCAAGCTCCCTCGCCACAGGTGTAATGCATCAGGTCACAGGTGATAGAAATCCAGCACCGAGTTGATGGTGTCGTTGAGCAGCAGCGCATGCTTGCGGGTGATCAACCAACTGTCGCCATCGGGCTTGAGGCTGTAGGTGGCGCTGCCATAGAACTGCTCCGACGTCGCCAGTCGATAGAACAACGTGTGCCAGTTCAACTTCACTTCCAGCAGCCCGCCCGGTTGCTCGGCAATCCGCACGTTGTTGATCAAATGCAGCGTCCTTGGCATCGGCGTGGCCGACGCGGCCTTGCCCGTGCGCAGGCGAAACACCCGATCCTCCAGCCCCGAGCGGTTGGCGTAGTAGATCAACGACATTTCGCGCTTCGGGTCGCGGGTGTAGACATGTTCCGAATCCCACTGCGGCAGGTGGAATTCACTCTGCGGGTCGAACAACTGCACGTAGGCGTCCCAGTCCTGGGCATCGCACAGCTCGGATTTACGATAAAAAAACTGCTCGATCCGGTACTGCAATTGCGCATTCATCATTCCACCTCCCGCAGTTTCAGGGCTTGCTGGTCGAGCCCGTCCAGCAGGAATTTCTGCCAGTTGCGGTGCTGGTTGACGTACAGCCCTTCGTGGGTGAATTCGGTGCCGGTCATCGCCGGCTGGATACCGATGGCTTCGCTGTTGGGGGTCGGCCCGGTTTCCCAGAGGTGGCTGCCACGGGAAATATCGCTCCAGCGCTCCAGGCGGCCCTGGAAGCCGCGCTGGGCTTCGCGAAATTCCACCAGGTCATCCGGCGTGCCCATGCCCGAGACGTTGAAGAAATCCTCGAACTGGCGAATACGGTTTTCACGGTCGGCGTCAGACTCGTTCTTCACCCCCAGGCACTGGCTGATGATTTCGGTCTTGTTCCACGCGATGGGCCGGATGATCCGCAGCTGCGAACTGATCTGGTCGAGGAAGAACAGGCTCGGGTAGATGTTCAGGTTGCGCAGGCGGTGCATCATCCATTCGGCTTTTTGCTGGCCGTGTTCTTCGATCAGGCGCGGCATGATGGTGGCGTAGCCCGAACGCACGGTGGGGTTGGGCATGTCGCTGAACAACAGGCTGTGGCCATTGTTGAAGGCGAACCAGCCGTCATCGGTGTTCGCGTCGCCGGCGCCGAGCTTGCTGTAGTCCAGTGTCGTGCCCGAGCCGGTGCCGTTTTCCGTATTGACCTGCTGGCGATGCTGCACCGTGGCCACGTAGTTGTAGTGCACGGTGCTGACGTGATAACCGTCCAGGCCGTTCTCGTTTTGCAGTTTCCAGTTACCGTCGTAGGTGTAGGCGGACTTGCCCGGCAGCACTTCCAGCTCACCGGTGGCCGATTGGGCGACCATCATGTCGAAGAACACTTTGGCGTCGCCGAGGAAGTCTTCCAGGCTGTTGGTGCCGTTCACGTCGAGGCTGATGAAGACGAAGCCCTTGTAGCTCTCGATCCGCGCTTTTTTCAGGCCGCGAGTGGCCTTGTCGAAGCCTTCCGGGTATTCCCCCGGCGCCTTGACCTTCACCAGCCGGCCATCGCTCTTGTAGCACCAGGCATGGAACGGGCAGGTGAAGGTGGACTGGTTGCCCTTGCCGACTCGGGTCAGGGTGGTGCCCCGGTGCTGGCAGGCGTTGATCAGCGCGTTGAGCTGGCCTTCGCCGTCGCGGGTGATGATCATCGGCTGGCGCCCGGCGCGCATCGTCACGAAGTCGTGCTTGTTGGCCAGTTCGCTCTCGTGACAGGCATAGATCCAGTTTTTTTCGAAGATCAGCTCCATTTCCAGCTCGAACAACTCCGGCTCGGTGAACATGTCCCGGGCGATGCGGAACACCTCATCCACCGGACGGAAGTCCAGGCAGCCTTCGATAAAGCTTTTCCACTGCTCGACGCTTCTTGCACCACTCATGGGAGGCACCTTTTTGATAATGGCTAGACGGGTAGGCCATTAAGAGGCTGCGGCGGGGCACCGGGCTATCCGGTTAATGGGGGAAGGTGGGCCACTTAGTTGGGCACGAAATACCCACGGCGGTGCAGGGCGGTGGCGGAATGCGCTACTGTCTTGCAAGGCGATTGTCGGAAAAGTCTGCTTGTTATCCACTTAGTCGACGGTTGCTATCCACCCAGTGGCGATCCCGCTGGCGTGGCGCAAAACTTGCTGTCGATCTACCAGGACGCGCCGTCAGAGCGCGCCGGCCACAATTGCCGTGGGTGCCCCGTGATGAGTAGCAATACACGCGATATACGTATCGAGCGCTTCGACCTTGAAGGCGCCTGCAGCTGGATGTCCGGCATTTGCGGGCCGCACCGCCTGCAAACCGCGACGCCGGAGCGCATCCGCTTTCACCACAGCGCCAATGTGTTCAAGTCCCGCGCCACGACGCTGGGGATTATCGAATACGGCACCGATGTCACCATCGACATCGAAGACGCCGAGCACTTCAGCAGCTACAGCCTGACCCTGCCGCTGGTGGGCGAGCAGGAACTGAGCAAGAACGGCGTGCGGCTCAGCTCCAACCGTGACCAGGGCGTGATCATCTCGCCCAACGAACATCAGGTGCTGGAGATCTCCGGCGACTGCCGCAAGTTGCAGGTGGTGATCACCCGCGCGGCGATGAGCGAATCCCTGGAAGGCCTGCTGCAGCGGCCGATTGAAGCGCCGCTGCGCTTCGAGTCGGCGATGGACGCGGTGGACGGCGCTTCCGCGTCGTGGTGGCGCATGGCGCGGTATTTCATCGCCGAACTGGAGCGCAGCAGCGAGCTGTATGACCAGGTGGCGTTTACCCGGGACCTGGAAAGCTCGCTGATCAAGGGCCTGATCCTGGCCCAGCCGAACAACTATTCCGAAGAACTGCGGGACGTGCTGGGGGTGAAGCTGCCGCACTATTTGATTCGTGCCCGACAGTACATCCACGACAACGCCCGGGAAGTGGTGCACCTGGAGGATCTGGAGGCGGCGGCGGGCGTGTCGCGCTTCAAGCTGTTCGATGCCTTCCGCAAATACTTCGCCCTGTCGCCCATGGCCTATCTGAAGAAATACCGCCTGGGTGCCGTGCGCCAGCAAATCCTCGAACATGGCTCAACCCGTACTATCTCCGAAATCGCCCTGGGCTGGGGCTTTACCCACCTGGGGCGATTCTCGGCCGAATACCGCAAGCTGTTCGACGAGTCTCCCAGCCAGACGCTGCAGCGCAACGACGCCCGGCGCATGCGGGGGTGAACACTTTACTCAAAAACAACGGAGATCAACTGTGGGAGCGGGCTTGCTCGCGAATGCGGTGCATCAGCCAACTCATTCGGTGACTGACACTGCGCATTCGCGAGCAAGCCCGCTCCCACATTGGATGTGTGGTGTTCTTTTAAATCAACTCTTCCACCAGTTGCAGGCAATGACTGAGCCCCGGCGACTGGTCATTGATCCGCCGGCTGAGAATGATCGGCGACGTGGCGGTGGCCTCCACCACCGGCGTATAGCCAATGTCTGCGCGGTGCAGTACCTGCACCGAGGCGGGTACCAGGGTCACGCCCATGCCTGCGCCGACCAGACCAATGGCGGTCTGCAATTCGTTGGTCCACTGCGAAACCTTCAGGCTCAAGCCATGGGCATCGAACAGCGCGATCACATGGTCGGCGTAGCTCGGCCTCGGGTTGCCGGGATACAGCACGAAGGGTTCAGCGGCCAATTGCGCCAGGGTGGCCGGGGCGCCCAGCAGGGGATGCCCGGCGGGCAACACCGCCACCAACCGGTCCTCCACCAACACCCGCTGCACAATGGCCGGGTCGTCAATGCGAATCCGCCCGAAGCCCACGTCAATCCGCCCGGCCTTGAGAGCTTCAACCTGTTGCAGCGTGGTCATCTCCGACAGGCCCAACTCCAGCTCCAGGCCATCGTGGCTGCGCAGCCGGCGAATCAACTCCGGCAGCACGCCGTACAGCGTCGACGGCGCAAAACCGATGCCCAGCCAGGTTTTCTGCCCAAGGCCTATGCGCCGGGTGTTGTCACACACCTTGCCCAGTTGCTCCAGCAGCACATTGGCGTGCTCATAGAAAAACCGCCCGGCTTCGGTCAGGCGCAACGGGCGCCCACGCTCCAGCAGGACCACACCCAGTTCGTCCTCCAGTTGCTGGATCTGCCGGCTCAGCGGCGGCTGGGCAATGTGCAGGCGTTCGGCGGCGCGGGTGAAGTTGAGGGTTTCCCCCAGCACCTGGAAGTAACGCAGATGGCGCAGTTCCATAAGGACTCCATTCATACCTTAAGGGTATTGTTCGAGACTCATTCTATATTGGAAGCCAGCAGAGATCCGGAACAGAATCAGGCCAAATCTATAAAGAACCCAACGGGTATTGCCATGCCGATTTGCGCCATCGAGTCGATCGAGACCATCATCGTCGATCTCCCTACCATCCGCCCGCACAAACTGGCGATGCACACGATGCAGAACCAGACCCTGGTGATCATCCGCGTGCGCTGCGCCGACGGTATCGAAGGCATTGGTGAATCCACCACCATCGGCGGCCTGAGCTACGGCAATGAAAGCCCCGACAGCATCAAGATCAACATCGACCGGCACTTCGCGCCGCTGCTGCTCGGCCAGGACGCGAGCAACATCAATGCCGCCATGTTGCGCCTGGAGCGCAGCATCCGGGGCAACACCTTTGCCAAGTCGGGTATCGAAAGCGCCTTGCTCGACGCCCTCGGCAAACGCCTGAACCTGCCGGTCAGCGAATTGCTCGGCGGCCGCGTGCGGGACGCCTTGCCGGTGGCCTGGACCCTGGCCAGCGGCAACACCGAAAAAGACATCGCCGAGGCCGAGAAGATGCTCGACCTGCGCCGCCACCGCATTTTCAAATTGAAGATCGGCGCCGGTGAAGTCAGCCAGGACCTGGCCCACGTCATCGCGATCAAAAAAGCCCTGGGCGACCGCGCCAGTGTGCGGGTCGACGTCAACCAGGCCTGGGACGAAGCCGTCGCCCTGCGCGCCTGCAAGGTGCTGGGTGACAACGGTATCGACCTGATCGAACAACCGATCTCGCGCAACAACCGTAGTGGCATGGTGCGGCTCAACCTGTCGAGCCCGGCGCCGATCATGGCCGACGAGTCCATCGAATGCGTGGAAGATGCCTTCAACCTGGCCCGCGAAGGCGCGGCCTCGGTGTTCGCCCTGAAGATCGCCAAAAACGGCGGGCCGCGTGCGGTATTGCGCACCGCTGCGATTGCCGAGGCGGCGGGTATCGGCCTGTACGGCGGCACCATGCTCGAAGGCGGTATCGGTACCCTGGCTTCGGCCCATGCCTTTCTCACCTTGAACAAACTGGCGTGGGACACCGAGCTGTTCGGCCCGCTGCTGCTCACCGAAGACATCCTCGCCGAGCCGCTGGTGTACCGCGATTTCCACCTGCATGTCTCCACCGCTCCGGGCCTGGGCCTGGCCATCGATGAAGAGCGCCTGGCGTTCTTCCGTCGCGATAAATAACAAGAGGACACCTGCGATGTTGTTCCACGTAAAAATGACCGTGAACCTGCCCGTCGACATGAACCCCGAGCGCGCTGCCGGCCTCAAGGCTGAAGAAAAAGCCTTCTCCCAGCGGCTCCAGGAGCAAGGCAAATGGCGCCACCTGTGGCGCATCGCCGGGCTGTACGCCAACTACAGCGTGTTCGATGTCGACAGCGTGCAGGAACTGCATGACCTGCTGATGCAACTGCCGCTTTATCCTTACATGGCCATCGAAGTGAATGCCCTGTGCCGGCATCCATCGTCGATCCGTGAGGATGATCGCTGAGTCTGTTTTTTCACCTAATAATTACAAGATGAGGATTGCACCATGACCATCCGACTTTCCCAGACTGCTCACGCCCAACAGTTTCTCGAAGAAGCCAGCGGCAACCTTAACGACGGCGGCAACCCACGGGCCAAGGCGCTGATCTACCGGATCCTGCGGGACACGGTGAACATCATCGAAGACCTGGAAGTGACTCCGGAAGAGTTCTGGAAGGCGGTCAACTACCTCAACGAACTGGGCAAGAACCAGGAAGCCGGCTTGCTCGCGGCAGGCCTGGGCCTGGAGCATTACCTGGACATGCTGATGGACGCGGCAGACGAGGAAGCCGGCAAGTCCGGCGGCACCCCGCGCACCATCGAAGGCCCGCTGTATGTGGCCGGTGCGCCGCTGTCCAAGTTCGAGGCGCGGCTGGACGACGGGCAGGACCCGGGCGTGCCGCTGTTCATGCAGGGCCAGGTGCGCGACACCAATGGCAAGCCGTTGGCGGGGGCGATTGTCGATGTATGGCAGGCCAATACCGGTGGTACGTATTCGTGGTTTGACAGCACGCAGTCGGAGTTCAACCTGCGTCGGCGAATCGAGACCGATGCCCAGGGCAACTACCGTTTTCGCAGCATCGTGCCGTCGGGGTATGGCTGCCCGCCGACCGGCCCGACCCAGCAGTTGCTGGACCAGTTGGGGCGCCATGGCCAGCGGCCGGCGCATATCCACTTCTTCATCTCGGCGCCGGGCCATCGGCACCTGACCACGCAGATCAACCTGTCGGATGATCCGTACCTGCATGATGATTTTGCCTATGCGACGCGGGATGAGTTGATCGCCGAAATTCGCTTCAGCGAGGACGCAAACCTGGCGAAGGAATTTGGTGTGGAAGGGCAGTTTGCGCAGATTGATTTTGACTTTGAGTTGCAGCCTGCGGCGGCGCCTGTCGAACAGAAACGTATGCAACGAGTTCGCGCGCTCGAAGACTGAACGCGGTAAAAAAATGTGGGAGCGGGCTTGCTCGCGAATGCGGTGGATCAGTCAATATTTCCGGTGACTGACACTCCGCATTCGCGAGCAAGCCCGCTCCCACATTGGCGCTGTATCGTTTGGCCTACTTGCGAACAACCAGATCGAGCAGATCATCCCGATCCTTGATCTTCTGCAGCACGATCTCCGAGCGAATATCCATCACCCCCGCCGTGCGGTTCAGGTGGTTCACAATGAAATCCGAAAAGTGCTTGAGGTTGCGCGCCTGCACCCGCAGCACATAATTGCTCGCCCCGGTAATCACATACGCACTGGCTACCTCCGGCCACCCTTGCACCTTCTTGATAAACGTCTCGTGCCAATCCTCCACATCCTGGCGTAACGACAGGTGGACGATGGCCTCCAGCTCAATCCCCAACTGCTCGGCATTCAACACCGCCCGATAACCACTGATGATTCCCTCGCTTTCCAGCAGGCGCAAACGCCGCAGGCAGGCCGACGGCGACAGGGCGACTTTCTCCGCCAGTTCCTGGTTACTGATACGGCCATCCTGTTGCAGGAAATGCAGAAGGCGCAGGTCGGTGGCGTCGAGAATCATGGTTAGAATAAATCCGCGTGTTTGGGGGTTAAATTCGAATTTCCTACAGCTTAATTAGCCTGTTGCCCACCACTTTGCACGAAAATTCTCTAAAGCTTCGTTCATTATTTGGCTCATTGTTACTACAACAACAGGACTGACCATGACCACCCGCACCCATTGCCTGACCCTCGACGCCCAGGATCCGCTGGCGCCATTGCGCAACCAATTCGCCTTGCCGGCCGGGGTCATCTACCTCGACGGCAACTCCCTCGGTGCGCGCCCGGTAGCGGCACTGGAACGGGCGCAAGCGGTGATCGCCGAGGAGTGGGGCAATGGGCTGATTCGCAGTTGGAACAGTGCCGGCTGGGCCGACCTGTCCCAGCGCCTGGGCAATCGCCTGGCACCGCTGATCGGTGCCCGCGACGGTGAAGTGGTGATCACCGATACCACCTCCATCAACCTGTTCAAAGTGCTCAGCGCCGCGCTGACCGTGCAACGCGAACGCGCGCCAAGCCGCAAGGTGATCGTCAGCGAAGCGAGCAATTTCCCCACCGACCTGTACATCGCCGAAGGCCTCACCGAACTGCTGCAACAGGGCTACTCCCTGCGCCTGGTCAACAGCCCGGACGAACTGCCGAAAGCCATCGACCAGGACACGGCCGTGGTGATGCTCACCCACGTCAACTACAAGACCGGCTACATGTACGACATGCAGGCCCAGACTGCCTTGAGCCATGAATGTGGCGCGCTGGCGATCTGGGACCTGGCGCATTCGGCGGGCGCGGTGCCGATCGACCTGCATCAGGCCGGTGCCGATTATGCGATTGGTTGCACTTACAAATACCTCAACGGCGGGCCCGGCTCCCAGGCGTTTGTGTGGGTCAACCCGGCGCTGGTGGATGTGGTTACGCAGCCGCTGTCGGGCTGGTTCGGGCATACCCGACAGTTCGCCATGGAATCGCGTTATGCCCCGAGCCAGGGCATCGCCCGCTACCTGTGCGGCACCCAGCCGATTACCTCGCTGGCGATGGTGGAGTGTGGCCTGGATATTTTTGCCCAGACCGATATGGCCAGCTTGCGCTCTAAATCCCTGGCGTTGACCGACCTGTTCATCGAGTTGGTGGAAAGCCGTTGCGCCGCCCACGACCTGACCCTGATCACCCCGCGTGAGCATGCCCGACGGGGTAGCCACGTCAGCTTCGAACACCCGGAAGGCTACGCGGTTATCCAGGCCTTGATCGCCCGTGGCGTGATTGGTGATTATCGCGAGCCGCGCATCATGCGTTTCGGGTTTACCCCGCTGTACGCCAGCTTTGCTGAAGTGTGGGATGCGGTGGAAATCCTGGGTGAGATTCTCGATCAGAAAACCTGGGACCAGCCGCAGTTCAAGGTTCGCCACAGCGTCACCTGAGTAAACGCAGAGCAAAAAATGTGGGAGCGGGCTTGCTCGCGAATGCGGTCTATCAGTCTCTGATGTATTGACTGGCACACCGCATTCGCGAGCAAGCCCGCTCCCACGGGGGACAGTGTTTCAACCAGAAAGCAGTGCAATCACAATAATAAAGGGGCACGCCACGTGACCATGCCAGACCAAGGCTTTGCCGAAATCACCAATCGCGAACTGGGCCTCAGGCGCCAGCTCACTTCCGGCCAGATGAGCATGATCGCCATCGGTGGCGCCATCGGCACCGGGCTGTTCATGGGCAGCGCCTACGCCATCGGCTATGCCGGGCCCAGCGTGCTGGTCAGCTATGCCATCGGTGCGCTGATCACTTTGCTGTTGATGGGCTGCCTGGCGGAGATGACCGTGGCGCATTCCACCTCGGGCTCGTTCGGCGCGTATGCCGAATTCTACGTCAGCCCGCTGGCCGGTTTCCTGGTGCGTTATGCGTACTGGGCGGCGATTGTGCTGGCGGTGGGCGCCGAGGTCACGGCGGTGGCGATGTACATGAAGTACTGGTTTGCCAACGTGCCGGAATGGGTGTGGATCGTCTCGTTTTCCAGCGTGCTGATCGTACTCAACGCCATCAGCGTCAAGACCTTCGGCAACTTCGAGTACTGGTTTTCCACGATCAAGATCAGCGCGATTGTCGGCTTCATCATCCTCGCGGTGTACGTGGTGTTCGGCTCCGGCAACCCGGATTACGGTGTGCAGAACTACACGGCCCACGGCGGCTTTTTCCCGAACGGGTTGAGCGGCATGTGGATCGCGGTGATCGTCTCGATCTTCAGTTACCTGAGTGTGGAAATGATCGCGGTGGCCGCAGGTGAAGCGGCCGACCCGGAGCAGGCGGTGAAAAAAGCCTTCCGCGCGACCATCGTGCGGCTGGTGGTGTTCTACCTGCTGACCCTGGCGCTGATGTTGGCCATCGTGCCGTGGAACCAGGCCGGCCACGCCCAGAGCCCGTTCGTCACGGTGATGCAGACCATCGGCATTCCCGGCGCCACCGGGGTGATGAACTTCGTGATCCTGATCGCTGCGCTGTCGGCGATGAACAGCCAGCTCTACATCACCACCCGCATGATGTTCAGCCTGTCCCGCGCCGGTTTCGCGCCCAAGTCCATGGGCGCCTTGAGCAAGAGCGGGATCCCGTTGAACGCCTTGTTGCTGTCCAGCTCGGGCATTGCCCTGGCGACCCTGCTGAACGTGGTGTACCCGGAAAGCTCGTTCACCCTGATGATGGCGATCTCGATGTTTGGCGCGATCTTCACCTGGTTCATGATCTTCCTCACGCACCTGTTTTTCCGCCGCTACCGCAAGCGTCACGGCGGGGCGAAGCTGTCGTTCCAGCTGGCGCTGTTTCCCTACAGCACACTGCTGGGCCTGGTGCTGATGGGCGCGGTGATGATCACCACGTTCTTCACCGATGCATTCAAGATGACGCTGGTGTTCGGGGTGCCGTTCCTGCTGATTCTGTCGCTGGTGTACTACGTATTCTTCCGCAAGGGCGCGGCCAAGGCATCGAACAAGGCTTTGGCATAACCCGGCAATTGCTCGAACTCGCGGGCGCATAACAGCAGTTTGCGACAGGCCCAATCCTCGCTCAGGGGTTGGGCCTTGAAGCGCCGCTCCAACGGCCAGCGTTCCAGCGCGGCCAGGGGCACGATCCCCAGCCCCGCGCCCCGGGCGACCATGCGAATAAGCCCGTCAAACCCATCTGCACGGATGCGTGTCTGCAAGCGAAAGCCTGCGTGCAATGCCTGTTCCTCCAGGTACACCGCCAGCGCGCTGTCGGCGGCCAGGCCCACGTAGTCATACTGCAAGCTGTCGATAAAACTCACGGTGCGCCCGGCCAGCGGGTGATCCAGCGGCATGATCAGCACCAGCGGGTCGTCGCGAAAGGGCAGGGTTTGCAGGCCGTGGGTATCTACTGCGTCGGAAATAATCCCCAGGTCTGCCGCGCCCTGGCGCAAGGCGTGGGTGATGCGCAGGCTTGGCAGTTCCTGCAGGTCGATGTCGAGGTTGGGGTGCTCGTGCAGAAAGTCCGCCAACAGTTCCGGCAGGTATTCGCTCAGGGCGGTGGTGTTGCACAGCAGGCGCACTTGGCCCTTGACGCCGTTGGCGTATTCCGCGAGGTCTTGCTGCAGGTGATCGGCCTGCTGCAACAGCAGGCGGGCGTGACGGGCGAGGGCTTTACCCGCAGCAGTCGGGGTGACGCCACGGCGACCACGTTCAAGAAACTCGATGCCCAGGGAGGCTTCCATCGCCCGGATCCGTGCACTCGCCGCCGCCAGGGACAAATGGCTGCGGCTGGCGCCGGCGGTGATATTGCCGGTGTCGAGGATGTGCAGGTACAGGCGCAGGTCGATCAGGTCAAAGTGCATGTGCTGGGGATCTCAGTGTCTGTACGGGCCTCTTCGCGAGCAAGCCCGCTCCCACATTTAGATCTGTGAACCCTTTCAAAATGTGGGAGCGGGCTTGCTCGCGAAGAGGCCATCTGCCTCATGCAAAACAAGAGGCTGCCTCAGTATATGGCGAATTTTCAGACATCACCCAAACCTGCAAAATCGGCCCATGAATACTTTCCTCGCGTTCTACCAAAACCTCGGCCCGGCCCTGACATTGCTGGTGGTCGGCACCTTCCTGCTGGCCGGTACGGTCAAGGGCGTCATCGGCCTGGGCCTGCCCACCGTCGCCATGGGCATGCTCGGCCTGGCTATGTTACCGGCGCAGGCTGCGGCGTTGCTGATCATCCCGTCCACCGTCACCAACCTCTGGCAACTGGCCTTCGGCGGTCACCTGAGCGCGTTGATCAAACGCCTGTGGCCGATGCTCCTGCTGATTTTCCTCGGCACCGGGCTGGGCTCGGTGTGGCTGGGCTCGGTGTGGCTGGGCATGGATGGCGGGCATTGGGTGGTGCGGGCGTTGGGCGGCGCGCTGCTGGTGTATGCCTTGAGCGGGCTGTTGCTGCCGACGTTCAAGGTAAGCCCGGCCACCGAGCGTTGGCTGGGCCCGCTGTGCGGCGTGCTGACCGGGGTCATCACCTCGGCCACTGGGGTGTTCGTGATACCGGCGGTGCCGTATCTGCAAGCGTTGGGCTTGAACCGCGATCAGCTGGTACAGGCGTTGGGGCTGTCGTTCACCGTGTCGACCCTGGCGCTGGCAGCCGGGCTGTTCTGGCGTGGCAGCCTGGGCGGCGGCGAATTGAACGCCTCGTTGCTGGCGCTGGTTCCGGCGCTGCTCGGGATGTGGCTGGGCCAGGCCCTGCGCCAGCGCATCAGTGCCGTGCTGTTCAAACGGGTGTTCTTTATCGGCATGGCCGCGCTGGGAGGTCATCTGCTGATCAGTGGTTAACAATATGCCGTTGATTCGTGCGCCTTGGTCAAATGTATTTTGCCGCCGGGACGCTTATTCCAAAGCGCCGACCCCGTTACCCTGCCTTCAGACATTTTTAATCTTTAGGCATCCCCTATGAAAAAAGTACTCCTGCTCAACGGCGGTAAGAAATTCGCCCATTCCGACGGTCGCTACAACAGCACCCTGCATGAAGCCGCCCTGGCGGTACTGGACCGTGGCGGCATCGACGTCAAGGAAACCCACATCGACGCCGGCTACGACGTGGCCGAAGAAGTCGCCAAATTCCTCTGGGCCGACGTGATCATCTACCAGATGCCCGGCTGGTGGATGGGCGCCCCGTGGATCGTCAAGAAGTACATCGATGAAGTCTTCACCGAAGGCCATGGCAGCCTGTACGCCAGCGACGGCCGCACCCGCTCCGACTCGTCGCAGAAATACGGCAGCGGTGGCCTGATCCAGGGCAAGCAATACATGCTGTCCCTGACCTGGAACGCTCCCCAGCAAGCGTTCGACGACCCCACCGACTTCTTCGAAGCCAAGGGCGTGGACGCGGTGTATTTCCCGTTCCACAAGGCCAACGAGTTCCTCGGCATGACCGGCCTGCCGACCTTCCTCTGTGTGGACGTGATGAAACGCCCGGCCATCGAAGCCGACGTGGCGCGTTATGAACAGCATCTGGCACAGGTGTTTAACCTGAGTCTGTAATGCGGCTAGTATCCGTGCAGCCGCTATAAAGAGGATTCACGTTGAAAGCCCGATCCGATGAGCTACAGATCTTCGTCTGCGTGATTGAATGCGGGTCGATTTCCGCCGCAGCCGAACAGGTCGGGCAGACGCCGTCGGCGGTCAGCCGCACTTTGTCGCGCCTGGAAGCCAAGCTCGACACCACCCTGATCAATCGCACCACCCGGCGCATGGACCTGACCGAAGAGGGCAAGTATTTCTTCGAGCGGGCCAAGGTGATCCTCGAGCAGATGGACGACCTGGAAGAACGCCTGTCGTCGCGCCAGCAAACCCCGTCGGGGCGCCTGCGGATCAACGCGGCGTCGCCGTTCATGCTGCATGCGATCGTGCCGTACATCGCCGAGTTTCGTGGCCTGTACCCGGATATCCAGCTGGAACTGAACAGTAACGACCTGATCATCGACCTGCTGGAGCAGAGCACCGACATCGCGATTCGCATCGGCGCCCTGGCCGACTCGACGTTGCACGCCCGCTCACTGGGGTGCAGCCCGCTGCATATCCTCGCCAGCCCGGCGTACCTGGAACAGCACGGCACGCCCACCACCGTTGCCGAACTGGCCGAACACACGTTGCTCGGCTTCACCCAGACCGAAACCCTCAACCACTGGCCGTTGCGCCACGTGCACGGCGATCGCTGGCAAATCCAGCCCGGTGTCGCCGCTTCCAGCGGTGAAACCTTGCGCCAGCTGGCGCTGGAAGGGCAGGGCATCACCTGTCTATCGGACTTCATGACCGCCCAGGACATCAAGACCGGGCGCCTGATACCGGTGCTGGCCGAGTTCAACAGCGGCTATCGTCAACCGATCAATGCGGTGTACTACCGCAACTCGCAATTGGCCTTGCGCATCCAGTGCTTCCTGGACTTTATCCAGGGCAAGCTGGCCAGCTACGCCAGCTGATTCGTGACCTCTGCGCAAGATTGAATTGGGCAATACGGACTTATTCGGAATGGATAGGTCCGCAATACTGAGTCCATCAATTACTCACGCAGGGAGACACCTCCATGAACGTATTCATCACCGGCGCTGCCGGTTTTATCGGCGGTTCCATCGCCACTGGCCTGGTCAAGGCCGGCCATAACGTCACCGGCCTGGTGCGCAGCACCGAACAGGCTGCGGAAATGACGGCACTGGGCATCACGCCGGTAATCGGCACGCTGGATGACAACACGCTCTTGACCGAACAGGCGAAGAAAGCTGACGCGGTGATCAACGCCGCCAGCAGCGACCATCGCGGCGCCGTGGAAACCTTGCTGGCCGCGCTGCGCGGTTCCAACAAAACCTTCCTGCACACCAGCGGTTCGAGCATCGTTGGCGATGCGTCGGGCGGTAAGTCCAGCGATGTCATCTACTTTGAAGACAACCTGCCGGCGCCGACTGTCGACAAGGCTGCTCGCGTGGCCATCGACAACCTGATCCTGGCTGCCGCCAAAGATGGCGTGAACTCGGCAGTGATCTGCAACACCCTGATCTACGGTCACAGCCTGGGCGTCAAGCGCGACAGCGTGCAGTTGCCACGCTTGCTCAAGCAGGCACGCAAAAGCGGTGTAGTGCGGCATGTGGGCACCGGGCAGAACATCTGGTCCAACGTGCACATTGAAGACGTGGTTGCGTTGTACCTGCTGGCGCTGGAAAAGAATGTGCCGGGCACTTTCTACTTTGTGGAGAGTGGCGAAGCGGCGTTTGTCGACATGACCACCGCGATTGCCGAAGCGCTGAAGCTGGGTAAACCACAGGATTGGCCATTGGCGGATGCCGAGGCCGAGTGGGGTTATGAAATGGCCAACTATGGCCTGGGCTCCAACAGCCGGGTGCGCGGCAAGCATGCGCGGGAATTGCTGGGATGGGCGCCGAAGCGGACTTCTGTAGTTGAGTGGATTCGCAACGAGATGGTTTGATGTTCGCTTGAGACCGAGGCTAGCCCTTTCGCGAGCAAGCCCGCTCCCACACTTAACCGAGTTCCAACTTTGGAATGCGGTCAAATGTGGGAGCGGGCTTGCTCGCGAAAGGTGCGACTCGGTCCAACGGTCTTACCCAACACTAGCCCCACCCCGCCCAATTCCGTACCATCCCCAGCCTTATCCCCCGCAACTCCCCGGTACTTCAATGAACCTCACCCGTCTGCGCGCCGACGCCCTGGCCGGACTCACCACGTCTTTTGCCTTGCTGCCCGAATGCATCGCCTTTGCCCTGGTGGCTCATCTCAACCCGCTGATGGGCCTTTACGGCGCATTCATCATCTGCACCCTCACCGCGCTGTTCGGCGGCCGGCCTGGCATGGTCTCCGGGGCCGCCGGCTCGATGGCGGTGGTGATCGTCGCGCTGGTGGTGCAGCACGGCGTGCAGTATCTGTTGGCCACGGTATTACTGGGCGGGTTGATCATGGTCGCCTTCGGCCTGTTGCGCCTGGGCAAGCTGGTGCGCATGGTGCCGCACCCGGTGATGCTCGGGTTCGTCAACGGCCTGGCGATCATCATTGCCTTGGCGCAGCTGGAGCATTTCAAGAGCGGTGACACCTGGCTCAGCGGCACGCCTCTGTACGTAATGACTGGGCTGGTCGCGGCCACCATGGCCATCGTCTACCTGCTGCCGCGCCTGACCCGCGCCGTACCGCCAGCCCTGGTGGCGATCCTCGGCGTTGGCTTGGCGGTGTACCTGCTCGGCCTGCCGACCCGCACCCTGGGCGACATGGCCCACATCGCCGGCGGCCTGCCGACCTTCGCGCTGCCACAGATTCCCTGGACCCTCGAAACCCTGCACATCATCGCGCCCTACGCGATCCTGATGGCCATGGTCGGCCTGCTGGAAACCCTGCTGACCCTCAACCTCACCGACGAAATCACCGAAACCCGCGGCTACCCGGACCGCGAAAGCGTGGCCTTGGGTGCCGCCAACATGGTCTCGGGCCTGTTCGGCGGCATGGGCGGCTGCGCGATGATCGGGCAAACCGTGATCAACCTCAGCTCCGGCGGGCGCGGGCGCTTCTCCGGGGTATTTGCCGGGGTGATGATCCTGCTGTTCATTCTGTTTCTGTCACCGCTGATCGAGCGCATTCCGCTGGCGGCGCTGGTGGGGGTGATGTTTGTGGTGTCCCAGCAGACCTTTGCCTGGGCTTCGTTGCGGGTGATCAACAAGGTGCCGCTCAACGACGTGCTGGTGATCATGGCGGTGACGGTGATTACCGTGTTCACCGACCTGGCGACGGCGGTGCTGTGCGGGATTGTGATTGCGGCGCTGAACTTCGCCTGGCAGCAAGCGCGCGAGTTGTACGCGGATGAACATATGGAAGCGGACGGCAGCAAACTCTATCGGGTGCACGGCACGCTGTTTTTTGCCTCGACCACGCCGTTTTTGAATCGCTTCGATCCGGCCAACGACCCGGCCCAGGTGACGCTGGATTGCCGTCACTTGAGCTTCGTCGACTATTCGGCGATTGCTGCGTTGATGACCTTGCGCGAGCGCTACGCCAAGGCCGGCAAGCATTTGCGAGTGCTGCACCTGTCCGAGCGCTGCCGCAAACTGCTCAAGCGGGCCCGGGTGCAGCACGACTGACCGTTGTTGAAGCGCAATGATCGTTCCCACGCTCTGCGTGGGAACGCCGCTTTGGACGCTCCGCGTCCGCTCTTAAAATCGTGACGCGGAGCGTCACAGGATGCATTCCCACGCAGAGCGTGGGAACGATCATGGCCCGACCAGGTTTTCCAGTTCCTGGGCGCGGGTCTGGGTCATGTCCAGCACGCAGCCGGAGCCGTTGACCTGATCAATGGTGCCGCCGGTGGCCGAGCCGATGAAGCCGCAATTGGCATCGCGAAACTTGAGCCACTGGCGTTGTACGTCCTGCAGCTGCTGCTTGCGGTTGCCTTCCATCGCGGTCATCGCGGTTTTGTAGGCGGTATTCAGGCGCGCGTCCTGCACCTTGGTTTCCTTGGCGTTGCAATCGACCATGTCGGCGGTGGTGTTGGCGCCGTCCATGCATTTTTTCAGTGCCGGGTTCTCATCGGCCGAGGCCGTGCCGCACAAGGCCAGCAACAGTGCGCCGGCGGCGAAAGGAACAAGCAGGGGGTTACGATTCATTCTGGGTTTTCCTGGTCATGAGTCGGTGTGCAGTCTAAGACTCGGCCTGCGCAGTTGAGTTTCCAGCCCCGGCGATCTTCATGTAAGAACGCCCCCCGAATTTTCATCCACTGACCCTGGGCATATCCCTGCGCGACAGGGCTTGTCTGTGGGCGAAAATTACTTTCATAAAAATTGAAAATGCACCTCGGTAATGATTTATGACTTTCACAACCTATTCGACGTGACCCTTTCCGAGGAGTACCGCATGGCCGCATCACCGGGGTATTGGCTGTTGATCTACGCCGCCATCGCCATCATTGCATTGATCGTATTGATCGCGCGTTACCGGCTCAACCCGTTTATCGTCATCACCCTGGTGTCCATCGGCCTGGCGCTATTGGCCGGGATGCCGGCGGATACGATCATGGGTTCCTACGAGGCTGGCGTCGGCAAGACGTTGGGGCATATTGCGCTGGTGGTCGCGCTGGGCACGATGCTTGGCAAGATGATGGCCGAGTCCGGCGGCGCCGAGCAGGTGGCGCGCACGTTGATCAATCGGTTCGGCGAGCGGAATGCGCACTGGGCAATGGTGTGCATTGCGTTCCTGGTGGGGCTGCCGCTGTTTTTCGAGGTCGGTTTTGTGTTGCTGGTGCCGATCGCCTTTACCGTGGCGCGGCGAGTGGGCGTGTCGATCCTGATGGTCGGCCTGCCGATGGTGGCCGGCTTGTCGGTGGTGCATGCGCTGGTGCCGCCGCATCCGGCGGCGATGATGGCGGTGCTGGCCTATAACGCCTCGGTCGGGCAGACGGTGCTGTATGCGATTTTGATCGGCATACCCACCGCGATCATTGCCGGCCCGCTGTACGCCAAATTTATCGTGCCGCACATTCACCTGCCTGCGGAAAACCCGCTGGAACGCCAGTTCATCGACCGCGCGCCGCGCACCCGCCTGCCGAGTTTCACCCTGACCATGGGCACCATCCTGTTACCGGTGGTGCTGATGATGATCGGCGGCTGGGCCAACCTGATTTCCACACCGGGCACCGCCTTTAACCAGTTCCTGTTGTTTATCGGTAACTCGGTGATTGCGCTGCTGGTGGCGACCTTGGTGAGCTTCTGGACCCTGGGCCTGGCCCAGGGTTTCAACCGCGAATCGATCCTCAAGTTCACCAACGAGTGCCTGGCACCAACGGCCAGCATCACCTTGCTGGTGGGTGCGGGCGGTGGTTTGAACCGGATTCTGGTGGACGCCGGGGTCACCAATGAAATCCTCGGCCTGGCCCACGCCTTCAACCTGTCGCCTTTGGTGATGGGCTGGCTGTTCGCCGCGCTGATGCGCATCGCCACCGGCTCGGCCACCGTGGCCATGACCACGGCCTCAGGCGTGGTCGCACCGGTTGCGATGGGCCTGGGTTATCCACACCCGGAATTGCTGGTGCTGGCCACCGGCGCGGGTTCGGTAATCTTTTCCCACGTGAACGACGGCGGCTTCTGGCTGATCAAGGAATACTTCAATATGACGGTGATCCAGACCTTCAAGACCTGGACCGTGCTGGAGACCCTGATTTCGGTGGTCGCCTTCGGTCTGACTTATGGTTTGTCCTGCATCTTGTAACCCGGAGCCGAACCGATGGACATCCTCTACCAGATCCGCGCCCGCCAGGATTCCTTCAGCGCCGGCGAAGGGCGTATCGCCAAGCTGATGCTCGACGATGTCGGCTTTGCAGCGTCCGCCAGCCTGGAAGAATTGTCCCAACGGGCCGAGGTCAGCACCGCCACCTTGTCGCGTTTTGCCCGCAGCGTCGGCTGCCGCGACCTGCGTGACCTGCGCCTGCAACTGGCCCAGGCCAGCGGCGTCGGCAGCCGTTTCCTCGACCCGGCGGGCCTGCCGGAGCAGTCGGCGTTTCACCGGCAGATTCTCAGCGATATCGAGGCGACGTTGCGCCGGCACCTGTCCGGTTTCAACCAGCGCAGTTTTGTCGACGCCGTGAGCCTGCTGGGCAATGCGCGGATGATCCACGCGTTCGGCATGGGCGGGCCGTCGAGCCTGTGCAGCGACGAGTTGCAAGTGCGCCTGGTGCGCCTGGGCTACGCGATCAACGCCTGCCACGACCCGGTGATGATGCGCGTGACCGCCGCCACCCTGGGCCCGGAGCATGCGCTGATCGTCTGCTCGCTGACCGGCATCACCCCGGAGGTATTGGGCGTGGTGGCGCTGGCACGCAACTACGGCGCAAAAATCATCGCCATCACCCTGCCGGATTCACCGCTGGCGCAGTTGGCCGACGTGCTGCTGCCGCTGCAACCGGCCGAAACCAGTTTTATCTACAAGCCAACGGCGGCGCGCTACGGAATGCTGTTGGCCATCGATGTGCTCGCTACCGAGCTGGCCTTGGCCATGCCGGACGACAACCAGGAACGCCTGCGACGGATCAAGCTGGCCCTGGACGATTATCGCGGTGGCCCTGACAGCCTGCCGCTTGGAGATTGAGATGAAGTACCACACGCTGATCCGCCAGGCGCTGATCATTGATGGCAGCAACACCCCCGGCTATGTCGCCGATGTGGCAGTGCACGAGGGCCGTATCGAGAAGATCGGCGACCTGTCCCGAGACAGCGCCGAGCATGAAATCGACGCCACCGGGCGCGTATTGGCGCCTGGGTTTATCGACGTGCACACCCACGACGACACGGTGGTGATCCGTCACCCGCAGATGCTGCCCAAGCTGAGCCAGGGCGTGACCACGGTGATTGTCGGCAACTGCGGCATCAGCGCCTCGCCCGTGAGCTTGCAGGCTGATCCACCGGACCCGATGAACCTGCTGGGCACCGCCGAGGCCTTTGCCTACCCACGGTTCAGCGATTACCGGGCGGCGGTGGAAAACGCCCACCCGGCCGTCAATGTGGCGGCGCTGATCGGCCACACCGCGCTGCGCAGCAACCATATGGACGACCTGCACCGTACCGCCACGCCGGGTGAAATCACCGCGATGCGCGTGCAGTTGCAGGAGAGTCTGGCGGACGGTGCCCTGGGTTTATCCACCGGGCTTGCATACGCGAGCGCCTTCAACGCCGAGACCGATGAAGTGCTGCAGTTGAGTGAAGAACTGACGGCGTATGGCGCGGTGTACACCACCCATTTGCGCAGCGAATTCGAACCGGTGCTGGAGGCGATGGACGAGGCTTTTCTGATCGGCCGGCATGCCAAGGCGCCGGTGATCATTTCCCACCTCAAGTGCGCGGGCGCCGGTAACTGGGGGCGCAGTCCGCAGTTGTTGGCCTCGCTGGAACACGCGGCGAAGACCCACCCGGTGGGCTGCGATTGCTACCCGTATGCGGCCAGCTCTTCGACCCTGGACCTCAAGCAAGTCACCGATGCCTTTCGCATCACCATCACCTGGTCTGCGCCGCATCCGGAAATGGGCGGGCGGGATCTGCAGGATATCGCCGCCGAGTGGGCGGTGCCGCTGATGGACGCCGCCCGCCGCCTGCAACCCGCCGGGGCGGTGTATTACGGGATGGACGAGACCGACGTGCAGCGCATCCTGGCGCATCCGCTGTCGATGATTGGCTCGGATGGTTTGCCGGAAGATCCGTTTCCTCATCCACGTCTGTGGGGCGCGTTTCCCCGGGTACTGGGGCATTTCAGCCGGGACCTTGGCTTGTTCCCGCTGCACACCGCCGTGCACAAGATGACCGGACTGTCGGCAGCGCGCTTTGGCTTGGCCGAGCGCGGTGAAATCCGTGAAGGACACTGGGCCGATCTGGTGCTGTTTGATCCGTTGCGGGTGCGGGATGTGGCGGACTTCAAAGAGCCGCAGCGCGCGGCGGAAGGGATTGACGGTGTGTGGGTCAACGGCGTGCTCAGCTACAGCGACGGGCAGGCCAACGGGCAGCGTCCCGGACGATTCCTGGCGCGCAGTGGGGATTTGCGAAACGGGTTTGCGGCCGTATAGTGGCCGCTCTCAAACACGGAGCAATCGCCATGCACTTAGGAAAAGTCACCCCCATCTTGCGCAGTTTCGACGAGGCCAAAACGTTGGAGTTCTACGTCGACTTCCTGGGGTTCAAGGTCGATTGGCAGCACCGGTTTGAAGACAACTTTCCGCTGTACCTGCAGGTGTCGCTGGGGGACTGCGTGCTGCACTTGTCCGAGCACCATGGCGATTGCACGCCAGGTGCGGCGGTGCGGATTCAGGCTCAAGGGTTGGAAGCGTACCAGCAACAATTGCTGGCCAGGAATTACCGCAACGCCAAGCCCGGTATTGAAGACACGCCGTGGGGTAGCCGCGAGATGAGCATCAGCGACCCGTCTGGGAACCGGTTGGTGTTTGTTGAAGAAGTCAGCAGCTGAGGCTGCGCGCATAAATCGCAGGCAATAAAAAACCGCCTTAGTAGGGCGGTTTTTTATTGCAATCCCAGTTCGCGGCTGGGGTTGCGCCTCACCGGAAGCATTGACCTGCTGACCGGATACTACTGTCGGTTCAGGCATCACGCAAGGCCTGGTGACACTCGGTGTTTTCAGTTCTTTGAGATCTACGCTATTTAAGGACGACTGCAAAAACTGGCAATAAATTCTTGGAGCGTTACCGGTGGATTAGTTCTCCCAAGTCACACCTTTGAGCGGGATGTTGGTTAGTATCGCCCCCGTTCTGTGTATGTCGTTTGTAGGTGGGCTGGGTACGCGCGCGAATTTATGGACCGAACGCCACGGGCTAGTAATCCGTGCCGGATTCATGCGGGAGGACCCAAAGCCCGGCCGCCTCACTGGAAGCATTGACCTGCGTCCGAAGGCTCACGTGTTCCGGTAAGTGCGCTGGAGGTAGGCCCAACTGATGGAGGGCCGAGTATGTCCAAGTTTGCACGACGTACGTGGGACCTCGTAGTGAACTCCCTGCGTGTTTATCACGTGTGGAAATTCCTGCGGGACAGCTTTGATGACCGTTAAGGTCTGAGAAGTGGGCCGCCCCGGTTTCGACCGGGGCGGCTTTTTTGTGCCTGGGATCTACACCCGGAAATGGCTGACCATCTGCTGCAACTGCCCGCCCAAACGCGCCAGTTCCACACTCGACTTGGCCGTTTCATCGCTGGCCGCTGCCGTCTGCTCCGACACGTCCCGCACATTCACGATACTGCGGCTGATCTCTTCCGCCACGGCACTCTGCTGCTCGGCGGCTGCGGCGATCTGCTGGTTCATCGACTGGATATTCGACACCGTACGGGTGATGTTTTCCAGTGACACACCGGCCTTGCGCGTCAGTTCGACGCTGCTGTCGGTGAGGCTGCGGCTGTTGTTCATCACGGCGGCCACTTGCTGGGTGCCGTTCTGCAAACCGGCCACCAGGCCTTCGATTTCTTCGGTGGATTTCTGGGTGCGCTGGGCCAGGCCGCGCACCTCATCGGCGACCACCGCAAAACCCCGACCGGCTTCACCGGCACGGGCGGCTTCGATGGCGGCGTTGAGCGCCAGCAGGTTGGTCTGCTCGGCCACGGCCTTGATCACGTCCATCACGCTGCCGATCTTGTTGCTCTCTTGTTGCAGGTGCGTCATGGCGTCGGTGGAGCGTGCCACTTCAGCTGCCAGGCGTTCGATCTGGGCGATGGCTTCGGCCACCACCTTGTCACCGGCACGGGCTTCACCGTCGGCGGCCGAGGCAGCCTGGGACGCTTGTTCGGCGTTGCGTGCGACTTCCTGCACGGTGGCAGTCATTTCGTGCATGGCGGTGGCCACTTGATCGGTCTCGATCTTCTGGCTGTTGACCCCGGCACTGGTCTGTTCGGTCACGGCCGACAGCTCTTCGGCGGCGCTGGCGATCTGGGTCACGCCGTCACGGATGCCGCTGATCAGTTCACGCAGGGTAGTGCCCATGCGCTGGATGCCTTGCTGCAACACGCCGAGTTCGTCGCGGCGGGTCACCTGGATGTTGTGGCTCAGATCGCCGGAAGCGATGCGCTCCACCACGGCCAGGGTCTCGCGCAGTGGGCGAGTGATCTGGCGGGTGATGATCACCGCAGCCACGATGCCCACCAGCAAGGCCAGCAAAGTGCTGATCAGTTGCAGGCTGCGGGCCTGGGCGCTTTCCGCGTCACGACGTTGCAACTGGATGTCGTACAGCTTGTCGCTGATGGTGACAATGTCGGTGCCCTGGGTGGTCATTTCTGCCCGGGCCGAGACGATGTTGGCGTTGGCCGCCTTGTAGTTCTGCACCGCGCTGCGATAGGCGCCGAGGGCGGTTTCCAGGGCGGTCAGTGCAGGCTGTTGGCTGGCGCCAAACGCTGCGTGCAGGCCTTTCAGACCGTCGATGGCTTTCTCGATCTGCGCGGCAGCGCGGGCTTCAGTCTCGGCGTTGACGTTGCCGGTGTAGCCGCGCACTTCGTAGCGGGCCAACTGGAACTGTTCCTTGGCGCTGGTCACGGCCTCGAACTGGGCAAAGCGCTCGGTGCTCTCGGGCATCTGCCGCACGCTGGCGTCCAGGGCACTGATCTGCGCATTGGCGATGTCAGCCTTGTCGCCCATGACCTGGCGCGCGGCGTTACCGTTGCGGTAGGCCTCGCGCATCTTGTTCAAGGACTGCTGGTAAGCGGTGATGATCGCTTTTTGCTCATTGAGCAGCTTGAGGTTGTCCGGGCTCTTGAAGCTGTCCAGCAGCTTCTGTTGCTGGGCGACAAAACCGTCGAGGTTGGTCTGCACGTTTTGCGCCACGGCTTCGTCGCCGTTGGCCAACATGTATTGCAGGCGCACGATGCGCAACTTGGTCAGCGAAGCGTTGAGCTGGGTGATGTCGCTCATCCAGTTGCTGCGGTCGATCAGGCCGCCCAGGCTGGTCCAGCCGGTGAGCGCGAGGATCGAGGTGAGGACCAGTACCAGGCCGAAGCCCAGGCCCAGTTTCATGTTGACGCTGATGTTGCCGAACCAACTATTCATCGCATTCCTCCAGGAACAGATTTGCGGGTACATCCGGTTGCTGGAAGTAGCGACCAGCCGATGGGTAGTCAGGAGGTATCGGCAGCCCTGGCGAGAGCTGAAACGGTTTTTTCGTGAGGGCAGGATTTATGGAACGTGAGCGACGAGCGGTCGCACCGCCCTCATGCAGAGGGCGGTGCGAGGATCAGTGGACTTGGCGCATTCTTTTGCTGGTGGTGATGATGTCGATCAACGCTTCCCTGCTGCTGAAACGGCGGTCATCCAGGTTCCAACGATTGACGAAGTGCCCCCTGGCATCCTGCTGCAACGCGGTGTGGACCAGTACGCCGTCGCGGTTTTTATGGACCATCTCCAACCCGTCGTCCAAGGTGCGCTGAAGCAGGTAATCGCCTTTGCGCCGCAGGCGTTGTTCGAGGCTGAGGGATGGCGCGGGCACGACCGGTGGCGGCAATGGCGCACCGGCGACTTCGACGTTTTTCTTGAAGTCGTAGCGCACCAATGGCCATTGCTGCTCGCGCGGCAGCGCCTGGACGCTGGCGGGCTCACGCACAAAGCCGGTGGCCGAGCCGGGAGGCACATCGTCCAACAGCAAACTGATGCCGTTGTTGAGCTCGGCAATGCCCGGCACGCCGCGATGGGTATTGGCGTGCGTTTCGCCCACCAGTGCGACCCACTTGTGCGGCCCCTGTTGAAGCTGATCGGCGCGGATCACCTGGGTCGCAAAGTAGTTGAACATTGATGTCCTGGAGGCGGGCATGCCGTCCACCCGCAAGCTGGCGACACAGTCGAGCGCGCGGATCCGCACGTTATGCTTCATCGCCACCTGCACCAGGCTGACAAAACCGTAGGGGCTGTCGGCCGGTACGCCGTGGCCTTTGTCCAATGCGTTGAGGTAGCTCCACAGTTCATCTGGCATAAAGCCCAGGCTGTGGACGATATCCAGGTCGGCTTGATGCAGCTCGGTGGTGAGTTGCTCCATGTACAGGGTTTTTACTTCTCGCGGGCCCTTCAGGTATTCCATGTGCCGGCTGAGGAAGCCTTTGCTCGACGTACCGGCGTGGGCTTCGCCGACTACCAGGCCATCGGCGGTGTCCAACAGTTGATCGATAAATTTCGCCTCATCCAGGGCCGGGTCGACCGCAGGCAGTGCTCCCCGAGCAGGCGGTGTGTGTTCGGTAAAAAACGCCTGGGCCTGATCCTGAAGTTTTTTGCGGGTCTGGTCGAACGTGGTTTGCGCCGCGCGACGGCTGCTGGCGGTCTCCCTGTAGGCGGTGGCGAAGAGCGCTTCACGCGTGCCTATCGGCAAGGTGATTTCCTCGCTGATCAGGCCCAGGTGTTCATGGGGCAGGTCAAAGGTGCTGAAGTGGCGCGGCGCCTCAACAGGCAGAGGGCGCGTTGGCCGTAGCGCGTGTGAGCGCTCCACCGAGGGCCCCGGGTGCGGCGCCGGTTGGCGTGCCGTGTGCAGCGACAGCTTCAGGTCGCCCTTGGCCAGGGCATCGCCGGGAATGCCGCCGGCCACATCCGCGATGACTCGGGTGGGTTGGTCGAAGGCGTCGTCGACCCGCAGGGCAATGCTCTTTTGCAGGTCGGCCAGGCCCGGCGTGCCGCGATAGGTACTCATGCGTTTTTGATCAACCAACGCTATCCAGCGCTCGCCCGGTTTTTTCGCCTGGTCGTCGTTGATGAGGGTGTGGGAGTAAAAGTTGGTCAGCCGGTTGGAGCGAATCGGGGCCGGGCGTGAATCAAGCAGGCACAGGGTGTTTTCCAGGTCGTAGGAGCTTGAGGCGTTCAACGGTCTGACCTCAATTCCGTGCTGTTGCGCGGTGTTTACCAGCATCCAGTGGCCGTGCAACCCGTCGGGGTCGCGGTAATTTTCCTTGTCGATGGATTTGAGCTGGCCCTCGGCCCGTTTGGAGAAACCACTGGAAAACCGTGAGTGGGTTTTCAGGTGATGAATATCGCGCCACAGCGGCTCGATATAGAGAACCGTCACGTTCAGTTCGCGCAGGTATTGCATGTTTTCGATCAGCACCTGTTTAGCTGCGGTGGAAAACGGTGCCTCGCCCACTACCAGGTGGTGCGCGTCATCGATCAGCAGCTTGAGCAAATCACGCAGGGCGATGTCTGGCGCCGGGTTCAGGGTTTCGGCCCGGGGAACCACGGCGGGCAACCGTGCAAAAAACGCGTCGGCGTCATCCGTCAGGGCCCTGACATTGTCCAGGTGCTGTTTGAGTGCCGGGGCGAGTTGCCGACGCGAGATCCAGATGCTGTGGGTATTGAGGTCTCGATCCAGGTAGGCGATCTGCAGGAACAGCGCCGACCTGTCCTCGGGGGCGATGACAGCCGATACGTCGCGACGAAACTTTTCCGACAACTCATAGGGCTGGCCGAGTCTTTCAGGGCCAGGCATGCCACCGATGACACCGGAGCGCTGCCACTGGCCGTCCACCGTCTGGTTCACCAGCTTGCCGGTGGAGCGCAATTGCCCGCTGGTGTTGTCGTAGCGAAACAACAGGAATCGCCCCAGGCTGTCCGGGGTGTGCGAGGCCCACAGGCTGTCGCCGGCAAACAGCACGGGCTGCATGCCCTGGGGCAATGGGGGTTGCGGTTGCAGTTGCTTGATCAAGGTCATGGCCTGTTGGTCCTTGGGCACCCGGGCAACGTGGCGCAACGGCGGACGTGCGAGCTTGACGGGGGCGAACAGCAGGGGTCGCAGGTCGGTCAACAACGTCCCGCCGGCATTGAGCAGCGCACCCAGATAGTGTCCCAGCGCGGCGGCGGTGTCGTTGCGGCTGTAGGCATGCAGGGCGAGCATCGAATCCTTGAACACCAGCAAGCCGCCCAAGGCCATGCTCAGTGCCGGGAAGGGCGCGGTCAGCACGGCAATGGTGATTTCGCCGATCACGCTGACCAGCTCCATGATCATCTGCAAGCGCCCGGTGGTGGTGCTTTTGACTTCGTCGATACGGTGACGCAGCTTTTTGTCGTAGGTGTGGAAATGCAGGTTCTTGAGCGGCAGTGCGGTGCGAGGCACTTCGTCGAACACCGGCTTGGAATACAGCCCCTTGAGCTGTGCCGGCAGGCCGGCCACCAACGCATGCAACCTCGGCTCGAACGCCGCGCGCTCAACGCTGGCGACCCGGCTGATGTAGTAGGTGTCCATGCCTTCAAGGTTTTTCAGGCGTTCGTTGAATTCCCGTTGCGGCCTGAAGGCGATGCCATCCGGTGCGTGCGGGGTGTAGAGCAGGGGCAGGTCGTTGGCGTGGTGGAACAGGTAGCAGCCATCGATCACTTGCCCGCTGATGTGCAGGGGATAGAGCCGATACCGATTGCGCACGGCATCGCTGTTATCGGCCAGGCTGTCGATGCTTTTTTCCAGCCAGGCCAGGTCGCTTGTTGCCAGGCAGCCTTGCAGGCAGCACTCAAGCGCGGCGACGTGCATGTGCAGTTGGGCAACCTCCAGGGCCATGTTGCGGCGCCATGCATAGTGGGGGCCTTGCGGGTCCAGCAGGGTTTTCTCGACCTCGGCGACATAGCGATCACCGATCCAGGTGCCTCTGACCGAGTTGCTCACCGTTTGCGCGGTGAGTCGACTCAGGTCGACGCCGGGCGGTCCCTTGAACTGCGCGGTGGTGCTGGCGTCGGGGTTGATAAAGCCCAGGCTGGCGTCGTAGCCATTGCGGTACAGCGTGGTGTAGCTGACGCGTTCGCGAGGGGTGATCACGCCTACGAGGTTTGGGTCTACCGCCGGGATCGGGTTGCCGAGCAGTTGGTTGAGGGCGGCTTTTGCCGCCTTGTGCAAGTAACTGTCGAAGTCGGGAAACTGTTGCAGGCTACCCGGGCTTGCGGCGTAGGCCTGTGCCGCGCCCTGTGCCTGTTCCTTGAGGTCGGCGAGTTTCTGTCGGTCGGCTGCCGATGCCTGGCTCAGCCACTTGGGCATCTGATGCAGGTATTCATCGGCCTGCATGGCCAGCGTCGTGGTGCTCATTTCCACCAGGCAGGCCTCATAGGTGGAGGGCGCGCCGAAACTGATCATCAAATACTCAAGGCTGGCCGGAGTAAAACCCAGGGCGGAAAGCATCGCGCTGTATTTGGGCCGGATCCGGCTGACCAACTGTTCAAGCAGGTAGTCTTTCATGCTGCGCGAACCTGGAGCGGACGCTATCTCCTGGCTCCAGCCGAGGATATGCGCCTGCAATTCCCGCTCGCTGCCAAAGGCCTGGAACTGTTCGGCGCGTGGCGCGTGAGGCGTGCACAGCAGCAAGCGTTTGACCGCGCCCGTTGCATCGGTCTGGCGCAGCACCCACAGGTCCTTGAGCGGAGCCTTGTGCAGGAACAGACAGCAGGCGGTAAGTGTGGGCGATGGACCTTCACTCAGGGTCTGCAGCAGTGCGTAGTCGTCCGCGCTGATATGGTTTTGCAACGATGCACTGTAGGCCAGCGCGTGCAGGCGGCTGTCGAGCATCTGCTGCATGGCTTCCTGTACGGCGGGCAAACTGTGGGCGCGCTTTTGTTCTTCGGCGAAGCTCAGGCTTGGTTGAACCTTGGCCAGCAGGTCGGCGAGGTAAGCCGGGGTGACGTCCCGGAACTCGGGCGGCAATGGCTGCTGGGCGTAGGTCAGTTGGGTGTGCTTGAGAAACTCGGAACCGGCGTGTTCATCGCCACGGTGCAAGCCACGTACCGCCAGTTGCACCAGGTTGTTGTGCTGGTTGTACGAGTTGCCTGACTTCAGGGTGCGCTCGGTGCTGATCTGCAGTTGCTCGGGGATCAGGCCCTGGATATCCAGGTCGTCGTCCAGGTGCTCAAGCAATTGCAGGCGCGCCATGGCCTCCGGCGAGGCCGCCAGGCCGAGCAGCGCCAGCACTTGCAGGCTGAGGTGTTCGTAAGTGCGCAGGTGTTCGGCGAGGGTTTTGCGCTGAGACTCATTGGCGCTGCGGTACCAGTCGGGGGCGGATTCGTGGAGCAGTTTTTCCAGTAACTGTTGCGCGCGCAGTTCCAGGCGCGAGGACAGGTCCCAAGGCGAGCAGCGCAGCGCCTGGTCCAGTTCGAGGGTCATTCTGGCGACGTCTGTCGGCGCGGGGTGGCCGTCCAGGCCAAGGGCAAACGCGATGTCCTGATGTTGTTTGTCCTGCAGGGCATTGTAGGTGTGTTCGTTCAGCGGGAGGCTGTCGATAGGCTCTGGCACCAGCGGCCAGATACTTGCCGCGCGCAAGTGCTGGTAACGGCGCGGCAAGTGTTGCAGCAGTTCCTGACGCCAGGCCGACTGCTTCATGCGCTCCTGCAGCGTGCGGTCCAGGTGTTTGAGCGAGGTGAAAGCCTCCAGGCCTCGGGAAGGGGTGAACAGCAACACATCACCGTCCTCGATTTCCAGGTGGGTGGCCGGTGTCTGGCTGCGGGTGAGGACGAACACCCCGGCGAACTCGATGGTCTGCTGGCGGTAGCGAAACGTCAGGCGATGGATACCCGGGCGCAGCTCGGGGCCGCTGACGATATTCGTCACCAGCAGCTGGTCGGCAGGGCTGAGCAGGCGATCCTTGACCTTCAGCCTGGCCTCGGCCTCCAGCATCGGCTGATGGCTGTCGAGTATCCAGTTCTTGCGTAAATGGCCGTTGGGCCGCCGTTCGATTTCCAGGGCGGCCAGCTTCTTGTGCAATGCCTGGCTGATGCGCGTGCGGTTCAACCGGCCGGGCTCGCCCTGGATCACCCAGTCGCCGGGGACGGTGTAATGCACTTGTGCGTTCTGCAGGCTCCAGCGGCTTTCTTCTGCCAGGGCGGTGTGCAATGCCTGCACCTCCAGCAACTCGGTAGAAGACTGCGCTGCCGGTGCGTGGCCGTTGGGGAAAATCTGTAGACGATGACCGATTTGCAGCAGGTAGCCGTTCAGTTGTTCCGGGGTAAGTGGTGATGTGTTCGGGGGCTGGGCGGGCATGGCCGGTCCTCAGGGAGTCAATGGTCCCTGAGGGTGCGCAGTCTCGGCGTGTGGATGGCGGTAGTTAGTTACTCAAGGCCTCGACCACGGTCAGTATCAGGCGTGACGGGCAATCGGTACTCAGGTGTAGCGTGTTGCGCGCCACCCTGGGATGTTCTGCCTGGCCGGGTGCTTCGCCGCTGTTGGGGTTGACGTCAAAGCGCGGGAAGTTGCTGCTGGCGATATCCAGGCGCAACCGGTGGCCGCGCTGGAACAGATTGCAGGTGGCGAAGGGTTCGATCGCCACCTTGACCCGCTCACCCGGGGTCAGCAGGGTGGGGTGCTCCCAGGTGTTTCGGTAGCGGGCCCGCAGGATGCCGTCGGTGATGTTCATGGCGTAGCCGTCCGGGTAGACGTCGAGCAGTTTGGCGGTGAAGTCGGTGTCGGGCGCATCGCTGTCGATCCACAGTTCCACGCGCAGCGGGCCTGCGACGATCAGGTCGTGGCTCAGTGGCTCGGTCTGGAAGCTTAAGACATCGCTGCGCTCGGCCAGGGGGCGCTGGTCGCCACGGGTACCGAAGAAGTCCGCCCGCTCGCGTTGGTCGAAAGCGCCGCCGACAAAAATCGGCGCGCCGGAGGTCAGGGCGCCACCGATGGTCGGCACCGGATCGGCCGGGTCGGCGCAGTAGCTGAGCTGGCCCTCGGTGGTCGGCGGTTCAGGTTGCAGTTGGCGTTGTGCGGTGAGGTGCAGGGTGAGTTGCCGGCTATCCGGTAGCGGCCATTGATGACTGTCGATCCAGTGCCCGCCATGTTGCAAGCGCCCCTGTTGATCGCGCTCACCGGTGCCACCGCCCATCAAGAACACCTTCACCGCCGCGGGTGCAGGCAGCGGCGAACCCTTGAGGGTGCGTTCAAACCAGTCCAGGCGGCAGCTCAACCAGTCTTTCGCCACCTGCCCGTCGAAGGCCGCTGGCGCACCAAATTGCGCATCGCCACTGTGAGTGATATTGCGATCACCATGCAGCCAGGGGCCCATGATCAACTGATGCTGCGCCGTACTGCCGGCGCAAAACGCCGCGTAGTTGGCGAGGGTCGAACTGACATAGGCGTCGTACCAACTGGACATGAACAGCACCGGGATATCCGGCAGATCGTGGTAATGCCCCTCGGCGTAGATGCCCGGCGCTTGCCAGTACGGGCCGAAGTCGCCCTGGGCCCACTGCTCCAGCAGATAGGCTTCGTACTCCGGCACATGCCGCAGGGGCGATTGCCCGGCGTGCCACGGCATGCGCTTGAACCACTGGTGGATGTCTTCCTGTTCGAGGGCTTCGAGGATCTTCGGATCCGCCAGTGCCGCCGGGCTTTCCTTGGCCTGGCGAAACGCCCAGGTGGCTTGCTTGAGCTCCAGCGCGCCGCCCTGGCGAATCCCGCATTGGTAGGCGTTGGCGAAGCCGCCGCTGTCCAGCACCATGCTGGCGAGGCCCGGCGGATGCAGGCAGGCCATCGCCAGTTGCGTGTGGGCGGCGTAGGACAGGCCCATGCTGCCAATCTTGCCGTTGCACCACGGCTGCTCGACGATCCAGGCCAGGGTGTCGCAACCGTCTTCGCCCTCTGCGGTGTATTTGGTGAACACGCCTTCGGAGGCATAGCGCCCGCGGCAATCCTGGAAGATCGCGACAAAGCCCTGGGCCGTGAACCGCGCGGCCATCTGCTCGCGGGAGATGTGCTGGCCGTCGAGCTGGATTTCCGAGCGCGACGGTTTGCTTTTGTCGTAGGGCGTACGTTCGATCACCACCGGAAACGGACCTGGACCGGGCGGCAAGTAGATATCGGTGGCCAGGTGGATGCCGTCGCGCATGGCGATCATCTGGTTGTGCAACGTCTGCATGGGGAAAACACTCATGGGGTCAGTACCCGGTGCCTACGGCAATGGCCAACAACACCATCGCCAGCACCGCATAGATCAGAAACAGCGGCAGGATGTAGCGTGCCCACTGGCCCCAGCCGACGTTGGCGGTGGCCAGCAATACCAACAGGCCGCTGGAGGTCGGGGTGATCATGTTGGTCAGGCCGTTGCCCATCAAAAACGCGAACACCGTGGTTTGCGGGCTGACGCCGGAGAGCTGTCCCAGCGGCCCGAAGATCGGCATGGTCACCGCCGCCTGCCCCGAGGTGGACGGGATCAGTACATCCAGGCCCAGTTGTGCGAAGAACATGCCGTAGGCCGAGACCACCGGGCCATGATCGCCCACCAGGTTGGCGAGGCTGTTGACGATGGTGTCGAGCACCTGGCCGGTGCTGAGGATGATTTCCACGGCGGTCGCCAGGCCGATCAACACACCGGCGATCAGCACCTTTTTCATGCCGTCGACAAAGGCGCTGGCGGCGGTGCTGGCACCCAGGCCGGCGATTACGCTGAACGCCACGGTCAGCAGCAGGTAGAACGCCGACAGCTCGTGGTATTTCCACTCCCAGCGGTTCGAGGCGTATACCAGGAAACCAATACCGGCCCCCAGCACGATCAGGTTCAGGAGGTGGCGCAGGGGCAGCGGTTTGCGTTCGAAGGTGATCTGCGCGCTGGCATCAAACCCGTGCTTGCGGATACTCCACAGTACGAACGCGATGCCCACCAGCAGGAACGTGCAGTAGGCCAGGACGCGCATGCTCAGGCCGCTGAAAATCGGCAGCCCCACCATCGGCTGTGCCACGGACAACGCCACCGGGTTGGAGATGGAGGCCAGGTAGCCGATCTTCACCGAGATGGTCACGATGGCCAGGCCGATCAGGTTCGACAGCCCCAGGCGGTTGGCCATGGCCACCATCAACGGCACGATCAGGATGAATTCCTTGGCCAGGCCCATGAAGGTACTGCCGGCGGAAAACACCAGCATGAGGCTGGGCACCAGCACGTAGATATTGCCCCGGGTCAGCCCCAGCAGGCGTTCAAGACCGGCATCAATCACACCGGCCTTGTTCAACACGCCGAACATCCCACCGATGAACAGCACCATGAAAATCAGCGCGGCGCGTTTTTCGATGCCTTGGGGAATGGCCATGAAGCCCTCGACCAACGATACCGGCCGAGCGACCGTATCGCTGGCCTTGCGCGGTTCGACGGAGAACAGTTGGCCCAGGGAGTCGTGCTTTTCCAGCACCTGATAGGAGCCCGGAACCACCAGGCTGTTCTGGCGCTGGAACTTGCCCGAGTTCACCGCGTAGGTGAAGGCGACAGCCAGCAGCACGATGCTCAACAGAATGATGGCCGGGTTGATCTGCTTGCGCTGCGCGGGTTTTTCCACCGGTGTTTCAGTGGGCGAGTGGGTACGGACGATCTGCGGTTCGGTCATGCTGGTTGCCCCGGTGTGCGCTGTTATTGTTGTGTCGGGTGACACTTGTGGAGCGGACACTAGGGCAAAGTTTTAACGGCGACAACGTTATGCGCGGGCTGGGTTGGGCTATGCGTTTTGTGCGGCCAGGCGGTGCTTGAGGTGCTCGGCAAACGCCGTCACCACCTTGGACCTGGGTTCATCCGCGCGAAACGCCAGGCCGAATGCATAGGGCAATGCCGGTCGAAACGGACGGACCACAATCGGCAAATGCATGAAGTGGCTGGCCAGCAAACCATTGACGATCGACACCCCCAACCCCTCGGCGACAAAACTGCATGCGGCGCCCACCGAGTGCACTTCCACCCGCACCTGGGGCGTCAGGTTGGCTGCGCGAAACACCTGGTTCAACTCCGCCCGCAGGGCCCGTTGCCGGCCCAGCATTACCAGCGGCACGTCCCGCAAGTGTTGCACTTCGATGCAGGCGTGGCGGGTCAGCGGATGGTCAGCGGGCATCACGCACACGCCTTCGGTTTCCAGCACCGGTTCAATCTCGAAGTCGGGAATCTCGGTAGGCAAGCGCACAAAACCGAGGTCGGCGGAACGGTCGAGCACGGCCCGTTCGATCATGTCGTAGGAACCGGTCAGCAGCTCGACGACGATGTCTTCCCGGCCCTTGAGAAACTCGGCGACGATCCGCGGCAGCAGCTCCTGGGTCATGCTGGTGGGCACCCCGACCTTGATCAGGCTCTTGCGCGAACGGCCCACGCGCATCTCATCTGCCAGGCGCTGGATACGCTGCATGCCGTCGACCAGGCCGGCCACTTCGGCGAGCAGTTCTTCAGCCTCCGGGGTCGCCATCAAGCGGCCCTTTTTGCGCAGGAACAACGCGAAACCCAATGCCTCTTCCAGCTGGCTCAACAACCGGCTGACCGCGGATTGCGACAGGCGCATGCGGGTCGCCGCACCGATGGTCGAACCGGTGGACATGATCGCCTTGAAGGCTTCGAGCTGCTTGAGATTCACCGTGATTTTCCTGTGGTTTGAGGGCTTTGCGCATAGCCTGATGCGCTTCTCGCATAACGTTGCCGGGCGTTCGAGGAGCCGTTAGTGTCCGCCGCAATGCGACGCGCCGTCCAGCGTATCGCAGGCAGCAACTGCCCATAAAAAACCACAATACGGCATTCGGGAGACGGTTATGCGTGAGCTTTTCACGAGGGGAGCAGTGGTGTGCACAGGCTTGCTGGCGAGCCTGTCACCGGCACTGATGGCCCAGGGTTTCTGGGAGGATTCCCACGGCAAATTGACCTTGCGCAATTACTATTTCAACGACGGTTACCGCGACGGCGGCGAGGACCGCAAGGAGTGGGCCCAGGGCTTTTTGCTCAACCTGCAATCGGGTTATACCGAAGGCACGGTGGGTTTCGGCCTGGATGCGCTGGGGTTGTCGGGGATCAGGCTCGACTCCAGCCGCGCCCATGCCGGCACCGGGCTGTTGCCGGTGCACGACGATGGCCGCGCGGCCAGCGAATTCTCAAGCCTGGGCGTGACCGCGAAGATGCGCATCGGTGAAGCCGTGGTGAAAACCGGCACGCTGCTGCCGAAGATTCCAGTGCTGGTGTACAACGATGGCCGGCTGTTGCCACAAACATTCCAAGGCACTCAAGTCGAGTACAGCGGCGTCCGTAACCTGTACGTGCACGCCGGGCATCTGGACAAGTTCAAGCTGCGAAACTCGACCGACAGCGTGGACATTTATCCCCAGGGCTACAGCGGCAAAAAGGGCAGCGACTTTGATTTTGCCGGCGCCACCTATGCCTTCACGCCCAAGCTGAGCGGTACCTGGTACTACGGCGAAATGCGTGAATTCTATCGCCAGCAGTTCTTTGGCCTGGTGCATAAACAGCCAGTGGGTGCCGGCAGCCTCACCAGCGACTTGCGTTACTTCATCAGCAACGAAGCGGGCGAGGCACGCAATGGCAAGGTCGACAGCGACATGTTCAGCGGGTTGTTCACCTACCGGCTAGGGCCGCAGGCGCTGGGCGTGGGTTATCAGAAAGTCACCGGTGATACCGCGTTGCCCTACGCCAGCGTGTCGACGGTGTATTCCTTCAGCAACGCAGGTGTCGGCAAATTCATCCAGGCCGGTGAGCAAACCTGGATGCTGCGCTATGACTACGACTTTGCCGCCGTGCTGCCGGGCCTGAGTTTCATGACCCGCTACTACAAGGGCCAGAACGGTGACTTCAAAGGGCGCGAAGCCCGCGAGTGGGAGTCGGACACCAACCTGCGCTACGTGATCCAGGACAGCACCTTCAAAGGTGTGGGCATCGAGTTGCGCAAGGCCACGTATCGCTCGACCTATGCGAGCGATCGTGACAACTACCGGGTCTACCTCACGTACGACCTGGCGCTGTGGTGACAGGCCCTACTGCTCGACGAAATAGTACGGCTGACGGTTGATCGCCATCTCCTTGACCACCGTCACCGGCACGTTCAGCCGGTCAGTATTGTCCACCAGGGCCACGTTGCCGGGCTTGGCCGCGAGGTAACTCTTGAGTTCCTCCGGCGTTTGCAGAATCGTCAAATAGGCCTGCATGTAGAACACCCCGGCGCCGGCGATTCGCTCGTTGGCCTGATACAGCACCACTTCCTTGCCCTGCGCCTGCATCGCCTGGATCTGGCTGATTACCGGCACAAACGACTGGCGCACATCGGCCTTGGGCGCGAACCAGAAAGCCGCAATCAGGTAGCAGGCCACCACCACGGTGAAGAAGCCACCTACCAGACCCCGTCGGTTTTCATAAACGTGTTCGGCAACGTGTGAAACCTGCCCACGACTTTTCAGCCAGCCCAGCAGCACGCGGCCATACTCGGCGGCCAGCACCGCAGCGGCGGGTGTCAGCGCCATCAGGTAAACCGTGCGCTTGCTGGAGGCAAACGTCAGCAGGGTGAACTGCGCTACTAGCCATACGCTGAAAAACAGCCGGTAGCGGTTGCGCACTAGGCTTTTGCGGAAGTGCCACAGCCCCAGGTACACCAGGATATTCCAGGGCAAAAAGGCTTCGGGCAGTTTGACGATGTAGTAATAGAACGGCTCGTAGTGGCCGGCTTCAACAAACGAACCGCTGAAGCGTCCGACGCTATTGGTCAGCAGCACTTCACGTACCCCCTGCAACCCGTCGCGCTGGTACAGGAAACCCAGCCAGATCATCAGCGGCACCAGCGCCAGCAGCGTGAACAGCCCGGGCTTGACCCAATCGCCGAGCTTGAAGCGTTTATCCATCAGGCTGGTACTGGCCAGATAGACGAAGATCACCACGCCAGGCATGGCCAGTCCCAGAACCCCTTTGCTCAAGGTGGCGATCACCATCCCGAGGGTGAACAGTAACCAGGTGCCCAGGTTGGAACTGTCACGCTCCGACGCGGGCCGAGCGGCCTGATAGAACGCCAGCAGCGCCATGGTAACCCCGAGGGTGAGCAGCGAATCCTCACCGACGCCGCGCACATTGCTCCAGTAACTGGCCATGGTCGCCAGCATCAGGCCCGCGACAAACGCCAGCGTCTTGGGCCGGCCAAACTTGCGCAGCATTCCGTACAGCAGCATCACGCTGAACAGCCCGGCAAACGCCGACGCCAGGCGCACTGCCCAAGTGGTACCGCCAAACAGGCGAATCGCCCCGGCGTCGAGCCACAGGCTCAGCGGCGGTTTCTCCAGGAAGGGTTCACGGAACAATCGCGGCACCACCCAATCGTTATCTAGGTGCATGGCCATGGCGATCCCGGCCACACGGGCCTCGGTCGAGCCTTGCAACTCGTGATTGCCAAGGGCAAAGAAAAACAACAGCGCAGCGAGCAGGAGCAGCAGAGGAGCGGAACGCGTCATGGATTCTGGCTACCGGGGCAGGGGGCCGTTCGAGGGAACAGTCCGGGCGATCGGTGAGTATACGAGGGCGATTCTTAATAATTCGTGAATGAATGTGAGGTTTTTGTAGGGGCAGGATTGTTTCAGCAGTGGCCATTGGGTTAGCCAGCGTTTGGAGGTGATGCGTTGTTGGTAGATGGCGTGTTTTTCCTGGGTGAAGCGGGGCGTGGGTTTGAGTTGGAGATTGAACAGGTCTTCCAGGCCGAGAGGGGCTGAAACTTCGCATACGTCCACTGCGGTTCTTCTGACGGATACTGCGGTGGCGGTTTCGGGCCAGAAGCGCATGGCGTCGCTGGCGTTGCGGTAAGGTGCATCGCCGTTTCGCAGGTGCATGCGGGCCTGGTTTTTGACGGACCAGTCGATGGAGGGTTCTGCTGCGTGTAAGAGGGCTTCGAGGCGGCGGTCTTCGTCGGGGCGGGTGCAGGTGGCGTCGAACCACAGTACGTCGACGTCACCGGTCAGTGGTGATAGGGGGCGACCGTGGAGGTGATCCCATACCGCGTTGCGTACGAAGCCGGCGCCGATCCAGCAGTCGGGGAGGGCGAGGGCGCGGACGACGGCCAGTAGGTGCCAGCGTAAAGGATCGCTGCTGATCAGTGTCTGAACCGTCGTGCGATGTTCACGCATTCAAGGTGTCTTCAGACTGGCAAGTGCGGCCTTGCCCTTGGCTGACAAAACAGGCTCCAACTGCTCCCAGGTGAAGCTCAGGTCATTGTCGCAACCGTCGCCATTGGCCGGTGTCGACAGCTTCATGCCTTGAGTGTCGAAGCTCAGGTCGAAGCTCGAGTAACTGGTGATTGCCGGGCAACCTTCATCGGTGGTGGTTTGCTTCTCCAGCCATGCGCTGAGTTTGGCGGGCAGTTTCAGATGGCCGGAGTAAGCGTCATACCATTCCTGGTTCCCGCCGAGCCAAGTCCATGGGTCAACGCTTTCGCCGGTTTGCAGGTTCCAGGAATGCAGCCCCCAACTGATACCCCTGGCGCCCGTACCGGCGGCCCATCGGTAAAACCTGACAGTGATCCACTGGGATGACCAGTACGTGGGTTCGACGCTGATTTCGCTGGTATAGGTCGCACCGTTGCGTCCAAGGTATTCCCGTCGTTCGCTGAAGTAATTGGCTTGATCCTCAGCGCTGACGGCCAGGCTTGCCAACTGCCGGTTGATCTTCTGAATTGCCGGGCTGTCGCCCTCAAGCTTGAGCGTGACCTGGGCGCCTTGGGTCTTTAGCTGGTAGCTGTGCCCGGCGAAGGATTGCTTCTGCGTCTTGACCGGTAGGGGCGCGGCTTCCATGGGAGCGTTATACGCATCGCTGGCACAACCTTCGGGCGGCGTTGCCATGCGCTGCAATGCCAGGGGCAGTGGATTGCTGCCCTTGGTCTTACTCCAGGAACCTTTCAGGGAATCGCCCTGTGGCGCCTCCAATTGCCAGACGCCGCTGTTGCCTTCTTCGGCCCAGGGAGCATCGGGTGTTTCCTGGGTGAGCTGGATCGGTGTCAGGAAGCGCTGGTAGTAGTAACTGCCGCCTGTATTGGGCGAGGCGTTGAAGCATGCGGTGATTGGCGTCTTGCCGAGAATGCCCTGCCAGACGCCTGCGAGGTCGGCGTTGGCGAGGGTGGAGAGGGTGGCGAGGGCCAGAAATAGAGAGGGCTTGAGCATGGATATCGGACTTCCGGTTGTCTGATAGAAGGGAGCCAAGTTGAAAAGTTGCGCTCAAAATATCACGGCGCCTTCTATTACGACTCCCTGACCTTGTCGGTGTTACCCATTCTTGCGGGATGGCAAATCCTGATTGCTTATCCAGCTCCGCGTCGTAGACGTAAACTCCACTGCCACTATTGAGCGCGTTCAGCGAAGCGAGGTTTTCGCAGGCTTGTACCCACCCGTGCAGGCAGGGCGCGACGCTGAATTCTCCACATGCTCGGATGCCTCTTGGTGTGGCGTTTTTTGAGGGTTATACGACCTTTACGCCATCAGGGTCTGTTTCCATAATTTGCCCAGGAAATCAAGCGCGCGCCATGCGCACAAACGTGTTTGTGCAATGAGCGAGGGCCTGATCAATCACGAAGCAAAGAGAGGCACAGAAGATGAGGCTTAAGAACAAGACAGCTTTGATCACCGGCGGTACCAGTGGCATTGGCCTCGCGACCGCGAAGCTCTTCATTGGAGAAGGCGCCCGGGTAGCCGTTACGGGGCGCGATGATGCCGTATTTGAGCAAGTGAAAGCCGAGCTTGGTGAGAATGCGCTCGTTCTCAAGGGCGACGTACGTTCGATCAAGGACATGCGCAGGATTGCCGCCGAGATCAAGGAAACGTTCGGTGGCCTGGATGTCGTGTTTGCCAATGCGGGCCGAGCGTTCCCATCAGCAATCAACGATATCGACGAAGCACTCTACGACGAGATCATGGACATTAACGTCAAGGGCGTGGTGTTCACACTTCAGGCGGTGCTGCCGGACTTGCGGGAGGGCGCCTCATTTATTCTGAATACATCGTTTGTTGCACAGACGGGCAAGCACAACATTTCCCTGACTGCTGCTGCCAAGGCCGCCGTGCGGTCTCTCGCCCGGAGTTGGTCATTCGAATTCCTGGACCGGAAGATCCGCTTCAACGCAATCGCACCGGGCGGGATAAACACACCGCTGCTCGGTAAATGGGGAATGTCAGAGCACGATCTTCAGCACTTCAAGAATGAGTTCGCGAAATTCGTCCCGGTAGGCCACATGGGTAAGGCCGAGGACATTGCCTACGCGGCGCTCTATCTCGCCAGCGACGAATCCTGCTACGTCGTCGGCACTGAATTGGTCGTCGATGGCGGTGCCTCGCAACTGTGAGACCTTGGTTTCCTGCTCGGGGGGCCTAGACGTATTTTCGGCTCGTCCGCTCTCAATCACACCCAGCCACGCTTTTCGTCGTGGTGGTTCTTCAGTCCAGCCCAACTTCATCTGCGACCGCGGGAAGGGCTGGCGCAAGGAGAAATATCTTGACCGACAATAATGAAAACAACACAACTGGCAAGCGGCCTATCAATGTGGGCAGTTCCCGACGCGATGTTCTCAAGTTCGGAAGTATTGCCACGCTCGGCTCGATCCTGGGGGGCGGTGCCTTGCTCGGCAATGCCACGTCCGCTTTTGCCCAGGCTGACAGCAAGGGGCTACTTGCCCCAGATGAGCCTTTCAATATTTTGATCGTAAATTATGACGGCGGTACGCTTCTCGATTTCGCTGGCCCTAGCGAGATTTTTCACCGGCTGCCCAATACAAATGTTCGCTATGCAAGCCTCAATGGGGGCAACGTGACCCTCGAATTTGGGGTCGTGTACGGCAACACCGAACGACTGGCTGATATCAAGCAGACAGACTTAATCCTGGTTCCCGGCGGGTCTGATTTATCGGCGCCGATGCAACCGGAGTACCTGGCGCAGATCCGGCGGCTGGCTGAAGGGGCCAAGCACATTACGTCGGTTTGCAATGGATCGCTCGTACTGGCCGCCGCCGGCGTTCTCAACGGTAAGCGAAGCGCTTGCCACTGGGCCTTCGTCAACAAACTGGCTGAATATGGCGCGATCGGCGTTCCGGATCGTTTCGTAGAGGACGACAACGGCCGGTTCATGAGCGGCGGTGGCGTAACGGCAGGCATCGACTTCGCCATTCGCGTTGCCGCGAAAATGCGCGGGAACCTGGACGCCGAATTCACGCAACTGGCGATTGAATACGATCCTGATCCGCCGTTCCACTCCGGTCACCCCAGAGACGCTCGGCCGGAAGTCATCGCGATGGTCGACAAAATATTGCCTAACGCATCCAAGGGGCTCGCACGAATTCCGGGCGTTCGCTGAAACAAGTGGCAGGCATCATTATGGCCGCATCCCTTACTCCTAATGATGCCCGATTGACACGCGCCCGATCTGTTCAATCCGGCGCAGCACTCATTAACTCAAGTCAAAATGGGAAATCATTAGATGAAGTTTCATATTATTGCCGCTGCTCTCACAGCCTGCGTCTCGCTGTTTACCTTCTCTGTAGAGGCATCTGCAGGTGACCAGCAGCGCCCGCCTGAGGCGGCCATCAAAGCCGAGAATGCACGATTTGCGCAAGCTTACGGACAAGGTGATTATGCGGCGATCGGCCGTCTTTATACGAAGGATGGCGCACTCTTGCCACCTGGAGGCGGCAAAATCACTGGAGCCGCGGCAATCACGGAATACTTCAGCAAACAACATGTTGGGGCCAGGTCCGACACCGTGTCTTTCGCCAATTACGAGTTTTACGGTGACGGTCAGACCGTTACCGAAGTATCGGATGCCGAGATCCGTGATGCCGATGGAACGCTCAAGTACAGCGGGAAACAGACGCTGATCTTCCTGAAACAGGATGGCGTTTGGAAGTTGCATCGCGACATGTGGAACGATCACGCCCTTTAAGGTGAAGTGATGGCGATTCCCGGGTGAAACTCTTCGGTCTGCCGAAGCCTTGATGGGCCATCGAACCATCAACTGCTACCGCTGAGCCTGCTCTCACGTCGAATGGATTGCGGTGGATGCCCGTAGATTTTGACGAAGGCTCTGCGCATGCGTTCTGGATCGGTGAACCCTATGGCCAGCGCAATCTGCTCGATTGGTTCACTCCCGTCTTGCAGACGCAAACACGCCGCCTCAACTCGCAAGCGCTCGACCGCTTTGGCCGGCGTTTCACCCGTTTCTCGGCGGAATGCTCGTCCGAACTGTCGCAGGCTCAATCTCGCGGCGTCAGCAAGTCGCTCGACAGGCAGCGACTCTGCCAGGTGTTCTCTGGCAAAGTTCAGGGCGATGCGGATGCGATCCGACTCTGGCTCCATTTGTGACATCGCGGAGAATTGGGACTGACCTCCCGGCCGACGATAGGGAACGACCAGGAGCCTGGAGACTTTGTGCGCAGTTTCCGCGCCCATATCCCGTTCAATCATGGCCAACGTCAAGTCGATTCCGGAGGCGATGCCCGCCGATGTCCAGATGCGTCCATCCGCGATATAAATGCTATCGCCCTCAACCCTGATATTGGGGAAGCGCATCTGCAATTGTGCGGTGTAGCTCCAGTGCGTTGTTGCTCTCAGACCGTCCAGCAGGCCGGTTTCCGCCAGCAAAAAAGCCCCTGTACACACACTTGCCACGCGCGAGGCCTTGGAGGCCAATTGCTTGGCAACCGCGATGTTCTCCGGTGACTGCATCGGCTCGATATCTCCGCCTACAAACACCACGGTATCAAACTTGCGGTTGCCGACCGGCCTTGTTTCGATCGGCAGGCCTGCATTGCCAACAATCAGCCCACCGGACGTCGAGATGACACGAAGATCATAAGGGGTATGGCCGGCAGCGGTGCTCACCTGATTAAAAGCAGAAAGTGGCCCTGCAAGATCCAGAGCATCGTGACCATGGCAAACGAAGAATCCAACGCGATGCATGTTGAGCGACCTCAAATATTCAGAAGGCTTTTTTTATAGATAACCCTCGAGTTACGCCATAGCAACTCATTTTTCGAGGCGCGTCGATGCTGAAACGAAATTGGCCGGAAGTAAGGGAAATATGTCGTTTGCGCCTTCGGGCGTCAGACGTACAGTCGACGGTCTGAGGTCAGCATGTCTGACGCTTAAGGGCTATCTCCAAAACAGCCGATTTGTAGGCTTAAGAGGCACGTGACATGGGCATTTTTGACTGGAAACACTGGATCGTCATTCTGGTGGTGGTCGTATTGGTTTTCGGCACCAAGAAACTCAAGACCCTGGGTACCGATGTCGGTGAGTCGATCAAGGGGTTTCGCAAAGCCATGAGTGATGAAGAAAAAACTGGCGGACAACCTCCAGTCCAGCCGCTGTATCAGCCGCAGACCCTCGACGCCACAGCACCACGATTCGAAGAGCCCATCCGCAAAGAATAGGTCGTGACGCATGTTTGGTATCAGTTTCTCTGAACTGTTGCTGGTTGCTCTCGTTGCCCTGCTGGTATTGGGCCCCGAGCGACTGCCGGGTGCCGCGCGTACTGCCGGGCTTTGGGTTGGGCGTTTGAAACGCAGCTTCAACATCATCAAACAGGACGTCGAGCGTGAACTCGGCGCTGACGAAATTCGCCGCCAATTGCGTCACGAGCATATCCCCGCGCAGGAAGAGCACACGCCGCTGGTTGAGTTCGAGCCAGTGCAGCCTGCTCTTCCGGCTGAGCCAGTCTCGATGAACGCGCATTGCACCAATGAGCCGACATCATGACCACGAGTCCCATGAGCGAAATCCCGGAAAACGACCAGCCAATGTCGTTGGTCTCACACCTCACCGAACTGCGATCGCGTTTGCTGCGTTGTGTGCTGGCGATCTTCGTGATCTTCTGCGGACTGTTCTACTTCACGCAGAGGATCTACACATTCGTCTCGGCGCCGTTGCGCAAATTCTTGCCTGAAGGTGCGACGATGATTGCCACCGATGTGGCGTCGCCATTTATTACACCGTTCAAGCTGACCATTATGGTCGCGTTGTGCCTGGCTATGCCGGTGATCCTTTATCAGATCTGGGGTTTCATCGCGCCAGGTTTGTACACGCGCGAAAAGCGCGTCGCGGTACCGCTGCTGATTTCCAGCATTGCCCTGTTCTACGCAGGCATGGCGTTCGCCTACTTCCTTGTGTTCCCGTTGATTTTCCACTTCTTCGCCAGCGTCACCCCGCAAGGGGTGTCGATGATGACCGACATTGCCAGTTACCTGGATTTCGTCATGACGTTGTTTCTCGCTTTTGGCGTCGCGTTCGAGATTCCCGTTGCCGTGGTGCTGCTGGTGTGGATCGGCATCGTAGACGTCAAATACATGAAGAAGATTCGTCCGTACGTGGTCATAGGCTGCTTTGTGGTTGGCATGATTCTTACGCCGCCGGATATTTTTTCGCAGACGCTGCTTGCTGTGCCGATGTGGCTGCTGTTCGAAATCGGTGTGCTATGCAGTTCGATGGTGACCCCCCGTGGCGAGTACGAAGACGACTTGGAACAATCGCCAGTGGCCCGGTTGTGAGTTCGTTGTCGGCATCTGCTGGTTACTGAATTTCAGGCACAAAAAAAGACGTCCGTGGACGTCTTTAGATGATGAAGTGGTGGAGCCGGGGGGATTTGAACCCCCGTCCGCCAGTACTCCGCTGTCGGTACTACATGCGTAGCCGTTTCTATTAAGTTAACCCTCAGCGACCCGAAGGGCAGGGTGCTTTGGGCGAGTTGTGTAAGTTTTAGCCGCTTCGTCCACAACGTACTGCACGGCGATTCTGTTCTATATGACAATCACTTTGGGTTTACAGACATCCCCTGATGATTGCTGGACCCGAAGGTACCAGGAGGGAAGGGCTAAGGCTGCTTACGCAGCGAGAGCGTATTCCCCGTAGGTTTCGTCATTGGCAACTATAAGAAGTTGCAACAGTGGATTTACGAGTTCTGTTACCAACTCGGCATGCACCTAAAGTTTCGCAACCGGCGTCGAATCCTAAACGGCCCCGTGCTTGTAACTCGTTGTTTCTTAGTGAGTGACAAGCCTGTGCAGTGTACGTCAATCGGTCACAGAAGGCCAACCCGAAGGTTGGCCTGAGCAATCAGCGAGTTACTGATTGCCGCCTTTGTCCGTGTCTTGCAGGCTTTGCAGGGCCTTGGAGGTGATCTCGATGCATTTCTTGTCATCGCCTGCCGCATGGGCTGCCTTGGCTTGGGAAACGGCGGTGTCGATTTCGCCAGATTTGCCGCTGGTGTCGGTGGCGAGCAACGCTTTACCGTTGTTGATTTTGTCCAGGTTGATTTGGCACAGATCGTCTTTTGTTCCGGCCGCAAACGCGGGGGACGCCAGCATCGCAGCGGTAATGAACAAACCAGCAAGAGCGGAACGCTTCATGGGTATCTCCTTGTGCAAATAGGGCTCGATGCTGCCGGTTTTCCGTGCAGCCAGCGAGGTCACTGATGAGCCTCGTTTGTCGAGGCCTATGCAGATGACTACGCCGGCGCGCAGGGGTTCTGTTTTGTCGCTGGATTAGTCGAAAAACCCCGAAATCATTAGGTTTTGCACCCAAAGAGGGCGGCCCTAGTGGGCGCGCGCCTGGGTTACTCGATCCACCAGGTACACCAGGCCGTGGTAATCAATTCCACCGTGTTGTGTCAGGCCAATCTCACACGTACGGCTGGTGGAGATGCCCTCGCTGCAATACTGCACGGCGTCCTTCAGGCTGCGCAGTGAGTGCGCGTTCAGCTCTGGCGTGGTGAAGCCTTTGTCGCCGGCAAACCCGCAGCAATGAATGCCTTCAGGGATCACCACGTTTTTGCTGCAACGCCTGGCCAGGTCGATCAGCGCCTGGCTCTCTCCCAGGTGTTGGGTGCTGCAGGTGACGTGCACGGCGATCGGGGCTTCCTGGGGGGTGAAGTCGAGGCGGTCCATCAGGTGCGTGCGGATAAAGCGTACCGGGTCGTAGAGGTCGAGACGGGTTTCGGCCAGGTCCTGGACCAGGCGCAGGGTGCACGGGCTGGTGTCGCAGTAGATCGGGTCGAGGCCGCCACGGCTGGCGTGGAGCAGGGCGCCGATCAGTTCCTGGCGTTTGTGTTCGGCTTGTTCGGCGTAGCCCTTGGATGCGAATGGTTGGCCGCAGCAGAGGTTGTCCTGATTGTCGGGAAAGACTACCTGATAACCGGCTTTTTCCAGCAGGCCACGGGTTTTGTCGTACAGCGACATCTGTTCGTGGTCGCCGGCTGCCGGGCCCATCGCACGTGAGACGCAGGCGGCGAGGTACACCACGCGAGGGCGCTCATCGCTCACGGCGGGGCTGAAGCGAATGGCCTTTTCCGGTTGCGGCATGGCGTTGGTCCACTGCGGGATTTGCTCCTTGGACAGCCGGGTTACCGTGGCCGAGAGCTTCGCCAGTCGCGGAGCGCCCAGCAGCATGCGCGCACCGTTGGCTACGTGCAGGGTGAAGCGCGCACCTTGCAAGGCGGTGGCGAAGTGCGTCGACAGCCATTCGGCGGTTTTCGTACGGTCGGCGTCGCGGCTGCGCAGCTTTTTCACCAGGTCGCCGGTATTGATGCCTACCGGGCAGCGTTGGGCGCAAAGCCCGGTGGCCGCGCAGGTGTCGATGCCTTGGTATTGATAGGCCGCTTCCAGTTCGGTGGTGTCGATGCCGGCGCGTTTCCGGGCCTGGATATCGCGCCAGATCACAATGCGCTGGCGCGGGCTCAGGGTCAGTCCTTTCGACGGGCAAACCGGTTCGCAGAAACCGCACTCGATGCACTTATCCACAAGCTCGTCGGCGGCGGGCAATGGCTTGAGGTGCTTGAGGTGGATTTGCGGGTCTTCGCTGAGCACCACGTCCGGGTTGAGAATGCCGTTGGGGTCAAGCAGGCGCTTGACCTGCCACATCAATTGGTAGGCATCGCTGCCCCATTCCAGCTCGACGAAGGGCGCCATGTTGCGACCGGTGCCATGCTCCGCCTTCAACGAACCGCCAAACTCCACGGCCACCAGTTGTGCGACGTCGTCCATGAACGCCTGGTAGCGTGCGACTTCTTCCGCGCTGTTGAAGCCTTGAGTGAACACAAAGTGCAGATTGCCTTCCAGGGCGTGTCCGAAAAGGATCGCTTCGTCGTAGTGATGTTTGTCGAACAACTCGATCAGGCGATTAACGCCAATGGCCAGTTGTTCCACCGGGAAGGTCACGTCTTCGATAATCACGGTGGTGCCGGTTTTGCGCACGGCGCCCACGGCGGGGAAGGTGTCTTTGCGGATTGCCCACAGGCGGGCGTTTTCCACCGGGTCTTCGGTGAAGTCGACTTGTTTCTCCACCGGGAAGCTGGCCAGGGAAGCCATGATCAGCGCCAGTTGCTCATGCAGCAGCGAGGGCGAGGCGGCGCGGGATTCGATCAGCAGGGCACAGGCATTTTCCGATAGCTGCTGTACGAAAGCCGGCATGCCGGGTTTGTCCTGCACCGAACGCATGCTGCGGCGGTCCAGTAGTTCAACCGCTGAAACAGGTTGGGTTTTGAGTAAGGTCACCGCGTTGCAGCAGGTTTCCACATCCGGGAACACGATCAGGGCCGAGGCTTTGTTCGGGTGGTCGATCACCGTGTCGTAGGTCACTGCGCTGATAAAGCCCAGGGTGCCTTCGGAGCCGACCAGCAAATGGCTGAGGATATCCAGTGGCTCGTCGAAATCCACCAGGGCGTTGAGTGACAACCCGGTGGTATTTTTCAGACGGTATTTGTGGCGGATTTTTGCAGCCAGTTCAGCGTTTGCCCGGGTTTCTCGACCGAGTGCCGCCAGGCGGTCAAGCAGCTCGCCATGGCGTTGGCGAAAGGCCGCGACACTGGCCGGATCTTCCGTGTCCAGGCGGCTGCCGTCGGCCAGTACCAAGCGAATGCCCGCCAGGGTGTGATAGGTATTCTGCGCCGTGCCGCAGCACATGCCGCTGGCATTGTTGGCGACGATGCCGCCAATCTTGCAGGCATTGATCGACGCCGGATCCGGACCGATCTTGCGCCCGAATGGCGCCAGCCAGGCGTTGGCTTGCGCCCCGATCACGCCGGGCTGCAAGCGGATTTGTGTGCCCTGGCCGCGAATCTCGCGCCCGTTCCAATTGTCCCCCAGCACGATCAGTACCGAGTCGCTGATGGCCTGTCCCGAAAGGCTGGTGCCCGCCGCACGAAAGGTCACCGGCACGCGATCGCGTTGAGCCAGTTGCAGCAGCGCCACCACCTCATCTTCCGACTCGACACGGATCACCAGTTGTGGGATCAGTCGGTAAAAGCTGGCGTCGGTGCCGAAGGCGAGGGTGGAAAGTGGATCGTCGAAACGACGATCTTTCGGGATCAGTTGTGCGGCGTCGCTCAGAAAAGCAGCAGGCAGGCTCATCGGTCCTCCAGAAATAGCAGACGCCGGAATCGCTGCCCGGCGTCGGTTCTTACCCTATCGCGTGCAGGTCTTAGTGCACCAGCATACCGGTGAACCAGTAAGCCTGGGCCAAGGTGATCAGCCCGACGATCGTCGCGAAAAACAGGCTGTGCTTGAGGGTAAAGCGGAACAGGTCGGATTCCTTGCCCACCAGGCCAGTGGCGGCGCATGCCACGGCAATCGACTGCGGCGAGATCATCTTGCCGGTCACGCCGCCGCTGGTGTTCGCCGCTACCAGCAAGGTGTCGTTGACGCCGATCTGGTGCGCGGTAGTGGCTTGCAGCGAGCTGAACAGCGCGTTGGACGAGGTGTCGGAGCCGGTCAGAAACACTCCGAGCCAGCCAAGGAATGGCGAGAAGAACGGGAATGCCGCGCCGGTAGCCGCCAGCACCAGGGCCATGGTTGATGACATGCCCGAATAGTTGGTGACGAAGGCAAAGGCCAGCACCATGCCGATGGAAAGGATCGGCCAGCGCAGCTCATAAAAGGTTTCTTTCAAGGTGGTCAGACCAGTTTTGAAATCGATTTTCAGCACCAGCATCGAAACCAAAGCGGAGAAGAAAATGGCCGTGCCGGTCGCGGAAATCGGATCAAGCTTGAATACCGCCGGGATTGCCGTCGGGGTGGCAACGATGGGCGCAACCTTGATCACCAGTTGATCCAGGTGCGGGATCGCAAAGTTGAATACCGAGCTGTACATCGCGCCGCCGGCGGCGAACATCGCCTTGAAGGGCTTGAGGGTCCAGATGGTGACCAGCACGGTCAGGATCAGGAACGGCGACCAGGCCTTGAAAATTTCCCCCAGGCTGTAAGGCGAAGCCAGGGTGTTGCGCGGCAGGCCAAAGCCACCGGCGCTGGCAGTGACGGCAGTGCCGGACGTTGCGCCAACGATTTGCGCGCCGGCACTGCGCTTGGGCTGCCAGACTTTCAGGAACAGGGTCAGGGAAATCAGGCTGGCCAGGGCCGAGGTGATGTCCGGCAGTTCCGGGCCGATGTAGTTCGAGGTGAAGAACTGGGTAACGGCGAAGCTCAGGCCCGCAACCAGCGCGGCAGGCCAGGTTTCCTTGACGCCGCGCAGCCCGTCCATCATGAACACCAGCCAAAACGGCACGAACAACGACAGCAGCGGCAACTGGCGACCGGCCATGGCGCCGATCTTGAACGCGTCGATCCCGGTCACTTGCCCGGCCACGATGATCGGAATCCCCAGTGCGCCGAACGCAACGGGGGCGGTGTTGGCAATCAGGCACAGGCCGGCGGCATACAGCGGGTTGAAACCCAGGCCTACCAGCAGTGCGGCAGTAATCGCCACCGGTGCGCCGAAACCGGCGGCGCCTTCCAGGAACGCGCCGAAGCAGAAGCCGATCAGCAGCACTTGCAGGCGCTGGTCGTCGGTAATCGACAGCACGGAGCTGCGGATGATTTCGAACTGGCCGCTCTTGACCGTCAGTTTGTACAGGAATACGGCGGCGACGATAATCCAGGCGATTGGCCACAGGCCGTAGGCGAAGCCATAACCGGCGGCGGCGAGCGCCATGTCGACCGGCATCTGGAAGGCAAAGATCGCCACCAGGATCGACAGTGCCAGGGTGATGCTGCCCGCAACGTGGCCTTTGAGGCGAAACACCGCCAGGGCCAGGAAGAAAAATACGATGGGAATGACGGCGGCCAGTGCGGACAGGCCGAGGCTGCCGAGCGGGCTGTAGAGCTGTTGCCAGGTTTGCATATGGGGTGGCCCCTAATTGTTGTTGGTCAGGCACTGCTTGGATGATTTGGGTAATTGGTATTACCAATTTACAATCACCGTTGGCTAGGTTAAAAGCCTTCTGGGGGATGTGTCAATTTGCCGCTTGTGAATCTTTGGTCGTAGGTCGGGGTTGGTGGGTGCTGATTGGCTTAAACGAGGGCGTTCTGATAGGTGCCGGATACGCGGCGATAGGCCAGAATAGGGGCCCTGGCGAGTGGTCGGGATGGTGGAGAGTGAGTTATGGGGTTTGATCAGGTGCGTCAGCGCCGTTTGTCTGACGACATCGTCGAGCAGCTTGAGGGCATGATCCTTGAGGGCACGCTGAAGTCGGGCGAGCGCTTGCCGGCCGAGCGCGCACTGGCCGAGCAGTTCGGGGTGTCGCGGCCGTCGTTGCGTGAGGCGATCCAAAAGCTGGTGGCAAAAGGTTTGCTGATCAGTCGCCAAGGTGGTGGCAATTATGTGGTGGAGTCGCTGGGTTCAACCTTCAGTGATCCGCTGCTGCATCTGCTGGAAAATAATCCGGAGGCTCAGCGTGATCTTCTGGAGTTTCGTCAGACCCTGGAGGCCTCGTGCGCGTATTACGCAGCGTTGCGTGCCACTGAGGTGGACCGCGAGCGGCTAACGGCAGCGTTCGAGGAGTTGCAGGATTGCTACACGCGGTCGGATGAAGTGAGCCGGGCGGAAGAGGGCGCGGCGGATGCGAGGTTTCACCTGGCCATCGCCGAGGCCAGCCATAACGCGGTATTGCTGCACACCATTCGCGGCTTGTTCGACCTGCTCAAGCGTAATGTGGTGACCAATATTGGCGGCATGTACCAGCAGCGTACGGAGACCCGCGACATGCTGATCAATCAGCACCGGGACCTGTACCTGGCGATTATCGAGGGGCGTGCCGAGCAGGCACGGGAAGTCTCAACACGTCACCTGCTGTACGTGCAGGAAGTGCTGGAGGAAGTGCGGCAGGAGGTTCAGCGCATGGCCCGGGCGGAGCGGCGCAAAGGGATGTAGCAAATGCTGTGGATGAGGGAGCCGGCTCCCTCATCCACATCAAGTCACAAGAAAGTCAGTCTTCCTTGCCCTTGTTGCGCACGGCACGCTGCAATTCCCGGTTGGAATCGCGCTCGCGCTCGGTATCACGCTTGTCGTATTCCTTCTTGCCCTTGCCCAGTGCGATCTCGCACTTGACCAGGTGCTTGCTCCAGTACCACGACAGGCAGACACAGGCGTAGCCCTTTTGCTGCACGGCGGCGTGGAGCTTTTCCAGCTCGCGGGCATTGAGCAACAGCTTGCGCGTGCGCACCGGGTCGGCGATCACGTGGGTGCTCGCGGTCATCAGCGGCGTGATATGACTGCCGAGCAGCCATGCCTCGCCGTCTTTGAGCAGCACATAACTGTCGACCAGCTGCAGCTTGCTGGCACGCAGACTTTTTACTTCCCAGCCGGCCAGGACCAGACCAGCCTCGAAACGATGTTCGATGAAGTAATCGTGTCGCGCCTTTTTATTTTGCGCGATGGTCCCTGTTGGGTGTTTCTTTTGTTTAGCCATAGGGGCGGCATTATAGGGAGTTGCGAGCGCGTCGGCTACGGTCAACCTGCGTGCTTGAGCGTGTTGAATGAATCCCGGACAATGCAGGCTGGTTTTTGATTTTTTTCTTTCGCGAATCCTGTTGTCCTTTCGCGATGTTTGCCGCTCAGCTGTGGAAATAACGCTCACATGACGACGCATATTCAACGTTCGGCCCTGTTGCCTTATCCGGCACAGGCGCTCTATGACCTGGTCAACGACGTGGCGCGTTACCCGGAGTTCCTGCCTTGGTGTTCGACTGCCGAGGTGTTGGAGAGCAGTGATGAGCACATGGTTGCCAGCGTGGGGGTGGCAAAGGGCGGCTTGAGCCAGCACTTTGTCACGCGCAACACGCTGGTGCCCGGGCAGTCCATCGAGATGAATCTCGAAGAAGGGCCGTTCACTCAGTTGCACGGTGTGTGGGTGTTCAAGGCGTTGAACGAGAAAGCCTGCAAGATCAGCCTGGACCTGTCGTTCGACTATGCCGGCCCTATCGTGCGTGCCACCCTGGGGCCGCTGTTCAATCAGGCGGCCAATACTCTGGTGGACGCGTTTTGCCAGCGCGCCAAGCAAATGCATGGCTGAGCCATTGGTTGAAATCGAGGTGGTGTACGCCGCGGTGGATCGCCAGGTGTTGATGAGCCTGGCAGTAGCGCCGGGCTCAACCCTCAGGGCCGCAGTGTTGGGCTCGGGAATGGCTGCGCAATTTCCGGAGCTGAATCTGCAGGATTGCCCCTTGGGGATTTTCGGCAAGGTGGTGGCAGACGCTGACGTGCGTGTGGTGCAGGCTGGAGACCGAATCGAGATCTATCGGCCATTGCTCGCAGATCCGATGGAGATACGTCGTTTGCGTGCGGCCAAGGCTGCCAAGGCAAAACAGCAGAATTCATAGCTTGAGAAACGGCAGACAACAAAAAGCCCGGCATGCCGGGCTTTTTATCGAGCGTTACAAACTTACTGCGGGCTGGCGTCCAGAGGTTCTGGAGTTGGCACCGGAACGGTTTGCACGCCGTCGACGCCTTTCTGGATCTCGTCCAGCAAGGAGCCAGGCTTGGCCGGTACTTCGGACTTCGGCTTCTCCTCGTTCTGCGCGGGCGCAGGAGTCGTGGTGCCGGTGTCTTTGCCCAGCAAGGCTTCATCGCGGCTTACGCCCGGTTTGAAGTCCCCCGACAGGCTGACGAGCTGGTCATTGCCATTGAAGATGACACTGACCCGCTCCTGCTGGCGTTCACCGCCACCAGGTTGGATGCTATAGAGATAATCCCAGCGATCGGCATGGAATGTGTCGGTCAGCAGGGGATTGCCCATGATAAACCGTACTTGCCGTCGGGTCATTCCCGGGCGTAACTGGTCTATCATGTCCTGCGTGACGACATTGCCCTGCTGGATGTCGATTTTGTAAACCCCGGGGAATGAACAACCGGCGAGTGCGAGCAGTCCCACAAAGGTGAAACTGGTTAGCAAGAGCTTGGTGTTTTGCATCGGTGGGCGACTTCCACTATCTTGGCTGGGACAACGTAAACGCCGATCATACCCGTATTAAGAGAAGCTGCGAAGCAGCATCCGCGAGAAAGCTAACCATGGTTGAAAATAGCGAACTACGCAAAGCCGGTCTTAAAGTGACTCTGCCACGAGTCAAGATTCTACAAATGCTCGATTCTGCTGAGCAGCGCCACATGAGTGCCGAGGATGTATACAAGGCGCTGATGGAGTCTAACGAGGACGTCGGCCTGGCCACGGTTTACCGTGTTCTGACCCAGTTTGAAGCAGCAGGACTGGTGGTTCGTCATAATTTCGACGGCGGTCATGCAGTGTTCGAACTGGCCGACGGCGGTCATCACGACCACATGGTTGACCTGGATACCAATGAGGTTATCGAGTTCACCAGTCCGGAAATCGAGAAGCTCCAGCACATGATCGCTGAGCAGCATGGATTCGATTTGGTGGACCACAATCTGGTTCTCTACATACGTAAGAAAAAGTAAGAAAGCTACGCAGATTCGCTCTGCGAAACGATCGAAGGCGACCCTAGGGTCGCCTTCGTGCTTTCTATAGAAAGAAAATACTCAGTAAGCCAGGCTTCAGGCCTTCGCGGTTACCACCATTTTCTTCGCGTGAGCCAAGGACTCCTTGGTCAAGTCGATGCCGCCGAGCATCCGCGCCACTTCTTCTACCCGTTCGGTCTTGTTCAGCTTGGACACGGCGGTATGGGTCGCATCGCTGCCTCGCACCTTGTGCACGAACAAGTGCTGATGCCCTTGGGCGGCTACTTGTGGCAAGTGGGTGACGGTCAGTACCTGGCCGCGATCGCCCAGCCGGCGCAGCAACTGGCCCACGATCTCGGCAGTCGGGCCGCCGATCCCTACGTCCACTTCATCGAATACCAGTGTTGGCACGCGAGAGGTCTGGGCGGTGATCACCTGAATCGCCAGGCTGATCCGCGACAGCTCGCCGCCGGAAGCTACCTTTGCCAGTGCCTTGAGTGGCTGGCCCGGGTTCGCGCTGACCAGCAGTTCTACCTGTTCAAGGCCGTTGGGCAGCAGTTCATTGCTGGTGTTAGTGTGCAACTCGATGGTGAAGCGCCCGCCGGGCATGCCCAGGCGCTGGATTTCCTGCTCTACCGCACTGGCCAGGCCGGTCGCTGCCTGATGGCGCAGGTCGCTGAGCTCTCGGGCTTTCTCGTGATAATGACGAGCAAAGGACGCCAGCTCTTCACCCAGTCGCTCGATGGATTCGTCGTTGGCGTTCAGGGTTTCAATTTCATCCAGCAGCTTTTGCTGCATGGTTGCGACTTCGGTCGGCTGGATCCGGTGTTTGCGCGCCAGGGTGTAGATGGTGTCCAGGCGCTCTTCTATATCCTGCAGGCGGGCTGGGTCGGCATCGAAGTGATCGAGGAAACGGTTCAGCTCGCCCACGGCTTCTTCTACCTGGATTTGCGCGCTGGTCAGCAAGGTGGTGGCTTCGTTCAGCGAGCCTGATGCGTTATTCACGCTGGATAGCCGGTTCAGGCTGGCAGTCAGGGCGTTGAGCACATTGCCGGAGTCACTTTCGCTGCACTGCTCCACTACTTGCCGACAGATACCCAGCAGGGTTTCGGCGTTGGTCAGGTTCTTGTGTTCCTGTTCCAGTTGCTCCAGTTCCGTCTCGCCGAGCCCCAGGCTTTCCAGCTCTTCCAGTTGGTAGCTAAGCAATTGGTGGCGGGCACGCTGCTCATCGCCGGAGTTGGAAAGGCGCTCCAGCTCCTGGCGGGTCTGGCGCCAGCGCTGCGCAGCCAATTGCACCTGGCGCGCAAGATCGGTGGCACCGGCGTATTCGTCGAGGAGTCGGCGATGGGTGTCGGTTTTCAGCAGGGACTGGTGTTCATGCTGGCTGTGGATATCGATCAGCAGTTCGCCCAGGGCTTTCAAATCGCCGAGCGGGCAGGGCGTGCCATTTATATAGCCGCGGGAGCGCCCTTCGGCCGTGATCACCCGGCGCAGGATGCACGGGCCTTCATTGTTAAGGTCGCGCTCGGCAAGCCAGGCCTCGGCTTCCGGGATATCGGCCAGGTCAAAGGTGGCGAGGATGTCGGCCTTGTCGGCGCCCGGGCGTACCACCCCGCTGTCGGCGCGATCACCCAGGGTCAGGCCCAGAGCGTCGAGCATGATCGACTTGCCGGCGCCGGTTTCGCCTGTGATTACGCTCATCCCGCGATCCAGTTCAAGATCCAGATGTTCAACGATGGCGTAGTTATGTACGGACAGGTGCACCAGCATGACGGCCGCTCCCAGGCTTTAGGTCTGGTTATTTATACAGTGTTTTGTTTGAAGGTGACAATCCTGATGCTTAGTCCGATTTGCTTGAATAAATCGCTTTTTAAGCGCAACAGGGAATGATTGATAAGAATTGATCCAGGACAAGTGAAAGACTTTTGGTAACGCCTCGACCCTTGAACCTGAAAATTGTGGCCCCATATACCGGAACAGAAGCGCGAGTCGAGTTCGCGCATGATTTTGAAAGGAGAAATCTATGGCTGACGAACAGACGCAGGATACGCAAAATCCAGACGCCAACCAGGCCGCAGGTGAAGACCTGGCCGCTCGTGTGCAAGTGCTCGAAGAGCAATTGGCAGGCGCACAGGATCAATCGTTGCGTGTTGCCGCCGATCTGCAGAACGTCCGCCGCCGCGCCGAGCAGGATGTAGAAAAAGCTCACAAATTCGCCCTGGAAAAATTTGCCGGTGATCTGTTGCCGATCATCGACAGCCTGGAGCGTGGCCTTGAGCTGTCCAACCCGGACGACGAAAACATCCGCCCAATGCGCGAAGGGATCGAACTGACCCTGAAAATGTTCCAGGACACCCTGAAGCGTTACCAGCTGGAAGCCATCGATCCGCAAGGCGGCGAGCCGTTCAATGCCGAGCATCACCAGGCAATGGCGATGCAGGAAAACGCTGATCTTGAGCCGAACAGCGTATTGAAGGTGTTCCAGAAGGGTTACCAGCTCAACGGTCGCTTGCTGCGCCCGGCAATGGTTGTGGTGAGCAAGGCTCCTGCACCGGTTGCACCTTCTATTGATGAGCAGGCTTGAAATAAGTCGTAACGGCCCCATCTATAAGTCAAGCGTTTAAGTACTGCCGCAGTTAGCCACCACTGCTGCGGCAAAAAAATCTAAGTTTCGGGAGAGTAAATCATGGGCAAAATTATCGGTATCGACCTGGGGACTACCAACTCCTGCGTCTCCGTGCTGGAAAACGGCGTATCCAAAGTTATTGAAAACGCCGAAGGCGCACGCACCACTCCGTCCATCGTGGCTTATGCCAACGACGGCGAAATCCTGGTGGGCCAGTCCGCCAAGCGTCAAGCTGTGACCAATCCGCATAACACCCTGTACGCGGTGAAGCGTCTGATCGGTCGTAAGTTCGACGAAGAAGTCGTACAGAAAGACATCAAGATGGTCCCGTACAAAATCGCCAAGGCTGACAACGGTGACGCCTGGGTTGAAGTGAACGGCCAGAAAATGTCGCCGCCACAAATCTCGGCTGAAATCTTGAAAAAGATGAAGAAAACCGCCGAAGACTACCTCGGTGAAGCCGTGACTGAAGCGGTGATCACCGTTCCGGCCTACTTCAACGACAGCCAGCGCCAGGCGACCAAAGACGCCGGCCGTATTGCTGGCCTGGACGTGAAACGTATCATCAACGAACCAACCGCAGCCGCTCTGGCCTACGGTATGGACAAGGCCAAGGGCGACCACACTGTGATCGTTTACGACCTGGGTGGCGGTACCTTCGACGTTTCCGTGATCGAAATCGCTGAAGTCGATGGCGAGCACCAGTTCGAAGTGTTGGCTACCAACGGTGACACGTTCCTGGGCGGTGAAGACTTTGACATTCGTCTGATCGACTACCTCGTTGACGAATTCAAGAAAGAAAGCGGCATGAACCTCAAGGGTGACCCGCTGGCCATGCAGCGCCTGAAAGAAGCCGCTGAGAAAGCCAAGATCGAACTGTCTTCGAGCAATTCGACCGACGTGAACCTGCCGTACATCACTGCAGACGCTACCGGTCCTAAACACTTGAACGTGAAAATCTCCCGCGCCAAGCTGGAAGCGCTGGTAGAAGACCTGGTTCAACGCACCATCGAGCCTTGCCGCATTGCGCTGAAAGACTCGGGTATCGACGTTGGCGCGATCAACGACGTGATCCTGGTGGGCGGTCAGACCCGTATGCCACTGGTTCAGAAGCTGGTTACCGAGTTCTTCGGTAAAGAAGCGCGTAAAGACGTGAACCCGGACGAAGCAGTTGCCATGGGTGCTGCCATCCAGGGCGCGGTATTGGCCGGCGACGTGAAAGACGTTCTGCTGCTGGACGTAAGCCCGCTGACCCTGGGTATCGAAACCATGGGCGGCGTGATGACTGCGCTGATCGAGAAAAATACCACGATTCCTACCAAGAAATCGCAAGTGTTCTCGACTGCCGACGACAACCAGGGCGCCGTGACCATTCACGTGCTGCAAGGTGAGCGTAAGCAAGCCGGTCAGAACAAGTCCCTGGGCAAGTTCGACCTGGCCGAGATTCCACCGGCACCACGTGGCGTGCCGCAAATTGAAGTGACCTTCGACATCGACGCCAACGGCATTCTGCACGTAGGCGCCAAAGACAAGGCCACCGGCAAGACTCAGTCGATCGTGATCAAGGCTAACTCGGGTCTGTCCGAGGAAGAAATCCAGCAGATGATCCGTGACGCTGAAGCCAACGCTGACGAAGACCGCAAGTTCGAAGAGCTGGCCGCTGCCCGTAACCAGGGTGATGCACTGGTTCACTCGACTCGCAAAATGATCGCTGACGCTGGCGACAAAGTGACTGCCGAAGAGAAAACTGCAATCGAAGCCGCAGTAGTTGCCCTGGAAGCCGCCGTTAAAGGCGACGACAAGGCTGCTATCGAAGCCAAGGTTGAAGAGCTGTCGAAAGTCTCTGCGCCAGTGGCTCAGAAAATGTACGCCGAACAAGGCCAACCGGCTGACGGTGCTGCACACCAGGCAGAACCTGAAGCCAAGCACGACGATGTTGTCGATGCCGAGTTCGAAGAAGTCAAAGACCAGAAGTAACTTGGTCGCCCGGTTGACCGCTCACAAGCGGTGACTGGTAGGATGTCGCCGCGCGGGAGCTTGCTCCCGCGTTGGCGTGTCTGGGGTACGCGAATTTTTACAGCATGCGACAACGCTCGGATGCTGGCGGTGTGATCGGGAATGCTCCTGCTTTCCGGACGACAGTCACCGCGTTTTTGGCCGGTTGCCGGCTGAAAGCAGTAACGACCAGGATCGTTGAATTGACGTGAGTTGGGTCCGGGCCTGTATTGGGGCTCAACGAGTTTGGCAAGGCTCAGGAGGGTTTTGCCGGACGTCCTTAAGAGTGCAAAGACTTATGGCAAAGCGTGACTATTACGAAGTGTTGGGTGTGGAGCGCGGCTCCAGCGAGGCGGACCTGAAAAAGGCTTACCGTCGCCTGGCAATGAAGCACCACCCGGACCGTAATCCGGATAGCAAAGAATCCGAAGAGCTGTTCAAAGAGGCCAATGAGGCCTACGAATGCCTGTGTGATCCGAACAAGCGCGCCGCTTACGATCAGTATGGCCATGCCGGTGTCGACCCAAGCATGGGTGGCGGCGGTGCCGGTTTCGGCGGGCAGAACTTCTCCGATATTTTCGGCGACGTGTTCAGCGACTTCTTTGGCGGCGGCCGCGGTGGCCAGCGTGGCGGTGCCCAGCGTGGCAGCGACCTGCGCTACACCCTGGAACTGAACCTGGAAGAAGCGGTGCGCGGCACCAGCGTCAATATCCGTGTTCCGACGCTGGTCAATTGCAAGCCGTGCGACGGTTCGGGCGCCAAGAAAGGCTCCTCGCCGATCACTTGCCCGACTTGCGGCGGTATCGGCCAGGTACGCATGCAGCAAGGCTTCTTCTCGGTGCAGCAAACCTGCCCGCGCTGCCACGGCCAGGGCAAGATCATTTCCGATCCGTGCGACTCGTGCCACGGCGAAGGGCGTGTCGAAGAGTACAAGACTCTCTCGGTGAAAGTGCCGGCGGGTGTTGATACTGGCGACCGCATTCGTCTGTCGGGCGAAGGCGAGGCGGGCACTCAGGGCGGCCCGACGGGCGACCTGTATGTGGTGATCAATGTGCGCGAGCACTCGATTTTCCAGCGCGACGGCAAGCATTTGTTCTGTGAAGTGCCGATCAGCTTTGTCGATGCGGCCTTGGGTGGCGAGCTTGAGATTCCGACGCTGGACGGTCGGGTCAAGCTGAAGATCCCTGAGGGTACGCAGACCGGCAAGCAATTCCGTATCCGTGGCAAAGGCGTTGCGCCGGTGCGCGGTGGCGGTGCTGGTGACCTGATGTGCCGTGTGGCGGTAGAGACGCCGGTGAACCTGGGGCGTCGTCAGCGCGAACTGCTGGAAGAGTTCCGCAGCTCCCTGGCCGGCGATGACACTCATTCGCCAAAAACCACCGGCTGGTTCGAAGGCGTGAAGCGCTTCTTCGGCGACCTGTAAGGAAGTGAGTATGCGACGTATCGCGGTGATGGGCGCTGCCGGGCGCATGGGCAAGACCCTGGTCGAGGCCGTGCAGGCGCGCTCGCCGGCCTCCGGGCTGACGGCGGCGATTGTTCGTCCCGGCAGCACCTTGATAGGTGCGGATGCGGGTGAGTTGGCGTCCCTGGGGCGGATCGGTGTTTCGTTGTCCGGCAATCTGGAGCAGGTTGCCGACGAATTCGACGTGCTGATCGATTTCACCCTGCCGGACGTGATGCTGAAAAACCTGGCGTTCTGCCGCAAGGCGGGCAAGGCCATGGTGATCGGCACAACGGGCCTGAGCGCCGAGCAAAAGCAGCTGCTGGTGGAGGCGGGCAAGGATATTCCAATCGTGTTCGCGGCCAATTTCAGCGTCGGCGTCAATCTGTCGCTGAAGCTGCTCGACATGGCGGCGCGGGTGATGGGTGATGAGGCTGACATCGAGATCATCGAGACTCATCACCGGCACAAGATCGATGCGCCGTCCGGTACGGCATTGCGTATGGGCGAGGCGATTGCCGATGCCCTGGGTCGTGACCTGTCGAAGGTGGCGGTGTATGGCCGCGAAGGCCATACCGGTGCCCGCGCCCACGACACCATCGGTTTTGCCACCGTTCGCGGCGGTGATGTGGTGGGCGATCACACCGTGCTGTTCGCAACCGAGGGTGAGCGTCTTGAGATCACCCACAAGGCGTCTAGCCGTATGACGTTCGCCAAGGGTGCTGTACGTGCGGCGCTGTGGCTTGAGGGTCGTGCGCCGGCCCTGTACGACATGCGCGACGTGCTGGACCTGCATTAAGAAGTAGCTAAAACGGGGTCTCAGGAATATGCTGAGGCCCCGTTTTTACCCGCTAGGCGACGTCCCGTCGTATTCCCCTGCCTTTAAGGCTCATTAGCGGTGGACCAAAAAAGCCTTTTTCTGTAAGCTACAGCTTTAGTGTGTCCACTAAAAGCGCGCAGAATAATTCAGTGAAGAAGCGGGGTGACGTGTCCATACGTCACTCCGCTTTTTTACAACCTGCGATCGCCCTTTCAGGCTTTATTTACGGGAGGTCTTCTTGACTAAGCCAGCCATACTCGCCCTTGCTGATGGCAGCATTTTTCGCGGCGAAGCCATTGGAGCCGACGGTCAGACCGTTGGAGAGGTGGTGTTCAACACCGCCATGACCGGCTATCAGGAAATCCTTACTGATCCTTCCTACGCCCAACAGATCGTTACCCTGACCTATCCGCACATCGGCAACACCGGTACTACACCGGAAGACGCCGAGTCTGATCGTGTCTGGTCGGCTGGCCTGGTCATTCGTGACCTGCCACTGGTAGCGAGCAACTGGCGTAACACGATGTCCCTGTCCGATTACCTGAAAGCCAACAACGTTGTGGCGATCGCCGGTATCGATACGCGTCGCCTGACACGCATCCTGCGTGAAAAAGGCTCGCAGAACGGCTGCATCATGGCCGGTGACAACATCTCCGAAGAAGCAGCGATTGCAGCGGCCCAAGGTTTCCCTGGCCTGAAAGGCATGGATCTGGCGAAAGTCGTCAGCACCAAGGAAACGTACGAGTGGCGCTCCACCGTCTGGGACTTGAAGACCGACAGCCACGCGACCATCGAAGCTTCCGAACTGCCGTACCACGTCGTGGCCTACGACTACGGTATCAAGCACAACATCCTGCGCATGCTGGTCGAGCGCGGTTGCCGCGTGACCGTGGTGCCTGCGCAGACCCCGGCCAGCGACGTACTGGCCCTGCAGCCGGACGGCGTGTTCCTGTCCAACGGCCCGGGTGACCCGGAGCCTTGCGACTACGCCATCAAGGCGATCAAGGAAGTGCTGGAAACCGAGATCCCGGTGTTCGGCATCTGCCTCGGCCACCAACTGCTGGCCCTGGCTTCCGGCGCCAAGACCCTAAAAATGGGTCACGGCCACCACGGTGCCAACCACCCGGTGCAGGACCTGGACACTGGCGTCGTGATGATCACCAGCCAGAACCATGGTTTTGCGGTGGATGAAGCGACGCTGCCGGGCAACGTCCGGGCGATTCACAAGTCGCTGTTCGACGGTTCCCTGCAAGGTATCGAGCGCACCGACAAGAGCGCGTTCAGCTTCCAGGGCCACCCTGAAGCAAGCCCGGGCCCGAACGACGTAGCGCCGCTGTTCGACCGTTTCATCAATGAGATGGCCAAGCGACGCTAACTGAGCGGCCTGAGGGCGGCCCGGGAAACCGGCGGCCCCCTCGGGCTCTTCAAAGATTGTTCAAGACGGCTTGCCGACTGACCTGCGGATTTGAGTGACAAACCCATGCCAAAACGTACAGACATAAAAAGCATCCTGATTCTCGGCGCTGGCCCGATCGTGATCGGCCAGGCCTGCGAATTCGACTACTCCGGCGCCCAGGCCTGTAAAGCCCTGCGCGAAGAGGGCTACCGCGTCATCCTGGTGAACTCCAACCCGGCCACCATCATGACCGACCCGGACATGGCCGACGCCACCTACATCGAGCCGATCAAGTGGCAGACCGTTGCCAAGATCATCGAGAAAGAGCGTCCGGACGCACTGCTGCCAACCATGGGTGGCCAGACCGCCCTGAACTGCGCACTGGACCTGGAGCGCGAAGGCGTCCTGGAGAAGTTCGGCGTAGAGATGATCGGCGCCAATGCCGACACCATCGACAAGGCTGAAGACCGTTCGCGTTTCGACAAGGCCATGAAGTCCATCGGCCTTGATTGCCCGCGTTCCGGTATCGCCCATAGCATGGAAGAGGCCAACGCGGTCCTGGAGCGCCTGGGCTTCCCGTGCATCATCCGTCCGTCCTTCACCATGGGCGGCACCGGCGGCGGTATCGCTTACAACCGTGAAGAGTTCGAAGAAATCTGCGCCCGCGGCCTGGACCTGTCTCCGACCAAAGAGCTGCTGATCGACGAATCCCTGATCGGCTGGAAAGAATATGAGATGGAGGTTGTCCGCGATAAGAAGGACAACTGCATCATCGTCTGCTCGATCGAAAACTTCGACCCGATGGGCGTGCACACCGGTGACTCGATCACCGTTGCGCCGGCACAGACCCTGACGGACAAGGAATACCAGATCATGCGTAACGCCTCTTTGGCGGTGCTGCGTGAGATCGGTGTGGAAACCGGTGGCTCCAACGTCCAGTTCGGCATCTGCCCGGACACTGGCCGCATGGTTGTGATCGAGATGAACCCGCGTGTATCGCGTTCTTCGGCGCTGGCATCGAAAGCTACCGGCTTCCCGATTGCGCGCATCGCCGCCAAGCTGGCGATCGGTTACACCCTGGACGAGCTGCAGAACGAAATCACCGGCGGCGCAACACCGGCTTCCTTCGAGCCGTCGATCGATTACGTCGTCACCAAGTTGCCACGCTTCGCTTTCGAGAAATTCCCGAAAGCCGACGCCCGCCTGACCACTCAGATGAAGTCGGTCGGTGAAGTCATGGCCATCGGCCGCACCTTCCAGGAGTCCCTGCAGAAAGCCCTGCGCGGCCTGGAAGTGGGCGTTTGCGGTCTGGACGAGAAGCTCGACCTGAGCAACCCGGATAGCATGAGCGTGCTCAAGCGCGAGCTGACCGTGCCGGGTGCCGAGCGTATCTGGTACGTGGCCGATGCTTTCCGCGCCGGCATGACCGTCGAAGACATCTTCGGCATGAACATGATCGACCCGTGGTTCCTGGTGCAGATCGAAGATCTGATCAAGGAAGAAGAGAAGGTCAAGACCCTCGGTCTGTCCTCCATCGACCGCGACCTGATGTTCCGCCTCAAGCGCAAAGGTTTCTCCGACATGCGTCTGGCCAAGCTGCTGGGCGTGACCGAGAAGAACCTGCGCACCCATCGCCACAAGCTGGACATCTTCCCGGTCTACAAGCGCGTTGATACCTGTGCGGCCGAGTTCGCCACCGACACTGCATACATGTACTCCACCTACGAGGAAGAGTGCGAAGCCGCGCCGTCGGGCCGCGACAAGATCATGATCCTGGGCGGCGGTCCAAACCGTATCGGCCAAGGCATCGAGTTCGATTATTGCTGCGTACACGCCGCTCTCGCCCTGCGCGAAGACGGGTACGAGACCATCATGGTCAACTGCAACCCGGAAACTGTTTCTACTGACTACGACACTTCCGACCGTCTGTACTTCGAGCCGGTAACGCTGGAAGACGTACTGGAAATCTGCCGTGTCGAGAAGCCAAAAGGCGTGATCGTCCAGTACGGCGGCCAAACCCCGTTGAAACTGGCTCGCGCACTTGAAGCTGCTGGCGTGCCGATCATCGGTACCAGCCCTGACGCTATCGACCGTGCCGAAGACCGTGAGCGCTTCCAGCAGATGGTTGAGCGCCTGAACCTGCGTCAGCCGCCAAACGCCACTGTGCGCAGCGAAGACGAAGCGATCCGCGCGGCCAGCAAGATTGGTTACCCGCTGGTGGTGCGTCCGTCCTACGTACTGGGTGGCCGGGCGATGGAAATCGTCTACGAAGAAGACGAACTCAAGCGTTACCTGCGTGATGCGGTGAAAGTGTCCAACGATAGCCCGGTGCTGCTGGACCACTTCCTCAACTGCGCCATCGAGATGGACGTGGATGCGGTCTGCGACGGCACCGACGTGGTGATCGGCGCGATCATGCAGCACATCGAACAGGCTGGCGTTCACTCCGGTGACTCCGCTTGTTCGCTGCCGCCATACTCGCTGCCTGCACACATCCAGGACGAGATGCGCGAACAGGTCAAGAAAATGGCCCTGGAGCTGGGCGTGGTCGGCCTGATGAACGTACAGTTGGCGCTGCAAGGCGAAGACATCTACGTCATCGAAGTCAACCCGCGCGCCTCGCGTACCGTGCCGTTTGTTTCCAAGTGCATCGGTGTTTCCCTGGCAATGATTGCTGCCCGTGTGATGGCCGGTAAGACCTTGAAGGAAATCGGCTTCACCAAGGAAATCATTCCGAACTTCTACAGTGTGAAAGAGGCGGTGTTCCCATTCGCCAAATTCCCTGGTGTGGACCCGATCCTGGGCCCGGAGATGAAGTCCACCGGTGAAGTGATGGGCGTGGGCGATACCTTCGGTGAAGCATTCGCCAAAGCCCAGATGGGCGCCAGCGAGGTGCTGCCTACCGGCGGTACTGCGTTCATCAGCGTGCGCGATGATGACAAGCCGCTGGTTGCAGGCGTGGCCCGTGATCTGATCAACTTGGGCTTCGAAGTCGTGGCCACTGCCGGGACCGCCAAGCTGATCGAGGCTGCCGGCCTGAAAGTGCGTCGCGTGAACAAGGTGACGGAAGGCCGTCCACACGTGGTCGACATGATCAAGAATGACGAAGTCACCTTGATCATCAACACCACCGAAGGTCGCCAGTCGATCGCGGACTCCTACTCCATTCGTCGTAACGCCTTGCAGCACAAGATCTACTGCACCACCACCATTGCTGCTGGCGAAGCTATCTGCGAAGCGCTGAAGTTCGGTCCTGAAAAAACCGTGCGTCGCTTGCAGGATCTACACGCAGGATTGAAGGCATGATCAAATACCCAATGACCGTCCAGGGCGCAAAAGCCCTGGAAGAAGAGCACGCCCACCTGACCAAGGTCGTCCGTCCGAAGCTGAGCCAGGACATCGGTACGGCCCGGGAATTGGGTGACCTGAAGGAAAACGCTGAATACCATGCTGCCCGCGAGCAGCAAGGTATGGTCGAGGCGCGGATCCGTGACATCGAAGGCCGCCTGCAGAATTCGGTGGTTATCGACGTCACGACCATCCCGCATACCGGCAAGGTGATTTTCGGCACCACCGTGGAAATCGCCAACGTCGAGACTGACGAAAGCGTGGTTTACCACATCGTGGGTGAAGACGAGGCCGACTTCAAACTCGGCAAGATCTCCGTCGGTTCGCCGCTGGCCCGCGCCTTGATTGCCAAGGAAGAGGGTGACGTGGTGGCCGTCAAGACGCCTGGTGGCGTGATCGAGTACGAGATTGTCGAAGTTCGTCACATCTGAAAGACGGCGCCCGCTTCGTGCGGGCGCCATGCTTTGGCAGTTTGCCCAGATGCTTTGGGTTGGCGGCCTATGGCTGTTACATATTGGTGTGCTGCCGGCGCTGGGCCTGATTGGCCTGGCACCGTTGCTGATCGATGAGGTCAGCGGATTATTAAGCGCGTTGCTGGTAGGTTTTGCAGCGGCGTGCGTGACGCTTCAGGCGCTGGTGCTGATCAAGGCCGAAGGCTTGGGGAGTCTGTGGCGGGATATTCGCGGGCAACTGCTGTTGATGGCGCTGTATGCGTGCGCAATGTTTTGCGTGGTGCGCATCTTTCTGCCGGAGGCGTTGCGCTGGCAGCTGTTCAGCTATCTTGTGCTAGGGTTTTCCGGGTTGGTGCTGGTTGTACAGCCGGCGCCAGGATGGAGTGGCAGGGCGTGCGAAGCACGCCCGTGACCCTTGTTTCACTTGAAGCGGTGTACGTTCGACAGTTGCTTGTTGGCGCTGAAGTTCTTGCGATACAGCAGCGCCATCTTGCCGATGACCTGAACCAGGTCCGCTTTGCCAGCCTTGCACAGTTCTGCAATAGCTGCCAGGCGCGCCTCGCGATCAAGGATGCTGACCTTGATCTTGATTAGCTCGTGATCGCCCAATGCGCGTTCAAGTTCGGCTAACACACCTTCAGTCAAACCGTTGTCAGCCACAATCAAAACTGGTTTCAGATGGTGGCCAATGGATTTGTACTGTTTCTTCTGCTCTTGAGTGAGCGGCATAATCTGACCCCTGCGTCTGATCTTGTAAAAAGCGGCGGCCAGTTTACCCGAGCGAGTCCGGGACCGCCCAGTTAATCACGACCCGTTTTATTTTCGAGGTGGCCCGTGGCCCGTTCCAAAACTAGCCTTAAGTGGCTGCAAGAGCATTTCAACGACCCTTACGTCAAAATGGCGCAAAAGGATGGCTACCGTTCCCGGGCCAGCTACAAACTGCTGGAGATCCAGGAAAAGGACAAGTTGATCCGTCCTGGCATGAGCGTTATCGACCTGGGTGCCGCCCCGGGTGGCTGGTCCCAGGTGACCAGTCGTCTGATTGGTGGACAAGGTCGTTTGATCGCTTCCGACATCCTGGAAATGGACAGCATCCCTGACGTGACCTTTGTTCACGGCGATTTTACCCAGGATGAAGTGCTGGCACAGATCCTTGAGGCCGTCGGAAATTCGCAGGTAGACCTTGTGATTTCCGATATGGCCCCCAATATGAGTGGATTACCGGCTGTTGATATGCCGCGAGCCATGTTCCTGTGCGAATTGGCACTGGACCTGGCAGGGCGGGTACTGCGTCCGGGTGGTGACTTCCTGGTCAAGGTCTTCCAGGGTGAAGGCTTCGACGAGTATCACAAGAACATCCGCAAACTGTTCGACAAGGTACAGACACGCAAGCCTGACTCTTCCCGGGACAGGTCTCGCGAGCAGTATTTGCTGGGTCGCGGCTTCCGTGGCATTGAAGGCGCTGCCAGTGAAGAGCGTTTTTGAGAAATTTGACGGAGGCGATAGGTTTTTTTATATCGCTTTCGTCATGAAGCTTTACGAATATTGTGTAGTCAAAGTTTCACAAAGGGTTACAGACGGCGCCTGCCAGAGTTGTAGGTAATGTAGTAAGTTAGGCCGGTGAATATCATGCGAAGCACGCGCCAGTAGCGGAGCTTGCTTCAGAGGGTAGTTAATTGAACGATATGGCAAAGAATCTGATCCTGTGGTTGATCATCGCGGCTGTCCTCGTGACGGTGATGAACAACTTCTCCAGCCCTAACGAGCCGCAGACCCTCAACTATTCCGACTTCATCCAGCAAGTTAAGGATGGCAAGGTCGAGCGCGTAGCGGTTGATGGCTACGTGATTACCGGCAAGCGCAACGATGGCGACAGCTTCAAGACCATCCGTCCGGCAATCCAGGACAATGGCCTGATCGGCGACCTGGTGGATAACCACGTGGTTGTCGAAGGCAAGCAGCCTGAGCAGCAGAGCATCTGGACCCAGCTCCTGGTGGCCAGCTTCCCGATACTGGTGATTATCGCCGTGTTCATGTTCTTCATGCGCCAGATGCAAGGTGGTGCGGGAGGCAAGGGCGGGCCGATGAGCTTCGGCAAGAGCAAGGCACGCCTGCTTTCCGAAGATCAGGTGAAAACCACCTTGGCTGACGTTGCAGGCTGCGACGAAGCCAAGGAAGAAGTGGGCGAACTGGTTGAGTTCCTGCGCGATCCGGGCAAGTTCCAGCGCCTGGGTGGCCGTATTCCTCGCGGTGTGCTGATGGTTGGCCCGCCAGGTACCGGTAAAACCCTGTTGGCCAAGGCCATTGCCGGCGAAGCCAAAGTACCTTTCTTCACCATTTCCGGTTCCGACTTCGTCGAAATGTTCGTCGGTGTAGGTGCCAGCCGTGTTCGCGATATGTTCGAACAGGCCAAGAAGCACGCCCCGTGCATCATCTTCATCGATGAAATCGACGCCGTTGGTCGCCATCGTGGCGCCGGCATGGGCGGCGGTCATGATGAGCGTGAGCAGACGCTTAACCAGTTGCTGGTTGAGATGGACGGCTTTGAAATGAACGACGGCATCATCGTGATCGCTGCAACCAACCGTCCAGACGTACTCGACCCCGCTTTGCTGCGTCCGGGCCGTTTTGACCGTCAGGTCGTTGTCGGGTTGCCAGACATCCGTGGTCGTGAGCAGATCCTGAAAGTGCACATGCGCAAAGTGCCAATGGGCGACGACGTGGCTCCGGCCGTGATTGCCCGTGGTACTCCAGGCTTCTCCGGTGCCGACCTTGCCAACCTGGTGAACGAGGCGTCGCTGTTTGCCGCCCGTACCGGCAAGCGCATCGTTGAAATGAAGGAGTTCGAGCTGGCGAAAGACAAGATCATGATGGGCGCCGAGCGCAAATCCATGGTCATGTCCGAGAAAGAGAAGCAGAACACCGCTTATCATGAAGCCGGTCACGCCATTGTTGGTCGCGTTGTGCCTGAGCATGACCCGGTCTACAAGGTATCGATCATTCCTCGTGGCCGGGCGCTGGGCGTCACCATGTTCCTGCCGGAAGAGGATCGCTACAGCCTCTCCAAGCGTGCCTTGATCAGCCAGATCTGCTCGCTGTATGGCGGCCGGATCGCCGAAGAGATGACCCTGGGCTTCGACGGTGTTACCACCGGTGCCTCCAACGACATCATGCGTGCCAGCCAGATTGCACGGAACATGGTGACCAAGTGGGGTCTGTCGGAGAAACTCGGTCCTTTGATGTATGCCGAGGAAGAAGGCGAAGTATTCCTGGGTCGCGGTGGTGGTGGTCAAGCTGCCAGCTTCTCCGGCGAGACAGCCAAGCTGATCGACTCCGAGGTGCGCAGCATCATTGACCAGTGCTACGGCACGGCCAAGCAGATCCTCACCGACAACCGCGACAAGCTCGACGCCATGGCTGATGCCCTGATGAAGTACGAGACCATTGATGCCGAGCAGATTGACGACATCATGGCCGGTCGTACGCCTCGCGAGCCTCGCGATTGGGAAGGTGGTTCGGGTACTTCGGGCACGCCGCCAGTGGTACAGAACGAACGCCCTGAAGCCCCGATCGGCGGCCCGGCTGCTGACCATTAAGGTTTGAAATGACTTCTGCGTTGTCCTCGACCCGGTTGCCTTGCGGCAGCCGGGTTCTTGATTTGGCCCATACACACGTTATGGGCATTCTTAATGTAACCCCTGATTCCTTTTCCGATGGTGGTCGCTTCAGTCAGCTTGATGCTGCGTTGCGCCATGCGGAAGCGATGGTGGCTGCCGGTGCGACTCTGATTGACGTCGGTGGCGAATCAACCCGGCCCGGTGCGCGCGCAGTTTCTCCCCTGGAGGAGCTGGAACGGGTTGCTCCGATTGTCGAGCGCATCCATCAAGAGCTGGACGTCATCATCTCTGTCGACACCTCGACCCCTGCCGTTATGCGCGAAACTGCGCGGCTGGGTGCAGGGTTGATCAACGATGTGCGCTCTTTGCAGCGCGATGGCGCTCTGGATGCGGCCGCCGCGACGGGGCTGCCGGTTTGTCTGATGCATATGCTTGGCGAGCCGGGCACGATGCAGGACGACCCGCATTACGACAATCTGGTCGGTGAAGTGAAAGGCTTCCTTGCTGAGCGCATGGCTCAATGCGCGGCGGCGGGGATTGCTCCCGAGCGGATAATCCTCGACCCGGGATTTGGCTTTGCCAAGACCTTGCAGCACAATTTAAGCCTGTTCAAGCATATGGAATCCCTGCATGCCCTTGGTCGCCCCTTGTTGGTCGGGGTTTCGCGCAAGAGCATGATAGGTCTGGCGTTGAATCGTCCGGTGGGTGAGCGGCTGCATGGCGGCCTGGCACTTGCGGCACTTGCCGTGGTCAAGGGTGCGCGCATCTTGCGCGTGCATGACGTGGCCGAGACGATAGATGTAGTGCGGATGATCGCAGCGGTTGAATCAGCCGAATAAGAATGATGGAGCACTTATGACTAAAAAGTATTTTGGCACCGATGGCATTCGCGGTCGGGTCGGCGAATTCCCGATTACTCCCGATTTCATGCTCAAGCTGGGCTGGGCCGCCGGCATGGCGTTCCGCAGCATGGGGGCCTGCCGTATCCTGGTGGGTAAGGACACGCGTATCTCGGGTTATATGTTTGAGTCTGCGCTGGAGGCAGGTCTGTCTGCTGCCGGCGCTGATGTGATGCTGTTGGGGCCGATGCCTACGCCGGCGATCGCTTACCTGACGCGTACCTTTCATGCTGAAGCCGGTATCGTGATCAGCGCTTCGCACAATCCCCACGATGACAATGGCATCAAGTTCTTCTCGGGCCAGGGCACCAAGCTGCCGGATGAGATCGAGCACATGATCGAAGAGTTGCTGGATGCGCCGATGACCGTCGTCGAATCGAGCAAGCTGGGCAAGGTATCGCGGATTAACGACGCTTCCGGCCGTTACATCGAATTCTGCAAAAGCAGCGTGCCTAGCAGCACCAATTTTGCCGGGTTGAAGGTCGTCATCGACTGCGCCCACGGCGCGACGTACAAAGTCGCACCGAGTGTGTTCAAGGAGCTTGGCGCAGACGTTACTGTACTGTCGGCGCAGCCGAACGGCCTGAACATCAACGACAACTGCGGCTCAACCCACATGGGGCAGTTGCAGGCGGCTGTCCTGGCTGAGCATGCCGACTTGGGCATCGCGTTCGATGGTGATGGCGACCGCGTATTGATGGTCGACCACACTGGCGCGATCGTCGATGGCGACGACCTGTTGTTCATCATCGCCCGTGACCTGCATGAGCGTAACAAGCTGCAAGGCGGCGTCGTCGGTACCTTGATGAGCAATCTTGGCCTGGAGCTGGCCCTGGCAGATCTGGGGATCCCGTTTGTGCGCGCCAATGTCGGTGACCGCTACGTGATTGCCGACCTGCTGGAGCGTAATTGGCAGGTGGGTGGCGAAAATTCCGGTCATATCGTCTGCTTCCAGCACACGACTACCGGGGATGCGATCATTGCGGCGCTGCAGGTGCTGCTGGCGCTGCGTCGCCGTGAAGAAAGCCTGGCCCAGGCGCGGCAGGCGTTGCGCAAGTGCCCGCAAGTGCTGCTCAACGTGCGCTTTGCAGGCGGTGACAACCCTATCGAGCATCCAGCTGTCAAAGAGGCCAGTGAGCGCGTGACTGCCGCCATGGCGGGGCGTGGCCGGGTCTTGCTGCGCAAGTCGGGTACCGAGCCTTTGGTGCGTGTAATGGTCGAGGGCGAGGACGAAACACAGGTTCGCGGCTATGCCGAAGAGCTGGCAAAACTGGTAACTGAAGTTTGCGCCTGAATTCGGCTTGCCAGTGATGATGTGGTTGGGTAACATCTGCGCCCACTTTGACCGACGAGGTACAGCATGCGTCGCACTATGGTAGCTGGTAACTGGAAGATGCACGGTACCCGCGCCAGTGTCGCTGAGCTGATCAATGGCCTTCGTCATTTGGCCTTGCCTAGCGGTGTTGATGTCGCGGTATTCCCGCCTTGCTTGTATATCAATCAAGTGATTGATGGCTTGAAAGGCAAGTCGATCCAGGTCGGCGCGCAGAACTCTGCGGTGGAATCCATGCAAGGTGCGTTGACCGGTGAGATTGCACCGAGTCAGCTGGTTGATGCGGGTTGCTCCCTGGTGCTTGTTGGGCACTCCGAGCGCCGCCAGATCATGGGCGAGCGTGATGGGACACTCAATCGCAAATTCGCGGCGGCACAGGCTTGCGGCTTGGTTCCGGTGTTGTGCATAGGGGAGACCCTTGAGCAGCGTGAGTCCGGTAAAACTCTTGAGGTTGTCGGGCGTCAGCTGGGCAGCATCATCGAGGAGCTGGGAGTCGGTGCCTTTGCAAATGCAGTAATTGCTTACGAGCCGGTCTGGGCCATTGGCACCGGGCTGACTGCTTCGCCGCAACAGGCGCAGGATGTGCACGCAGCCATCCGCGCGCAGTTGGCGGCAGAGAATTCTGAGGTCGCACGAGGTGTGCGGCTTCTATACGGCGGCAGCGTGAAGGCGGCCAATGCGGTCGAACTGTTCGGCATGCCGGATATCGATGGGGGGCTCATTGGTGGAGCTTCCCTGAATGCAGATGAGTTCGGTGCGATCTGTCGCGCCGCGGGAAACTGAAAAAATGCTGGAAACAGTCATCGTTGTTTTTCATCTGCTGGGTGCACTGGGCGTAGTTGCTCTGGTTTTGCTGCAGCAGGGTAAAGGTGCGGACGCTGGTGCGTCTTTCGGGGCAGGTGCTTCAAATACTGTGTTCGGAAGCCAAGGTTCCTCTACCTTTCTTAGTAAGTTTACTGCTATACTTGCCGCCGGTTTCTTCATAACCAGCTTGGGGTTAGGTTACTTTGCTAAAGAGAAAGCTCATGTGCTGACTCAAGTAGGTCTCCCAAACCCAGCAGTGTTGGAAGTACCAAAAGCAAAACCGGCTTCTGATGATGTCCCGGTGCTTCAAGAGCAAAAGTCGGCTACTCCAGCGACTGACGTACCTCCAGCTCAAGAGCAGAAGTAAGAAGGTTGTAAACGCTGTATTGCCGAGGTGGTGGAATTGGTAGACACGCAACCTTGAGGTGGTTGTGCCCATAGGGTGTAGGGGTTCGAGTCCCCTTCTCGGTACCAATTATCAGGAGAGCCCGCTGTTGCGGGCTTTCTTGTAGGTGGAAGGTTACATTGACCCTGTAAGGGATCGGTCGTATACTTCCGCCCCAGCTTTGTCGCGGGGTGGAGCAGTCTGGTAGCTCGTCGGGCTCATAACCCGAAGGTCGTCGGTTCAAATCCGGCCCCCGCAACCAGTTTTAGCGGAGCCCCTTTTAAGGGGCTTTTTGTTAGCTGGACACTTTCAACGCCGCTGTTCGACGGCGTTTCAAGGATGGGCGTTTCGCCCATTTTTTTATTTTGCACAGCATGCACATACATGCACGAGGGGGTTCAGGTGTCGAGCAAGCTAGAAGAGTTGCAGGCCTTGTTGGCCCCGGTGGTCGTGGCCCTAGGCTATGAATGCTGGGGTATTGAGTTTTCGGCTCAAGGTCGCCACTCAATGTTGCGCGTTTATATCGATAAAGAGGGCGGCGTGCTGGTGGACGATTGTGCCATTGTCAGCCGTCAGATCAGCGGTGTCCTGGATGTTGAAGATCCGATCTCCGTTGAATACACCCTCGAAGTTTCCTCGCCTGGCATGGAACGCCCACTGTTCACTATTGATCAGTTTGCAAAATTTGCCGGTGAACAAGTGAAGATCAAGCTGCGCTCTCCCTTTGAAGGGCGACGCAACTTTCAGGGCCTTCTGCGCGGTGTAGAAGAGCAGGACGTCGTGGTGCAGGTAGAAGACCATGAGTTCCTGTTGCCGATCGATATGATCGACAAGGCCAACATTATTCCCAGTTTTGACTGAGACGCGGATCCCGCGGATCCAATGGCTTGCGAAAGGCGAGGCGTACGATGAGCAAAGAAGTACTGCTGGTTGTTGAGTCGGTATCCAATGAAAAGGGCGTACCGGCAAACGTGATTTTTGAAGCGCTGGAGCTGGCCCTGGCCACTGCTACCAAAAAGCGTTTTGAAGACGAAGTTGATCTGCGTGTGGAAATCAACCGCCACACCGGTGCCTACGAGACTTTCCGTCGCTGGACGGTCGTCGAAGAAGCCGATCTTGATGATCCGGCCATCGAAACCTGGCCGAGCAAGGTTGCTGAAACGCATCCGGGCGCCCAGGTCGGTGATGTCGTCGAAGAAAAGATCGAATCCATCGAGTTCGGCCGCATCGCTGCACAGACTGCCAAGCAAGTCATCGTGCAGAAGGTCCGCGAAGCCGAGCGCGCTCAAGTCGTTGACGCTTATCGCGAGCGCCTGGGGGAAATCATCTCCGGCACCGTGAAAAAAGTCACCCGCGACAACGTGATCGTCGACCTGGGTAACAACGCTGAAGCGTTGCTGGCCCGCGAAGACATCATTTCCCGCGAAACTTTCCGGGTTGGCGTGCGCTTGCGTGCGCTGCTCAAGGAAATCCGCACCGAGAACCGCGGCCCTCAGTTGATCCTGTCGCGTACCGCGCCGGAAATGCTGATCGAGCTGTTCCGCATCGAAGTGCCGGAAATTGCCGAAGGCCTGATCGAAGTCATGGCTGCGTCCCGCGATCCGGGTTCACGCGCCAAGATCGCGGTCCGCTCCAAGGACAAACGCATCGACCCGCAAGGCGCTTGCATTGGTATGCGCGGTTCGCGCGTCCAGGCAGTGTCGGGCGAATTGGGCGGTGAGCGTGTGGACATCGTCCTGTGGGACGATAACCCTGCGCAGTTCGTGATCAACGCAATGTCGCCTGCTGAAGTGGCGGCAATTATCGTTGACGAGGATGCCCATGCAATGGACATCGCCGTTGGCGCAGACAATCTGGCTCAGGCCATCGGTCGCGGTGGTCAGAACGTACGTTTGGCCAGCCAGTTGACCGGCTGGACCCTGAACGTGATGACCGAATCGGACATCCAGGCTAAGCAGCAAGCAGAAACCGGTGACATCCTGCGCAACTTCATCGACGAGCTGGAAGTCGACGAAGACCTGGCACAGGTGCTGGTAGATGAAGGCTTCACCAGCCTGGAAGAGATTGCCTACGTACCGTTGGAAGAAATGCTCAACATCGACGGCTTTGACGAAGACACCGTCAACGAGCTTCGCGCTCGGGCCAAGGATCGTTTGTTGACTAAAGCCATCGCTACTGAGGAAAAGCTGGCAGACGCCCATCCGGCCGAAGACCTGCTCTCGCTTGAGGGTATGGACAAGGATTTGGCGATGGAACTGGCGGTGCGCGGCGTAATTACCCGCGAAGACCTGGCCGAGCAGTCTATTGACGACCTGCTCGACATCGACGGCATTGACGATGATCGTGCCGGCAAGTTGATCATGGCCGCCCGAGCCCATTGGTTCGAGTAATTAGGCGCGGCCTGAGGAGAGAAGTGCATGACGCAAGTCACGGTGAAACAACTGGCCGATGAGGTCAAAACACCGGTAGAGCGCCTGTTGCAGCAGATGCGTGAGGCAGGTCTGCCGCACACCGCCGCCGATGAAGGTGTGAGCGATAGTGAGAAGCAGTCTTTGCTGACTCACTTGAAGAGCAGCCACAAGGCGAAAGTGGAAGAACCGCGCAAGATTACATTGCAGCGCAAAACCACCAGCACCCTGCGTGTTGCTGGCAGCAAGAGCATCAGCGTTGAAGTACGCAAGAAGAAAGTCTTCGTACAGCGCAGCCCGGAAGAAATCGAAGCCGAGCGCAAACGCGAACTGGAAGAACGTCGCGCAGTAGAAAATGCTGCTCGTCAGAAGGCTGAAGAAGAAGCCAAGCGTCGCGCCGAAGAAGAAGCGCGTCGCCAGCCTGCTGCTGCGCAACCTGCTAACACTGAGGCCGTTGCTGCGCCTAGCGCGCCTGTTGAAGCTGTTCGTGAGGCCGCTCCGGTTGCCGCCGCGCCAGCTCCTGCAGCCGACGCTCGCAAACGCGAAGAACCTCGCCGCCCGGACAAACCACGTGCCGACGATAACAATCGTCGTGGCAGTGGCGATGGTGAGCGCAAAAACGCTCCACATCGTGCTTCGGTCAAAGAGAAGGCGCCAGCGCCACGCGTTGCCCCACGTACTACCGACGAAGAAAGCGACAGCTTCCGTCGCGGTGGTCGCGGCAAGGCTAAGCTGAAGAAGCGCAACGCCCACGGTTTCCAGAGCCCAACCGGCCCTGTCGTGCGTGACGTGCAGATCGGCGAGACCATCACTGTTGGCGACCTCGCCAATCAGATGTCGGTCAAGGCTGCTGAAATCATCAAGTTCATGTTCAAACTGGGTACCCCAGCGACCATCAACCAGGTACTGGATCAGGAAACTGCCCAACTGGTTGCTGAAGAGCTGGGCCACAAAGTGACCCTGGTCAGCGACACCGCCCTGGAAGATTCCCTGGCCGAGTCCCTGAAGTTTGAAGGCGAGACTTTCTCCCGTGCGCCAGTCGTGACCGTAATGGGCCACGTTGACCATGGTAAGACCTCGCTGCTCGACTATATCCGTCGTGCCAAGGTAGCTGCAGGCGAAGCCGGCGGCATCACCCAGCACATCGGTGCATACCACGTTGAAACCGAACGCGGCATGGTCACCTTCCTCGACACCCCTGGTCACGCCGCGTTTACCGCCATGCGTGCCCGTGGTGCCAAGGCGACTGACATCGTGATCCTGGTAGTTGCAGCGGACGACGGCGTAATGCCGCAGACCATTGAAGCTGTCCAGCACGCTAAAGCCGCTGGTGTTCCTCTGGTTGTTGCAGTGAACAAAATCGACAAGCCGGGCGCCGATCTCGATCGCATCCGTAGCGAACTGTCGGTTCACGGCGTGACTTCCGAAGAGTGGGGCGGTGATACGCCATTCGTTTCGGTTTCGGCGAAAGTCGGTACCGGTGTAGACGAACTGCTCGAAGCTGTCCTGCTGCAAGCCGAAGTTCTTGAACTGAAAGCAACTCCATCGGCCCCAGGTCGTGGTGTTGTGGTTGAATCGCGTCTCGACAAGGGTCGTGGCCCGGTTGCAACCGTTCTGGTTCAAGACGGTACCCTGCGCCAAGGCGACATGGTCCTGGTCGGTTCGAACTATGGCCGTGTACGTGCCATGCTCGACGAGAACGGCAAGCCAATCAAGGAAGCCGGTCCTTCCATCCCTGTCGAGATCCTCGGCCTGGACGGTACCCCGGACGCTGGCGACGAGATGAGCGTGCTGTCGGACGAGAAGAAAGCCCGTGAAGTGGCTCTGTTCCGTCAAGGCAAGTTCCGCGAAGTCAAGCTGGCCCGTGCTCACGCCGGCAAGCTGGAAAACATCTTCGAGAACATGGGCCAGGCAGAGAAGAAGACGCTTAACATCGTCCTCAAATCTGACGTTCGTGGTTCCCTCGAAGCGTTGAACGGCGCCTTGAATGGCCTGGGTAACGACGAAGTGCAAGTGCGTGTGGTCGGCGGCGGTGTCGGTGGTATCACCGAATCCGATGCCAACCTGGCGCTGGCCTCCAATGCTGTACTGTTCGGCTTCAACGTGCGTGCCGATGCTGGCGCACGGAAGATCGTCGAGCAGGAAGGCCTGGACATGCGTTACTACAACGTCATCTACGACATCATCGAAGACGTCAAGAAAGCCCTCACCGGCATGCTTGGCAGCGACGTCCGGGAGAACATCCTGGGTGTGGCCGAGGTGCGTGACGTGTTCCGCTCGCCGAAATTCGGCGCGATCGCCGGTTGCATGGTTATCGAAGGTGTTGTGCACCGTAACCGTCCAATCCGTGTACTGCGTGAAGACATCGTTATCTTCGAAGGCGAGCTGGAATCCCTGCGCCGCTTCAAGGATGACGCTTCCGAAGTACGTGCCGGCATGGAATGCGGTATTGGCGTCAAGAGCTACAACGACGTCAAGGCGGGTGACAAGATCGAAGTCTACGAGAAGGTCCAGGTTGCTCGCAGCCTCTAACTCGCGTACTTCAAGGGCCACGCAGCGCCCGGGCATGCAAATGCCTGGCGCTGTGTCCGGACTCTAAACGCAACGCCCGGTCTGGCTTTTGTCAGGCCGGGCGTTTGCCGCTTTCAGACCCCACGGGTTTCACCGTGTGGCAGCAACAGGTAACAAGACATGGCAAAAGAATACAGCCGTACCCAACGTATCGGCGATCAGATGCAGCGTGAGCTGGCACAGCTGATCCGTCGTGAAGTAAAAGACCCACGTGTTGGCCTGGTCACCATCACCGCCGTTGAAGTCAGCCGTGACGTTGGTCACGCCAAGATCTTCATCACCGTGATGGGTCAGGACAACAGCGAAGAAATCGCGCAAAGCATCAAGGTGCTCAACTCCGCCGCAGGTTTCCTGCGTATGCAGTTGGCCCGTGAAATGAAGCTGCGCAGCGTTCCTCAGTTGCACTTCCACTACGACGAAAGTGTCGTGCGTGGCGCGCACCTGTCGGCACTGATCGAGCGGGCCGTGGCTGAAGACAATCAGCACCCGGAATCCGCCACGCCTGAAGACGCCAAGGAGTAATCGGTGGCTCAGGTCAAACGTATCCGTCGTAATGTCAGCGGCATCATTCTGCTCGACAAGCCCATTGGTTTTACCTCCAATGCGGCGTTGCAGAAGGTTCGCTGGCTGCTCAATGCCGAGAAGGCAGGGCACACCGGCAGCCTCGACCCCTTGGCCACCGGCGTGTTGCCGTTGTGCTTCGGCGAGGCCACCAAGTTTTCGCAATACCTGCTCGATTCCGACAAGGGCTACGAGACCCTGATGCAACTGGGCAAGACCACCACCACGGCAGACGCCGAAGGTGATGTTTTGCAGGTTCGCGAGGTGACCGTTGGTCGTGCTGATATCGAAGCTGCCTTACCTGCTTTTCGTGGGCAAATCAGTCAGATACCGCCGATGTACTCGGCTCTCAAACGTGATGGCCAGCCTCTTTACAAGCTGGCACGTGCAGGGGAAGTGGTGGAGCGCGAACCGCGTTCTGTTACTATTGCGCGCTTGGAATTGCTCGCCGCTGAAGGCGACACCGCCCGGTTGGCGGTGGACTGCAGCAAAGGCACCTATATCCGCACCCTCGTGGAAGATATCGGTGAGCAACTAGGCTGTGGCGCATACGTTGCAGAACTGCGACGCACCCAGGCAGGCCCTTTCACCCTGGCCCAGACGGTCACGCTGGAAGAGCTGGAAGCAGTGCATGCCGAAGGCGGCAACGAAGCGGTTGATCGCTTCCTGATGCCATCGGACAGCGGTTTACTGGATTGGCCATTGCTGCACTTCTCGGAGCACAGCGCGTTCTACTGGCTTAACGGCCAGCCGGTACGTGCACCGGATGCCCCGAAGTTCGGCATGGTGCGGGTACAAGATCACAACGGTCGCTTTATCGGTATCGGTGAAGTGAGCGAAGACGGGCGCATCGCGCCGCGTCGACTGATTCGGTCAGAATGACCGAAACCAGTTTGTGGTAAAAGCGCAGTAGCTTTTACTCAAACTGGAACGAGGGTGGCTGTTAGCAGGCATGGTCACTACTCATTTTTAGATACAGGGATTTGTCCCTGGCCTGTTGAAACTGCCCTTTGGGTGGTTTCCTGAAAAAAGGATTGCCTCATGGCTCTCGACGTTCAAGAAAAAGCACAAATCGTTGCTGACTATCAGCAAGCTGTTGGTGACACTGGTTCGCCAGAAGTGCAAGTTGCACTGCTGACCCACAACATCAACAAGCTGCAAGGTCACTTCAAGGCCAACGGTAAAGATCACCACTCCCGTCGTGGTCTGATCCGCATGGTAAACCAGCGCCGTAAGCTGCTGGACTACCTGAAAGGCAAGGATCTGGGTCGTTATCAGACTCTGATCGGTCGCCTGGGTCTGCGTCGCTAATAAGCGATTGCGCTAGAGGTTGGTTGGCTGTCGTGTGTCAGTGGGTTTCCTGCTGGCCCATGGCAGGCTTCCAGCCTCAAGTTTTATCTGGATACACGTTTTACCCTGGACAGGCGTTGGGCCGATTCCCGACATTGCCCAAGAATTTCGCAAGAAGACAAGTTCCCCAAGAGCCACAAAGAAGGTAGGACACCGTGAACCCGGTTATCAAAAAATTCCAGTTCGGTCAGTCGACCGTTACCCTCGAGACAGGCCGTATCGCCCGTCAAGCCTCCGGCGCAGTGCTGGTTACCGTTGACGACGACGTCACCGTATTGGTGACCGTTGTAGGCGCCAAGACCGCTGACCCAAGCAAAGGCTTCTTCCCTCTTTCCGTTCACTACCAGGAAAAGACTTACGCTGCCGGTAAGATCCCTGGTGGTTTCTTCAAGCGTGAAGGCCGTCCTTCCGAGAAAGAAACCCTGACTTCCCGACTGATCGACCGTCCGATCCGTCCGCTGTTCCCAGAAGGCTTCATGAACGAAGTGCAGGTTGTCTGCACCGTCGTTTCCACCAGCAAGAAGACCGATCCGGACATCGCTGCGATGATCGGTACCTCGGCGGCCCTGGCCATCTCCGGTATTCCTTTCGATGGCCCGATCGGCGCTGCCCGTGTTGCATTCCACGAAAGCACCGGCTACCTGCTGAACCCGACTTACGAACAACAGAAAGCTTCGAGCCTGGACATGGTCGTTGCCGGTACTTCGGAAGCCGTGTTGATGGTTGAATCGGAAGCCAAAGAGCTGACCGAAGACCAGATGCTGGGCGCTGTACTGTTTGCTCACGACGAGTTCCAGGTTGTGATCAACGCTGTCAAGGAACTGGCCGCTGAAGCTGCCAAGCCAACCTGGACCTGGGCTCCTCAGCCAGAAGCTACCGCACTGCTGGGCGCTATCCGCTCCGAGTTCGGCACCGCTATCTCCGACGCCTACACCATCACCATCAAGGCCGACCGTTACGCTCGCCTGGGTGAGCTGAAGGACCAGGTTGTTGCCAAGCTGTCCGGTGAAGAAGGCCAGCCTTCTTCCAGCGAAGTCAAAGCAGCCTTCGGCGAAATCGAATACCGCACCGTTCGCGAAAACATCGTTAACGGCAAGCCACGTATCGACGGCCGCGACACCCGCACCGTACGTCCGCTGAACATCGAAGTCGGCGTTCTGCCAAAAACCCACGGTTCGGCCCTGTTCACCCGCGGTGAAACCCAGGCCCTGGTTGTTGCAACACTGGGTACTGCCCGTGACGCACAGCTGCTGGACACCCTGGAAGGCGAGAAAAAAGACCCGTTCATGCTGCACTACAACTTCCCTCCGTTCTCGGTAGGTGAGTGTGGTCGCATGGGTGGCGCTGGTCGTCGCGAAATCGGTCACGGCCGTCTGGCCCGTCGTTCGATTGCAGCCATGTTGCCTGCCGCCGACGTGTTCCCGTACACCATTCGCGTTGTGTCGGAAATCACTGAGTCCAACGGTTCCAGCTCCATGGCTTCGGTCTGCGGCGCTTCCCTGGCTCTGATGGATGCCGGCGTTCCGATGAAGGCACCGGTTGCCGGTATCGCCATGGGCCTGGTTAAAGAAGGCGAGAAGTTCGCCATCCTGACCGACATCCTGGGCGACGAAGACCACCTGGGCGACATGGACTTCAAAGTAGCCGGTACCGCCAAAGGTGTTACCGCGCTGCAGATGGACATCAAGATCAAGGGCATCACCGAAGAAATCATGGAAATCGCTCTGGGCCAAGCCCTGGAAGCGCGCCTGAACATCCTCGGTCAGATGAACCAGATCATTGGCCAGTCCCGTACCGAACTGTCGGAAAATGCTCCGACCATGATCGCGATGAAAATCGACACCGACAAAATCCGTGATGTTATCGGTAAAGGCGGCGCGACCATTCGTGCGATCTGTGAAGAGACCAAGGCTTCGATCGACATCGAAGACGACGGCTCGATCAAGATCTTCGGCGAAACCAAGGAAGCGGCTGAAGCGGCACGTCAGCGCGTCCTGGGTATCACTGCTGAAGCCGAGATCGGCAAGATCTACGTCGGTAAGGTTGAGCGCATCGTCGACTTCGGCGCATTCGTCAACATCCTGCCGGGCAAGGACGGTCTGGTTCACATCTCCATGCTGAGCGATGCTCGCGTTGAGAAAGTGACCGACATCCTGAAAGAAGGCCAGGAAGTGGAAGTGCTGGTACTGGACGTGGACAACCGCGGCCGTATCAAGCTGTCCATCAAGGACGTAGCAGCAGCCAAGGCTTCGGGCGTTTAATCACCCCGTCGCTGCAAGCTGAAAAAGGACTCTTCGGAGTCCTTTTTTTATGCCTGCGGGAAACTGTCGCGAAATCAGGCGTTTAGCCATACCCCAAAAGCCGCAACTTGCATGCAGGCACGTTCGTCTTCATGCAAGTTGCACGATTCCGAAAATCACCTGTTTTCATAACGTATTGTTTTATAAGGATTTAATTGTTCGCATCGAGTTGGCACACTGTCTGCAATATCCCTGTTAACGCTGCAGCATCAAGGTTTACGTACTGCAGACTTTTAATAAAACAGGAGTTACTCGTATGAAGAAGTTCGCTCTCGCTACTGCTACCGCTCTGACCCTGGCCATGGGTGCTAACGTAGCCTTTGCTCAGACTTCCCAAGCCCCTATGACGCTGGCGGCCGGTGAAGTCACCAAGGCTAAAGAGTCCACTTCGGATACCTGGATCACCACCAAAGTCAAAGCTGACCTGCTGACCGAGAAAGGTATTCCTGGTTCGGACATTAAGGTTGAGACCAACAAAGGTGTGGTTTCCCTGTCCTCGACAGTTGCTATCTCCGACGCTCAGAAAGCTACTGCTGTAGCGATCACCAAGAAAATCAAAGGCGTAACCGCAGTTTCGGCTGACGGCCTGATGGCTGGCGGCGCTACCAAGGCTGATAACGTCGACAAAACCAAAAGCGCAGCTGCTGGTGCCAAAGAGTCCACCTCGGACACTTGGATCACCACCAAAGTGAAAGCTGACCTGGTAACCGAGAAAGGTATTCCTGGCACCGACATCAAAGTCGAAACCAACAAAGGTGTAGTTTCCCTGTCGTCGACCGTCGCAGTGACTGAAGCGCAGAAAACCACCGCGGTGAACATCACCAAGAAAATCAAAGGCGTTAAAGCTGTATCGGCCGACGGCCTGAAAGCAGAGTAACGCTTAACGAATCGCCTGAGCTAGGCGGAGGCGGCCACGAGCGAGTCTAGTTATCCGCTCAATGCACCTCACAGGTTCATGCGACCGACCACACGGATGTGGTCATTACAGGCCCCGGCACTTGTGTCGGGGCCTGTTCTATTGTGGGTAGAAAAGTGGGGAGGTCAGCGAGGCTCTTGTGGCGAGGGGGCTTGCCCCCGTTGGGCTGCGTAGCGGCCCCTTGGTATGACGACGGTGATCCGCCTGAATGACCGCGACGCCCTCATTGGGGCCGCTACGCAGCCCAACGGGGGACAAGCCCCCTCGCCACAGGTGCTCAGCGGGTGCCGGTTTATTCGGCATCCAGATGCATCGGTGTTACCACCCGACCATCTTTCTCCGCTTCCCCAAGGTTTGCATCGATAAAGTAAACCCGCTCATCTTCCAGCTGCGCCTTGTCTACCAGGTAGTCCTTGATCGCGCTGGCGCGGTCCTGGCCCAGTTGGCGCAGCAACACGTCACTGCCACTCCAGAACTTGATCACACCGTCCCGCAGCTTGGCGGTGCGCTCGTCATTGCTCAGGTCTTTCCATTCGGCCGGAGGCTGTTGCTTCAGGCGGGTGCGGTAGATGCCTTCCAGCAGCGGCGCCTTTTCCTTTTCCGGTACTTCAAGCAGCGACGCCTGGGCCGGTACCTTGTCGCCACGGCGCTGGAGGATCTTGTAGTAGTTGTACTGGTATTCGCGTTCCAGCCGTTGTGCGGCCAAAAGCGGGCCGTCACTGCTGGCAGCGGCGGTGCCTTCGATCTCCAGGCGCAGCGCTGGGCGCTCCTTGAGGGCTTTGGCCAGGCTGTCGAGGGCCGACTGGGAATCCTTGCTCAGCTCGCTGGAGCCTGCGGCAAACGACACGTTGCCAAGGTCTTGGGCACCACCACCGCTGATCAGGCCGCCAATGAACTTGAATGGCGCCGTGGCCGCACGTACTACCAGGTTGCGCAGGGTCTGCCAGACAATCGGCATGACGCTGAACTGCGGGTTGTTCAAGTCGCCGGTCACCGGCAGTTCGATCGAGATCTTGCCGTCGGAGTCCTTGAGCAGGGCTATCGCCAGGCGAATCGGCAGGTCCACGGCGTCGGCGCTGTCGACCTTCTCACCCAGTTGCAGTTGCTCGACCACCACCTTGTTTTCGGCCTTCAACTGGCCCTTGGTGATGACGTAATGCAGGTCCAGGTTGAGCCGACCCTTGCGGATGCGGAACCCGGCAAACTTGCCCGAGTATGGCGTCAGGGTGGTCAGTTCGACGCGTTTGAAGCTGGTGGCGATATCCAGTGCGGCCATCGGGTCAAACGGATTCACGCTGCCCTTGATGGTGACCGGTGCATAACGGTCAACCTTGCCCTTGACGTCGACGCTCGCCGGTTTGGCCTGGCGACTGTCAATGGTGCCGATCTGGCCGTTGAGCTGCTGGATGGCCGTGGCGAAGTTCGGGGTCAGGCTGAAGTCGGCGAAGTTGGCCGAGCCGTCGTTGATCGCAATTTGACCAATATGAATGCCCAGGGGCTTCTCTTTGCTGGCCGCAGGTTTCGCCGCGGACTTGCCGGGGCTGTTGGCCGGCTGCGGGATCAGCAGGTCATCGATGTTGGTGGTGCGGTCATCGTTGATCATGAAGCGCGCATAGGGCTGCAACAGGTTGACCTTGTCGATCGACAGGCTGTCGCCGTGTTGATAATTCACGCCTTCCAGCACCAGGCGCTGCCACTTGAGGAAGTCGCGGGTCTTCATGGTGTCCAGGGTGTGCAACTGGTCGACCTGGGCCCGGCCGGTCACCTGGAATGCCAGGGGGGCGGTGCTTTTCAGGTTCACGTCGAGGTTGCTGCCGAGCATGCCGCTACGCAGTTCCAGGCGGATAAACGGGCTGATATAGGACTGGGCGACGCGCAGGTCGATGTCTTTGGTGTCCACTTTCAGCTTGGCGCTGACCGGGCTCAGGTTGACCTGGCCGGTCGCCTCGAGCTTGCCTTGTTTGCCTACGCCGGTATCGAGCTTGAGGGTAAAAGGGCTCTGGTTAAGGCTGTCGAAACCCTGCAGGTCAAGGTTCAGCGGCCCGACTTCCAGGGCGACTGCCGGTTTGGCCGAGCGGTCAGCCAGATGCACTTGATAGTCGCGCAGTTGCACGTCCTTGAGCAGCACTTGCCAAGGCTTGCTCGGCGCTGCCGGTGCAGGTTTTGGCGAGTCGGCGGTAGCGGGTGCGGTGGCTGGCTCGGCTGCGGGTGCAGTTGCAGGTTTGCTCGGTTGGCTGGCAAACAGCTTCTGCCAGTCCAGCTGGCCGTCGGCTTCAAGGGCGGCCCAGGTTTCGAGTTTATTACTGCGGATCTTGCCGACGATCACTTGCTGTTTGGCCAGGTCCACGGTGGTTTCGCTGACGTCCAGCTTCTGCAGGCGCGCGAGCGGCCGGCCATCCGGTGCCTTGATCGCAAACGGCGCGACACTCAGGGCGACGTTGGTCAGGTTCAGCTCGGTTTCCTTGGCCAGGCTCAGCTTGTAGTCGGTGCTGAAGTTGAGGATGCCGTCTTCCAGAACCAGCGGCACCGCGTCACGTACATACGGCCACCAGACTTTCATCTTGCCGTCGGTAACCTTGAGTTTGCCCTCGGAGGCGATCGGGATCAGGCTGAAGTTGCCGGTCCAGTCGATCTGGCCGCCTTCAGGGCCGGCTGCCACCAGGGTCATGTCGGCGTTGTCATCGGGCAGCGTGCTGAGGTTTTTCAGCTCGAAATCGAGTTTGTCGTAGAGAAACTCGATCGGCTCGCTCGGGCGCAAATCCTGGAAGTGCACATAGCCGCCTGCCAGCTTGATGTTATCGATGCGCAGCGGGAATGGCTTGGCGTTTGGATCGGTTGGTGTCGGTTCGCTGGCCGGGAGTTTGAACAGCTGCGCCAGGTTGAGCTGGCCGGATTTGTCGAACAGCAGCTCGGTCTTGGGCTTGTCGAGTTGTACGTCGGCCAGGTGCAGGGCGCGGGTCCACAGGCTGTCGATCTGCAGGTTGGCATAGAGGCGTTCAAAGGCCACTTGCTCCTTGCCCGGCTCACCGATATTCAGGCCCCACACGGTCAGTTCGAGGCTGAACGGGTTGAGCTCGATACGCTCGACACGCGCCGGCACCGTGGCGTAGTTGGCCAACTGTTGGTTGGCCACGCGAAGGGCAATGCCGGGGAGAATCAGGAAGCCCAGCAAGCTGTACAGGGCAAGGGCGGTCAGCAAGGCGCCAGCGGCGCGAATCAATCCTTTGGGCATATGTGACGCCATCTATGTCAATCAAGAGTGCCTTGGAGTATGGCACGGGTTTACGGTTCCGAAGAGCCGGGCCTTTATTACTGCGCCCTGACCCTTTTGGGACAAGTCCTACAGTTGCAGGATCAGGGTCTTCAGCGGTGGTTGCTGGTCGTGGGACGGGAAGTCTGCGCCGGGTGTCATGACCTGCCAGTCGCGCACCGGGCGCCCGGCCTTTTCCGCACAGCGCAGGACCTGGTCACGCCAGTCGTCCATACCGACTTTCGCCAGGTTGTTGCAGCAGATCAGCACGCCGTTGTCGGCCGTGGCCAGCAGCGCCGGCTTGAGCAGGCTCTGGTAGTCGCGCAGCAGGTCGACCGTGCCGAAGGCGCTCTTGGCCCAGGCGGGTGGGTCGAGCAGTACCAGATCGTATTGACGCTGCTCCAGGCGCGGGTAACTCGGCAGTTTCTGCCCCCGACGCTGGCTGATGGGCAGGCCGGCCAGCTGGCGGATTGCCGGGAAGTAGTCGGACTGGATGAATTCCATCGTCGGCAATTGCGGGTTGAGTTGACCGTTTTCGCGACCGACCGCCAGGTTGCCCTCGGCAAAGTCCAGGTTGCACACCTCACGAGCGCCACCGGCAGCAGCACTCAGGCCTACGCCGCAGGTGTAGGCAAACAAGTTCAGCACGCTTTTGCCGGCGCTGTGTGCCTTGACCCAGCCGCGGGTGTTGCGCAGGTCCAGGAACAACAGCGGGTCTTGCCCGGCATGGCGGCCGCGCACGCGGTAATTGAGGCCCCATTCGTGGCCGACCAGGTCTTCCAGGGCTGCGGGTTCGGCACGGTACACCGTGTCTTCACGGTCGATGCGCGAGTTGCCCCGGGAACGGTCGTTGTAGACCAGCAGCAGTTCAAGCCCCAGGTGCTGGTTGATTGCTTGATGCAGGTGCAACAAGTCGTCACTTTCCAGCGACTGGTGAAAACTCTGCACCAGCAGTTGCGGGCCGTAGCGGTCGATCGTCAGGCCGCCGGCGCCTTCCTGGCTGCCGTGGAACAGGCGATAGCAATCGGTACCTTGTGCATGAAGCTCGGCGAGCAGGTCCTGGCGATGATCGAGGGCGGCGCGCAGCGCCTGATTCAAGGAAGACATAGTGCGCGCCTTGCAGAGTAATTGGGGCGCGGGAGTTTAACAGTTATGGCTCCAGCAGGCCCATTCGCCTGTGGGCCCGCTGCACCGAACCATTGCGCATGGCCCAGCGCAACAACGGCGCGCTGCGCCTGACCCCGGCACGAATCATCTGGCGCTGGATCGGGCTTTGCTTCTGCCCGAGCATGTCGCTGGCCCAGTCCGGCAGCAGGTCGATACCGGCCTGCATCATCAGCGAGCCAAACGGCTTGGCCAGGGTGCTGGGAGACGGCGCGTTGAGCAGCAGGCGCAGGACTTCGTGGCTGCGCTGGTCACACAGCAGTTGCGGGCGGATACGCTCAAGGTAATCGGAAACTTCCTGGCGCGAACGCGGCACATGGCGCGCGCCCAATTGCTCGGCCACCAGGGCGATTTCGCTGTAGTAGCGGTCTTGATCCCTCAGAGATAAATCCGGGTTGCGATAACGCAGGTGGGCCGCGAGAAAGTTGCTGACCTCCGCCACATGCACCCAGGTCAGCAACTCGGGATCACTGGCGGCATACGGTCGACCGTCCGGTGCATGGCCGACCACTTGCAGGTGAATGGTGCGCACTTTCTCGATCAGCCATTCGGCGTCACGCCGCGAACCAAACGTGGTGCCGGAAATGAACTGCGAGGTGCGTCGTAACCGCCCCAACATGTCCTGCCGAAAGTTCGAGTGGTCCCACACGCCGGCCAACGCCAGCGGGTGCAATGCCTGCAACATCAACGCGCTGATGCCGCCGATCAACATGCTGCTGAAGTCGCCATGGACCTTCCAGCTCACCGAGTTCGGCCCAAAGAGACCCGGATCGCCCTTGGGGTTCTCCAGGTCGAGTTGGCCCAGCGACAAGCCGGTCAGGCTCATCAGCTGGTTTTCGATGCGGCTGCGAATGAATTCCATGGGTTCCTAGCGGTTGAGGCGCTTGTCGATCAGGCCGTCCACCACGCTCGGGTCGGCCAGTGTGGATGTATCTCCCAGGCTGTCCAGTTCGTTGCAGGCAATCTTGCGCAGAATCCGCCGCATGATCTTGCCTGAGCGGGTTTTCGGCAAGGCCGGCGCCCATTGAATCAGTTCGGGCTTGGCGAAGCTGCCGATTTCCTTGCTGACCAGGTCCAGCAGGTGCTTTTTCAGCGCGTCGTCGGGCTCGACGCCATTCATGGGCGTGACGAAGGCATAGATGCCCTGGCCTTTTACGTCGTGTGGATAACCGACCACCGCGGCTTCTGCGACCTGATCATGCAGCACCAGGGCGCTTTCGACTTCGGCGGTGCCGATGCGGTGCCCGGAAACGTTGATCACGTCGTCGATGCGCCCGGTGATCCAGTAGTCACCGTCCTCGTCGCGCCGCGCGCCGTCGCCGGTAAAGTAGTAGCCGGGATAGGGTTTGAAATAGGTGTCGATCATCCGCTGAGGGTCGCCGTACACGCTGCGGATTTGCCCTGGCCAGCTGGATTTGATCGCCAGCACGCCGCTGCCGGCGCCACTGATTTCCTTGCCTTGCTCATCGAGCAGCACCGGCACCACGCCAAACATCGGCTGGGTGGCGCAGCCAGGCTTGATCCGCTGGGCGCTGACCAGCGGGCTGAGCATGATGCCGCCGGTTTCGGTCTGCCACCAGGTGTCGACAATCGGGCAGCGTTGTTCGCCCACGGCATTGAAGTACCAGTCCCAGGCTTCCGGGTTGATTGGCTCGCCGACACTGCCCAGCAGGCGCAGGCTGGCGCGGGAAGTGTTTTCCAGTGGGCCGTGGCCTTCCCGCATCAGCGCGCGTAACGCGGTCGGCGCGGTGTAGAAGATGTTGACCTTGTGTTTGTCGATCACCTGCCAGAACCGCGAGCTGTCCGGGTAGCTCGGCACGCCTTCGAACATCAGCGAGGTCGCACCATTGGCCAGTGGCCCGTACACGATATAGCTGTGGCCGGTGACCCAGCCGACATCGGCGGTGCACCAGAACACTTCGCCTTCGCGGTAATCGAGCACGTACTTGAAGGTCATCGCCGCCTGCAGCAGGTAACCGCCGGTGGTGTGCAACACACCTTTGGGTTTGCCGGTGCTGCCGGAGGTGTAGAGGATAAACAGCGGGTCTTCCGCATCCATCGGCTCGGGCGGGCAGTCGTCGCTGGCTGCATCCAGGGCCTGTTGATACTTGAGGTCGCGCCCTTCAGTCCAATTGACTGCCGCGCCAGTGCGCTGCACCACCAGTACCGTGCTGACACCCGGGCAACTGGCCAGAGCCTTGTCGACATTCTGTTTCAGCGCCACCGGCTTGCCGCCGCGCACGCCTTCATCGGCGGTGATCACCGTGTGGCAATCGGCGTCGAGAATGCGGTCGCGCAGGGCGTCCGGCGAGAATCCGCCAAACACCACCGAATGCACCGCACCGATCCGCGTACAGGCCAGCATCGCGTAGGCCGCCTCGGGAATCATCGGCATGTAGATACACACGCGGTCGCCTTTCTTTACGCCACGGCTTTTCAGCACGTTGGCCAGGCGGCTGACGTTTTGGTGGAGCTGGCGGTAGGTAATTTTGGAAGACGTCGCAGGATCATCGCCCTCCCAGATGAAGGCCGGCTGATCAGCGCGTTGCGCGAGGTGACGGTCGATGCAGTTGTAACTGACGTTCAGTTGGCCTCCGGCAAACCATTGCGCGGCGCCGGTCTTGATGTCGGATTTCTGGACGGTCTGCCAGGGCGTGGTCCAGTCGAGAAAACGCTTGGCCTGTTCGGCCCAGAACGTATCGGGTTGCTCGACGGATTGGCGGTAGAGGCGCTGGTAGTCCTCTTGACTGAGTTGCGCAGCCCGGCGGACGGCATCGGCGGCGGGGAACGTGCTGATATCGAACATGAGGGATCCTTATTCTTGTTTTTTGCGACAAGAGGGGAGCTTTGCGACCCTCGTAGGAGCTGGCTTGCCAGCGATTGCATCACCTCGGTAGTGAGTTTCACCGAGGTGTTTGCATCGCTGGCAAGCCAGCTCCTACAAGGGTCCGCTCCCGCAGGTTCAGACCCTCATTGTAGTGCTGATACCATCAACCGCGGTGACGGCCGCGGAAGTAGTTGATCAACCCTTGGGTGGACGCGTCGTCCGCAGGCTGTTCTTCGGTGCCGGTCAGGCGGTTGTAGACGCCTTTGCCCAGCTCCTTGCCCAACTCCACGCCCCACTGGTCGAACGCGTTGATGCCCCAGATGACGCTTTGCACGAACACTTTGTGTTCATACATCGCCACCAGTGCGCCAAGACGGCGAGGGCTGATGCGTTCAACCACAATGGTGTTGCTCGGACGGTTGCCCGGGATCACCTTGTGCGGTGCCAGCTTCTGCACTTCGGCCTCGTCCATGCCTTTGTCGCGCAGCTCGGCTTCAGCTTCGCTGCGGGTCTTGCCGAGCATCAGGGCCTGGCTCTGGGACAGGCAGTTGGCGTACAGCCACTGATGGTGGTCGGAGACCGGGTTGAAGCTGACGATCGGCACGATGAAGTCGGCCGGGATCAGTTGGGTGCCCTGGTGCAGCAGCTGGTGGTAAGCATGCTGGCCGTTGCAGCCTACGCCGCCCCAGATAACCGGGCCGGTGTCGGTGGAAACCGGCGTACCGTCCTGGCGCACGCTCTTGCCGTTGGATTCCATGTCCAGCTGTTGCAGGTGCTTGGTGATGTTACGCAGGTAGTGATCGTACGGCAGGATTGCGTGGCTCTGCGCGCCCCAGAAGTTGCCGTACCACACGCCCAGCAGGCCGAGCAGCACCGGCATGTTCGCCTCGAATGGAGCGGTCTGGAAATGCTGGTCCATGGTGTAGGCGCCGGACAGCAGTTCCTTGAAGTTGGACATGCCGATGGCCAGCGCGATGGGCAGGCCGATAGCCGACCACAGCGAGTAACGACCGCCCACCCAGTCCCACATCGGGAAAATGTTCTCTTCGCGGATACCGAAGGCCACGGCCGCCGCGTTGTTGCTCGATACAGCGATGAAGTGGCGATACAGCTCGGCCTCCGAGCCACCCTGGGCCAGGTACCAGGCGCGGGCGGCCTGGGCGTTTTTCAGGGTTTCGAGGGTGTTGAAGGATTTTGACGAGACGATGAACAGCGTGGTCTCGGCGCGCAGCTTCATGGTCAGCTCGTGGAACTCGCTGCCGTCGATGTTTGCCAGGTAATGGCAGCGCACGCCTTTGTGGGCGTAGGACAACAGCGCTTCAGACACCAGCTCCGGGCCGAGGAACGAGCCACCGATACCGATGTTCACCACGTCGGTGATCGGCTTCTCGGTGTAGCCACGCCACAGGCCGTCGTGGATGCGGCCGACCAGGTCAGTGATCTGGTTCAGCACCTTGTGCACGTCCGGCATGATGTTCACGCCGTTGACCGACAACTTGTCACCCACCGGGCGACGCAGTGCGGTGTGCAACGCCGGACGGCCTTCGGAAGAGTTGACCGGCTCGCCGTTGAACAGCGACTTGATCGCGCCCTGAAGGTCGACTTCCTTGGCCAGGCCTACCAGCAGGTCGCGGGTTTCGCTGGTGATCAGGTTTTTCGAATAATCGAGGAAAAGTCCGCAGCTGCTCAAGGTGAACTGGGTAAAGCGCTGGGGATCGGCATTAAAGGCTTCGCGCATGCTGAAATCCTGCATGGCTTGGCGATGTTGATTGAGCGCTTGCCAGGCGGGCAGAGCGGTAACGTCATGAGGAGTGCGGTAGTACGCCATCGCTGCGGGTTTCCTTTTTATTGCTGGGACTGCTTTTAGGACACTTGAAAGCCGGGAATGTCCTGTCTTTGTGAAGATGACAGGCTCCGGTCAACGCCAACGAAGAGCGTAGGGCGAATACATTAAACCTAGCGTGTCGATCTGTCTTGGCTTTGTCTGCGCTGTGGCCGGTACTTTTTTATACCGGCCGACCAGGCAGTGCAACAGGCGGGGTGTGCGGCGGGGTCAGTTCAGGTGCAGATGCAGGTTGTCGATCAGCCGGGTGGCGCCCAGGTAGGCGGCGACCAGGATCACCAGGTCCTTGTCTTCGGCGGTGGCCGGACGCAGGTGCAGGCCCTGGCGAACCTCCAGGTAGTCCATGCGAAAACCTGCCGCTTCGATCTGCTGGACCTGTGCGGCGCGCAGTTTGGCGAAGTCGCGGTCGCCCGCTTCAATGGCGGCGGCAATCTGGCTGAGGCTGCGGTACAGCACCGGTGCGATCGCGCGCTGTTCGTCGGTGAGGTAACCATTGCGCGACGACAGCGCGAGGCCGTCGTCGGCGCGCACGGTCGGCTCGCCGATAATCTGGATCGGCATGTTCAGGTCATGGACCATGGCGCGAATCACCGCCAGTTGCTGGTAGTCCTTCTGGCCAAAGATCGCCAGGTCCGGCTGGACCATGTTGAACAGCTTGCTGACCACCGTGGCCACGCCTTCAAAATGCCCGGGCCGGCTGGCGCCGCACAGGCCTTCGGACAGTTGCGGCACGCTGACGCGTGTCTGGCCGGCCATGCCGTCGGGGTACATTTCGTCGACGGTCGGGGCGAACAGCAGGTTGCAACCGGCTTGCAAGAGCTTCTCCTGGTCGGCCGCCAGGGTGCGCGGGTATTTGTCCAGGTCTTCGCCGGCGCCAAATTGCAGCGGGTTGACGAAAATGCTCGCCACCACGAAGTCGGCTTGTTGCGCAGCCTTGGTGACCAGCGTGGCATGGCCGCTGTGCAGGTTGCCCATGGTGGGCACGAAGCCGATGCGTTTGCCCGCGCTGCGGGCATGGGTGACGGCGGCGCGCAGTTCGCGCACGGTCTTGACGGTGTTCATGCGGAGAATCCGTGTTCGGCGCCCGGGAAGGTGACGGCTTTGACTTCGCTGACGTAGGCGGCGAGGGCTGATTGGATACTGTCCTGGCCCGCCATGAAGTTCTTCACGAACTTGGGTACGCGGCCGGTAAGGGACAGGCCCAGCATGTCATGCAGTACCAATACCTGGCCGTCTGTGGCAGAACCGGCGCCGATACCGATCACCGGTACTTTAACGGCCTGGGTGATTTCCGCTGCCAGCTCGCTTGGCACGCATTCGAGCAGAATCATGCACGCACCGGCCTGTTCAAGGGCGATGGCATCGGCCCGCATCTGGCGCGCCTGGGCTTCGCCGCGGCCTTGTACCTTGTAGCCGCCGAGGATATTCACCGACTGTGGCGTCAGGCCCATGTGCGCGCAAACCGGCACGCCGCGTTCAGCCAGCAAACGAATCGATTCGGCGAGCCAGGCGGCACCTTCAACCTTGATCATGTGTGCACCGGCACGCATCAGTTGAGCACTGTTGGTCAGGGTCTGTTCGATGGTGGCATCGGCCATGAAGGGCAGGTCGGCAATGATGAAGGCGCCTTCGTTGCCGCGCTTGACGCAGGCCGTGTGGTAAGCGATTTCATCATTGGTGACGGGCAGGGTGCTGTCATTCCCTTGTAGAACCATGCCCAGGGAGTCCCCCACCAGCAACACTTCAACTCCTGCCTGGCTGCTGGCCTGGGCAAAAGTGGCGTCGTAGCAGGTCAGCATGGTGATCTTTTCACCTTTGAGCTTGAGGCTCTGCAAGGTGCTCAGGGTAACGTTTGGCATGAAAAGGGTCCTCATTCAGGCGCTTGGAAACAGCGAGTAACGCGCGTGAGTCTTCGTTTATACAGGCGCACTTTCTTAAGGATCAGTGCTTATAAGGCCTGGATTGCGCCCTTTAGCGCCGGGTAGGCGGCAGCGGGACGCCTATAGTCGTGAGGAGGACTCTGGAAGTCAATTGGATGTGTTACCGCATTGTTACGGCGGTGGTGTTACCGCTGTTACTGATGCGATTCAGCAGTAAATGATGCGTAGTAAATGCAGGAGCGAGCTTGCTCGCGAAGGTCGTCAATGATGACGCGGGAAGCCTGGCGCCCAGCGGTGTTCTCAGGTTTTTCGCGAGCAAGCTCGCTCCTACAGGTTTGAAGGCAGGCGTTCCAGGCCGACAAACGGGCAGGCATCCAGCAGGTCGCCGAGCAGGCGGCCATCGGCCAGTTGCAGGCTGGCAGGGGCCAGTTCTGCCAGCGGGTAAAGCACGAACGCCCGCAGGTGCATTTGATAGTGCGGCACCTTCAGGCGTGGCTCATCGATCAGCCGGTCGCCAAACACCAGGATATCCAGGTCCAGGGTGCGCGGGCCCCAACGCTCAAGACGCTCGCGGCCCTGGTCATTCTCGATGGCTTGCAGCGCATCGAGCAGTTCCAGTGGTGCCAGGGCGCTGTCCAGGGCCGCGACCGCATTGGTATAGCGCGGCTGGCCCGGGAGCAGGGAATCACTTTGATAGAAGGCGGAGACGCCCGCCAGCGTGGTGTCCGGCAATTGCGCGAGGGCCTCGATGGCGTCGCGCAATTGTTGCTCAGGGGCAGCCAGGTTGCTGCCCATGCCGACGTAGATACGTTCCACGTGCTTACTCGCCCGACGCGCTCGATGAATCGCCAGCGCTGCGTTTGCGCTTGCTGCCACTGCTGCGGCGACGTTTTTTCGGACCATCGCCGGTGGCTTCGCCTTTGCTGCTGAGCTCTTTGATCATCTCGCGGCGCTGGCTGTCGTTGGCGTCCTGGTAGTCGGTCCACCATTCGCCCAGGCCGTCGGTCTGTTCGCCGGCGCTTTCGCGCAGCAGCAGGAAGTCATAGCCGGCACGGAAGCGCGGGTTGTCCAGCAGCAGATCGGCGCGTTTGCCGCTGCGGCGTGGCAGGCGCTCCTGCATGTCCCAGATCTCGCGGATCGGCATGGTGAAGCGTTTCGGGATAGCGATGCGCTGGCATTGCTCGGCGATCAGCTCGTGAGCGGCTTCCTGCATGGCCGGAATTGCCGGCATGCCACGGTCTTGCAAGCGCATGACGCGTTTTGGAAGCGCTGGCCACAACAGGGCGGCAAACAGGAACGCCGGGGTTACCGGTTTGTTCTGCTTGATGCGCAGGTCGGTGTTGATCAAGGCTTCGCTGATCAGCGTGTGGGTGTAGGTCGGGTTGTACTCCAGTGCTTCGGCGCTGGCCGGGAACAGTGGGTCGAACAACTGCAGGTCTACCAGCATTTCGAAGGTGTCGGCAGCATAGCCGGAGAGGAACAGCTTGAGCACCTCTTCGAACAACCGGGCCGAGGGAATTTCCCGCAGCATCGGCGCCAGGTCGCGAATCGGCGCGGCCGTGTGCTTCTCGATGCCGAAGTTCAGCTTGGCGGCGAAACGCACGGCCCGCAGCATGCGCACCGGGTCTTCCTGGTAGCGTTGCGTCGGGTCGCCGATCAGGCGCAGCAGGTTGTTGCGGATGTCGTGTACGCCATTGGCGTAATCGAGGATGCGCTCACTGACCGGATCGTAATACAGGGCATTGATGGTGAAGTCGCGGCGCTGCGCGTCTTCTTCCAGGGTGCCGTAGACGTTGTCCCGCAGGATGCGCCCGCTTTCGTTGCGGGAAGACTGGTTAGTGTCTTCTTCTTCATCGTTTTGCGGATGGTTGGCGCGGAAGGTCGCGACCTCGATGATCTCGCGACCAAAGTGGATGTGCACCAACTTGAAGCGCCGGCCGATGATCCGCGCATTGCGGAATTCGGCACGCACTTGTTCCGGCGTGGCGCTGGTGGCGACGTCGAAATCCTTGGGAGTGATATTGAGCAACATGTCGCGCACGCAACCGCCAACCAGGTAGGCCTGGTAGCCGGCGTTCTGCAAACGTTCGACGATGTTCACCGCATAACGGCTGAACTGGGCGCGTTGCAGCGAATGCTGGCTGCTATTGAGCACTTCAGGCGTGCTGCGTTTGTGTTGCGTACGACGCAAGGGAGAACGGAATGACTGGAACAACTTCTTCAGCATGGGATGCACTGTTTGAAGGAATGTTCGGCCATAACGAAGAATGACCGCATGATGGGCCGGGATTCTAGCATTTAGTCAGGGGATGGTGTAGGAACTAGCTGCAAGGCTTGAGCCAGAAGCTTAAAAGAAGGGTGGCAAGTGCCAAATCGCAGAAACTACAAGGGGAGCCGAAGCTCCCCCAGAAGTAGTTGCGTGCTCTATTTTTATTATTGGTTTCGGGCTTCTTGTTTTTGTTGATCGCCCTCGCCATGAAGCTTCACCTTCATGACACTCCCAATCGGGAGCCAAGAGCAAACGGATTGCTTTGGTCGCTGTGTTGCTGATCTACGATCCAACCAGTTCAGGCTCTGCCTTAGGGCAGTTTTTGTTGTTCTCGGCCTGGTTGCGGGGCAAGCCCCAAATGCAACGCCTCTCCAAAAGAATCAGTTAGCTGCGCCTCCGCCGTGTTGTTTTTGTTATGCGTGAGTCGATTCGTCTTATTTTTATTGTCTTGTACATTTGCTTGTTATTGTTTTTGTACTAAGCATATAGCAGGGTGCGTGCCAACTTTTGCGAGGCCCAGCAAAATAAGGGGTTCGGGGCGTTTTCAGGTTTTTTGAAGGCGAAAAAAAGCCGGGGCTTCGTTACCGTAAGCCCCGGCTTTTGTTACGTGAAAAATCAGCGGTAACAGTTTTTTCACATCTGAGGGTGTTACCTGTGGGGGCAACCCACTCAGCTTTCGCTGGCAACCCCGGTCTTGCGCCGCGGGATACCCAGGCGCTGGCGCCGTTCCCACAGGCATTTACGGCTGACGCCCAGTTTGCGCGCCAGTTCGGTCTCGGTCATGTGGTCCTGGTGCTCCAGCACGAAATGCTGGAAGTAATCTTCCAGTGACAAATCTTCTGTCGGCTCGTGGCTGTTATTACTGCCGCCACCTTGCTGCGGTGGCAAACCGATGAAGTCATCATCATCCAGGTCGCTGAGCTCGATATCGATCCCCAGCAGCTCGGCGGAAATTTCCGGGCTCTCCGACAGAATCACCGCACGCTCTACCGCGTTTTCCAGCTCCCGCACGTTACCCGGCCAGGAGTAGTGACGAATCGCCTGCTCGGCATCGGCAGCAAACTTCAGGTCGGTACGGTTGATTCGCGCACTCTGGCGCGCCAGGAAGGCCGTGGCGATTTCGTTGACGTCGGCGCCGCGCTCACGCAGGGCCGGCAGTTTGAGTGCGATCACGTGCAGACGGTAATAAAGGTCTTCACGGAACTGGCCAATCTTGGCCAGGCTCTTCAGGTCACGGTGAGTGGCCGCAATCAGTCGTACGTCGACCTTTTGCGACTGTACCGAACCGACGCGACGTATTTCGCCTTCCTGGAGTACCCGCAGCAAGCGTGCCTGGGCTTCCAGCGGCAGTTCGCCAATCTCGTCGAGGAACAGCGTGCCGCCGTCGGCGGCTTCAACCAAACCCGCACGGCCAGCACTGGCGCCGGTAAAGGCGCCTTTTTCATGGCCGAACAATTCGGATTCGATCAGGGATTCGGGGATCGCCGCGCAGTTCACCGAGATCATCGGTGCCTTGGCGCGCTTGGACAGGTTGTGCAGGGCACGGGCCACCAGTTCTTTACCGGTACCGGACTCGCCCTGGATCAGTACATTGGAGTCGGTTGGCGCCACTTTGCGGATCTTGCTGTACAGGTCCTGCATGGGTGGGCAGGAGCCGATGATGCCGATTTCGCCGTTACTGTTGTCAATACCGGGTTTTTCAGAACCATTGGCGGCCTTGCCCGCTGCCGGGCGTTCAGCCGGTGCGCTGCTGGCCGATTGACGGTCACGCAGGATGCGCGCTACGGCCTGGAGCATTTCGTCATGGTCGAAGGGCTTGGCGATGTAGTCCACCGCGCCCATCTTCATGGAGTCCACGGCCGAGCGCAGGCTGGCGTAGCTGGTCATGATCAGCACCGGAGTGCCTTGGCCGAGCTTGATCAGCTCGGTGCCGGGGGCGCCTGGCAAACGCAGGTCACTGACGATCAGGTCGAACGTGGGAATGCTGAAACGCTCTTGGGCTTCCTGCACCGAGCCGGCTTCGCTGACCTGGTACTGATTACGTTCAAGCAGGCGACGCAAGGCAGAGCGGATAATGGTTTCGTCTTCGACGATCAAAATGTGCGGCATTGATTCAACTCTCTCGACGGTCTCAGTTCACAGCGGACGTCGCTTCGACATGACGCGGCAAGGTCACCCGAATACGGGTGCCGCGTTGGCTTTCGGTGTCAGCCGGGCTGTCGATGGTGATTTGTCCATAATGCTCTTCAACGATGGAATAGACCAGTGCAAGGCCCAGACCGGTACCTTCACCCGGATCCTTGGTGGTGAAGAAGGGTTCGAACAATCGATCCATGATGTTCTGTGGAATGCCGCTGCCTTCGTCCTCGACGATCAGATCGACCGTGTGCTCGAAAGCCTCGCTCTTGACCCGTACTGCGCTGCCGGCCGGCGATGCGTCGCGGGCGTTGGACAGCAGGTTGATCAGCACTTGGGCCAGGCGTTGTGAATCACCGTCGACCCAGTGTTCCGGGTCGCACAGGTTGAAGAACTGTACTTCGAAATTGCGCCGGTTCAAGGCCAGCAGCCCAATGGCATCCTGGGCCACTTCGGCCAGGCACACCGCTTCGTCGTGATTCTGATGGGCGCCCGCGTGGGCAAAGCTCATCAGCGACTGCACGATGCGCGAAACACGCTTGGTCTGCTCGAGAATCTGCCCGCTGATTTCGATGATTTCGCCGTCTTCTTCGCGCTCTTCCCGCAGGTTTTGCGCGAGGCAGGCGATACCGGTGATCGGATTGCCGATTTCATGGGCCACACCCGCGGCCAGGCGCCCGATGCTGGCCAGGCGCTCGGAGTGCACCAGCTTGTCTTCGAGCATCTGGGTTTCGGTCAGGTCTTCCACCAGCAGCACCAGGCCGCTGTTGCCGGGCGCCAGTGGCTCGTCGATGGCGGCCTTGTGCAGGTTGAGCCAGCGGGTCTGGCCATCCAGCGCCAGGTGCTGTTTGTGCAAGTGTTCGTCGGGCAGGTTGATGAAGCCCTGGAGCAATTCTTTCCACGGGTCGCCAATGGTGTTCAGGCGCGAGCCCACCACACGTTGGGCGGCGATGCCGGTAAGCTCTTCCATGGCCTTGTTCCACATCAGGATCTCTTGATCCTTGGCCAGGGAGCAGACGCCCATCGGCAATTCCTGCAACGTCTGGCGGTGATAGCGGCGCAGGGCGTCGAGTTCGGCGGCAAGGCCGGTGAGGCGGGAGTGGTAATCCTCCAGGCGGCTCTCGATGAAGTGGATGTCTTCGGTCACGTAGTTTTCGCCGCCGGCCTTGTAGGGCAGGAAGGTCTCGACCATGTCCTGGGACACGCTCGGGCCCATCAGGCCGGAAAGGTTGGCTTCGATACGGTCCCGCAGGCGGCGCAGGGCATAAGGCCGGCGCTCGTCGAACGGCAAGTAGAGATCGCGCAGGGCCTGCTCGACTTCCTTTTGTGCGGCCTTGGCGCCCAGCGGCTTGGCCAGTTGCGTGGCGAATTCCTGGGGTGAGGCCGCGTGCAGTTCGCGGCGTTGCGGGCGACGGACGTTGTCCACTGCGCAGGCTTCGGCAGCGCTGGTTTCTTCGGGGCTGGCGTTGGTGAACAGCGAGATCAGGGTGAACATCAGCACGTTGGCCGCCAGCGAGGCAATTGCCGCCATGTGCCAACTGGTGTCATCCAGCACGTAGATCATGTTCAGCAGCGGGATGTAGAAGCCCTGCAGGTTGCCCACCAGCGGCAGCAGCATGGTCACGGTCCATACCAGGATCCCGGCGAGCAAACCGGCGATAAAGCCTCGGCGGTTGGCGGTCGGCCAGTACAGCACCGACAGCACGCCCGGCAGGAACTGCAAGGTGGCAACGAAGGCAACGATGCCCAGGTTGGCCAGGTCCTGTTCTGCACCCAGCAACAGGTAGAAGCCATAGCCGGCCATGATGATCGCGACGATCAGGGCCCGGCGGGTCCATTTCAGCCAGCGGTAGATATTGCCTTCGGCCGGCGGCTGGTAGAGCGGCAGCACCAGGTGATTCAGCGCCATCCCCGACAGCGCCAGGGTACTGACGATGATCAGCCCGCTGGAGGCCGATAATCCGCCGACATAGGCCAGCAATGCGAGGGATTTGCTGTTGGCTGCAATGCCCACGCCCAGCGTGAAGTATTCGGGATTGGTGGTGGCGCCAAGTTTCAGGCCGGCCCACAGGATCAGCGGCACCGCCAGGCTCATCAACAGCAGGAACAGCGGCAAGCCCCAGCTGGCGCTGACCAGCGAGCGCGGGTTGAGGTTTTCGGTGAAGGTCATGTGGTACATGTGCGGCATCACAATCGCCGAGGCGAAGAACACCAAAAGCAGCGTGCGCCATGGGCCTTCCTGCAACGGCGTGTGCAGTGCGGCCAGGGCGGTCTGGTTTTGCAGCAGCCACAGTTCCAGCTGTTGCGGGCCGTCGAATACGCCATACAACGCGTACAGACCGACGCCGCCGATGGCGATCAGCTTGATCACCGATTCAAACGCGATCGCAAACACCAGTCCTTCATGTTTTTCACGGGTGGCGATATGCCGTGAGCCGAAGAAAATCGTGAACAGAGTGATCAGTGCGCAGAAGCTCAATGCCACGCGGTGTTGCACCGGTTCGCGGGTGAGGATGCTGATGGAGTCGGCCACGGCCTGGATCTGCAATGCCAGCAACGGCAGCACGCCGATCAGCATGAAAATCGTGGTCAGTGCACCGGCCCAGGTACTGCGAAAACGGAACGCAAACAGGTCGGCCAGGGACGACAACTGATAGGTGCGGGTGATTTTCAGGATCGGATACAACAGCACCGGCGCCAGCAAAAACGCGCCGGACACCCCGAGATAACTCGAAAGAAAGCCGTATCCATACTGATAGGCCAGGCCCACGGTGCCATAAAACGCCCAGGCACTCGCGTACACGCCCAACGACAAGGTGTAGGTCAACGGATGGCGAATGATCGCCCGTGGAATCATCCCGCGCTCACTGATCCAGGCTACCCCGAACAACGCGGCCAGGTAGGCGGCGCTGATCAGCAGCATCTCGGTCAGGCTAAAGCTCATCGGCATCTTTTTGGCTCTGCAGGATGAAAGTCACGACGATCAGAATCAGCCAAAGCAGATAGGGCCGGTACCAGGCGCCTGTGGCGTCGATCCACCAATCCATGATGGCGGGAGAAAACAGGTAGATCCCGACGACCAGCAGCAGGACCAATCGATAGATATACATGTTGGCCTCTGATTGAAAAACTGCGGCGATGGTAACGGATGGCTCGCAAGCTGCAAGCGCCTTCAGCGCAATTGCGCTTCGGCCAGCGTGAGTGTGCGCGGGATCTGTGTGGCATCCCAGTGTTGAATGCCCCAATCCAGCAGTTCCCGTGGGCTGGCGTGGTGCAGTTCGTCGCCCGCCGGCTGGCCCAGGGCGCGCAGTGCTCTTAACAGCAAAGGCGTGGCCTGGTCAGTGGTCAAGGGCGGTGAGCGGTAGGATTTGCCCAGCTTGTTACCGTCCGGCTGGATGATCAGCGGCACATGCAGGTAACGCGGTTGGCGCAGGCCCAGCAATTCTTGCAGATACAGTTGGCGTGGCGTGGAGTCGAGCAGGTCGGCGCCACGCACGATGTCGGTCACACCTTGCCAGGCATCATCGAGGACTACCGCCAATTGGTAGGCATACAGGCCGTCGCGACGGCGGATGATGAAGTCGCCTACGTCGCGACCCAGATGCTGTCGGAATTCGCCTTGTACGCGGTCGGTAAAGTGGTACTCCAACTCCGGCACCCGCAGACGAATGGCAGAATCTTGCTGGTCATGCCCGGCATTGCGGCACAGGCCGGGATAAATCCCGTTGTAGGGTTCCAGTTGTTTGCGCGAACAGGTGCAGGCGTAGGCCAGGCCGTGATTGAACAGGCGGTTGAGCACTTCGGCGTAGGCATCGTGCCGCTCGCTTTGTCGGACCAACTCCCCGTCCCATTCAAAACCATAGCGTTCCAGGGCATTCAGGATGGCGGCCTGGGCGCCGGGCTCTTCCCGTGGCGGGTCGAGGTCTTCCATGCGCATCAGCCAGCGGCCTTGGTTGGCACGGGCGTCGAGGTAGGAGGCGAGGGCGGCGACCAGGGAACCGAAGTGCAGGTGTCCGCTGGGCGTGGGGGCGAAACGCCCGATATAGGAGGAGGCTGTCATGGGCCGGATATTACTGGAAAACCAGCAAACGCCAGAAACAAAAATGGGGCGTTCGCACGCCCCATTTGTTCAGCCCGGCAATGATTACTTGCCGACCTGTTTTTCCTTGATTTCAGCCAAGGTCTTGCAGTCCACGCACAGGTCGGCGGTAGGACGCGCTTCCAGGCGGCGAATACCAATCTCGACGCCGCAGGACTCGCACCAGCCGTACTCTTCGTCTTCGATGAGTTGCAGGGTCTTGTCGATCTTCTTGATCAGCTTGCGCTCGCGATCACGGGCGCGCAGTTCAAGGGCGAACTCTTCTTCCTGGCTGGCACGGTCTGCCGGGTCCGGGAAGTTGGCCGCTTCGTCCTTCATATGGTCAACGGTACGGTCAACCTCTTGCATCAAGTCCTGTTTCCACTGCTTCAGGATCTTGGAGAAGTGTTCGCGCATGGGCTTGCCCATGTATTCCTCACCCTTCGCCTCGACGTAGGGTTGGAAGCCGCTGATGCTCTGTTGCTTTGCTTGGGTGGGCATGAATGGACCGCCTCTCACTCTTCTAATCCATTGCGCAGGATTGCAACATCACCGACACCTGCCGGCCCTGCGGCTGCAAGCGGGCGAACTTACCAGATAGATTCGGGGTGCGCCACTCCCGGTTGTCGAGGCACCGTCTCCTTTGGCTTGCAAACCGCCGCAGGCCCCAGCAGGGCGGGCTTGTACGGTCTCGAATGTTGATTTTAGCTGTTTTGCAGGTAGTTGCTTGCCGTGCTTGCTACATGTCTTGGGGCAATAGAGCAGGTTTTGCGCGGCGGGTTGGGTAGAATCGGGGTTTGTCCTCAGAGTTAAGGAAGGCTAATGGCTCAGCCCTACAGTGCGCGCAGCCGCGCTATCGAACCTTTCCATGTCATGGCGTTGCTGGCGCGGGCCAATGAATTGCAGGCCGCCGGTCACGACGTGATTCACCTGGAAATCGGCGAGCCGGACTTCACCACCGCCGAACCCATCATCAAGGCCGGGCAGGCGGCGCTGGCCAATGGCAAGACCCGCTATACCGCGGCCCGCGGGCTACCGGAGTTGCGGCAAGCCATCAGCGGTTTCTACCAGCAGCGCTACGGGTTGAGCATCGATCCCGAGCGAATTCTGATTACACCCGGCGGCTCGGGAGCCTTGTTGCTGGCGAGCAGCCTGCTGGTGGACCCCGGCAAGCACTGGCTGCTGGCAGACCCAGGCTACCCCTGCAACCGCCACTTCCTGCGGCTGGTGGAGGGCGCGGCCCAACTGGTCCCGGTCGGCCCCGAGGTGCGTTATCAACTGACCGCCGACCTGGTGGCGCGCCATTGGAATCAGGACAGCGTGGGCGCGTTGGTCGCGTCGCCTGCCAACCCTACTGGCACCATCCTGACGCGGGACGAGTTGGCGGGGTTGTCGAGCGCCATCAAGGCGCGCAATGGGCATTTGGTGGTGGATGAGATCTACCACGGCCTGACCTATGGCACCGATGCCGCCAGCGTGCTGGAAGTCGACGATGAAGCCTTCGTTCTAAATAGTTTTTCGAAGTATTTCGGAATGACCGGCTGGCGCCTGGGCTGGCTGGTGGCGCCGCCTGCTGCGGTGGGTGAGCTGGAGAAGCTGGCGCAGAATCTCTACATCAGCGCGCCGAGCATGGCCCAGCATGCGGCCCTGGCCTGCTTTACCCCGCAAACATTGAACATTCTTGAAGACCGCCGGGCCGAGTTTGGCCGGCGTCGCGACTTCCTGCTGCCAGCCCTGCGCGAGTTGGGTTTCGGTATTGCCGTGGAGCCGGAAGGCGCGTTCTACCTGTATGCCGATATCAGCGCATTCGGCGGCGATGCCTTCGCGTTCTGCCGGCACTTCCTCGAAACCGAGCACGTTGCGTTCACGCCGGGCCTGGATTTCGGCCGTTATCAAGCCGGTCACCATGTGCGTTTTGCCTACACGCAAAACCTTGATCGCCTACAGCAAGCCGTTGAACGGATTGCCCGCGGCCTGCGGAGTTGGCAAGGCTGATGCGCTTTAATCCTCCCCTTGAAGAAGGCCGGCTGATCCGCCGCTACAAGCGTTTTCTCGCGGATATCGAAACCGTTACCGGCGAGTTGTTGACCATTCACTGCCCGAACACCGGCTCGATGTTCAACTGCATGGTGGAAGGTGGCCAGGTCTGGTTCAGCCGCTCCAATGACCCCAAGCGCAAGCTGCCAGGCACCTGGGAAATCAGCGAAACCCCACAAGGGCGCCTGGCGTGTGTGAACACGGCGCGGGCCAATCAGTTGGTTGAAGAAGCGCTGCGCGCGGGGGTTATCACCGAGCTCAATGGCTTTACTGCCTTGAAACGCGAAGTCGCCTACGGCCAGGAAAACAGCAGGATCGATTTCCGCCTGGACTACCCGGCGGGCGCGGCATATGTCGAAGTCAAAAGCGTCACCCTCGGGTTTGACGGGACCTCGACGGCGGCGTTTCCCGATGCCGTGACCCAGCGCGGTGCCAAGCATCTGCGTGAGCTGGCGCATCTGGCGCGTGAGGGTGTACGGGCAGTGCAGTTGTACTGCGTCAACCTCTCGGGGATCGATGCGGTGCGTCCTGCCGAAGAAATTGATGCCGGTTATGCGGCAGCGTTGCGTGAGGCCAAGGCGGCGGGCGTCGAGGTGCTGGCCTATGGCGTGCGAGTGACGTCAGAGGAAATCTGCGTCGATCGCCGGCTGGAAGTATTGCTCGGCGACTAGAGTTGTACCCACAGGCCTTGTTCGTCCTCGCGGCCGGGCAGGGCTGTCAGGCTCTGGCCGGCGCAAGGGCCGGCGACGCACTCACCGCTTTCGATCAGGAACAGCGCGCCATGGGTGGCGCACTGGATCAGGCTGGCGCTGGGGTCGAGAAACTGGTGCGGCTGCCATTCCAGCGGCACCCCGCGATGTGGGCAGCGGTTGATATAGAAGTAGGCAATGCCTTCGCGGCGCACGGCAAACAGCTTGCGGCCGTCGATATCGAAACCGAGGCTGGCGTTGGGTGCGAGTTCGCTGGAGGCGCAGAGAAACTTCATATCGATCCTTAAGTGCCGCCGTTTGCGGGCTGCAAGGCTATCCTGGTTTTTGCCGCAGAGCCCGGTGCTTGACGTGCAAATGCAAACAATTATCAAATGCCGGCTTCGCCCGTAAGCTGACTGGGCGCTCTGTACGATGTCGGGCAGCCTTGATCTGTCACATTGCGAGTGTTTCAGCGGGCTCACCCCTTGGAAGGAAACCCTTTTATGCGCCTGAGTGCCAGTGCTATCGCGCTCGTTGTCGGACTGCTGGTCAACGCTGGGGCCCAGGCCTCTGAACTGCCACAACGCTGGGTCAGCGCCGGTGGTGCGTTGTCGGAATGGGTGACGGCCCTGGGCGGTGAGTCAAAGCTGGTGGGCGTGGATACCACCAGCCAGCATCCGGAATCCCTCAAGGCGTTGCCGAGCATTGGTTACCAGCGTCAGTTGTCGGCGGAAGGCATTCTGAGCCTGCGCCCGCAAATCCTGGTGGGCACCGAGGAAATGGGACCGCCACCGGTGTTGGCGCAAATCCGCAATGCCGGTGTGAAAGTGGAGCTGTTTTCAGCTGAGCCGGATCTGCCGACGCTGCAGGGCAACCTTCAGCATTTGGGCAAGCTGCTGGGTAACGAAGCGAAGGCTGCAGAACTGTTCAGTGACTATCAGCAACAACTTGACCACCAAAAGAACTGGGTGGCCAAGGCCCAGGCCACTCAAAAGGCGCCTGGAGTGCTGTTGCTGCTGGGACATGCCGGCGGCAAACCGCTGATTGCGGGCAAAGACACGGCGGCTGACTGGATGTTGCAGCAGGCCGGCGGCCACAACCTGGCGACCCACGATGGTTACAAGCCGTTTTCCGTAGAGTCGCTGGCGGGGCTCAATCCTGAGGTGCTGGTGTTTGCCGATCGCGCTTTGACCGGGGATGCGGCCCGCGCCGCGTTGTTCAAGGAAAACCCGATCCTGGCTTCGACGCCAGCGGCCAAGAATGGACGCGTCTATGAGTTGGACCCAACGCTGCTGGTGGGTGGGCTTGGGCCGCGCTTGCCGCAAAGCCTGGTGAGGCTGTCTGCCGGGTTCTATCCGTCTCAGGCTAATACCGCCCCATGACCACTCTGGTTAAACCGCGAACCCTGTTTATCGGCTTGAGTCTGCTGTGTGTATTGGCGATCTGGTTGTCATTGGCCCTGGGGCCGGTGAGTCTGCCGTTAATGGACACACTGCGGGCAGCCTTACGCTTGATGGGTGTGCCAATCGAGGCCCAAGGCCTGGAGCAGGCGGAGTTGATCCTCGGGCAGATTCGCCTGCCGCGTACGTTGCTGGGATTGGCCGTCGGTGGGGTTCTGGCACTTTCCGGCGTTGCAATGCAGGGGCTGTTTCGCAACCCCTTGGCTGATCCCGGGTTGGTCGGGGTTTCCAGCGGTGCGGCGTTGGGCGCGGCGATTGCGATTGTCGGTGGTTCGTTTTTTGGCGGTTTGCCGGATGCACTCGGGCCTTATCTGCTGTCGTTGTGTGCCTTCCTCGGCGGTTTGGGGGTAACAGCGCTGGTCTATCGCCTGGGGCGGCGCAACGGCCAAACCAACGTCGCGACCATGTTGCTGGCGGGTATCGCCCTGACGGCGCTCGCCAGTTCGGCGGTGGGCCTGTTCACCTACCTGGCAGATGACGCTACCTTGCGCACCCTGACGTTCTGGAACCTGGGCAGCCTGAATGGCGCCAGCTACTCGCGCTTATGGCCGCTGCTGCTGGTCAGCGCCGGCGTAGCACTGTGGCTGCCGCGCCGGGCCAAGGCGCTGAATGCACTCCTGCTGGGTGAGTCGGAAGCCAGTCACTTGGGCATTGATGTTGAAGGCCTCAAGCGCGAACTGGTGTTCTGCACCGCGCTGGGCGTGGGCGCGGCCGTGGCGGCTGCGGGGATGATCGGCTTTGTCGGGCTGGTGGTGCCGCATCTGGTACGCCTGCTGGCGGGGCCGGATCATCGGGTGCTGCTGCCAGCCTCGGTGCTGGCGGGGGCGAGTTTGCTGTTGTTTGCCGATCTGGTGGCGCGCCTGGCCTTGGCGCCGGCGGAATTACCGATCGGCATTGTTACCGCGTTTATCGGTGCGCCGTTTTTCCTCTACCTGTTGTTACGAGGGCGCGCCTGATGCTGCGAGTAGAAGACCTGCAGATCCGCCGTGGGCGCAAAACTGTGCTGGCGGACATCACCCTGGACCTGCTGCCAGGAGAAGTGCTCGGCGTATTGGGCCCCAACGGCGCGGGAAAAAGTACATTGCTCGGTGCGTTATGCGGCGAGTTGCAGCCCGACCAAGGCCGTGTGTGGCTGGATCAGCGTGAGTTGAAAGACTGGGGCGGAGCGCAGCGTGCCCAGCGCCTGGCGGTGTTGCCGCAGACCTCGACCCTGGACTTTGCCTTTCGCGTCGAAGAGGTGGTGGGCATGGGGCGCTTGCCTCATCAGACGGGCCGGGTGCGTGACGATGAAATCATCAATGCTGCCTTGCAGGCTGCCGACGTCGGCCACTTGAGCGGGCGCAGCTATCTGGCGTTGTCGGGCGGCGAGCGGCAGCGTGTGCACCTCGCACGGGTGCTGGCGCAGCTATGGCCGGGTGAAGCGGGGCAGACCTTGTTGCTGGATGAGCCGACATCAATGCTTGACCCGCTGCACCAGCACACCACCTTGCAGGCGATCCGGCGCTTTGCCGACCGTGGCGCGGCGGTGCTGGTGATCCTTCACGACCTGAACCTGGCGGCGCGCTACTGTGATCGCATCCTGTTACTGGAGGATGGCCGGCCCCATGCGTTGGACACACCGGCACAGGTGTTGCGGCCTGAGCCGCTGAGGGCGGTATTCGGGCTGGATGTGTTGGTGCAGCCGCATCCGGAGCGCGGCCATCCGTTGATCATTGCCCGCTGAAAATCGCCGCAGTTTTTTATGGGCAAAAAAAGACCCGGCAAGAGCCGGGTCAAATAACCGTGATTAGCCTGATGAGGAGATAATCTGAGAGTCCGAACCAATGGTCTTTCAGTTATCGGCTGATCTCGCGACCAGTTGTGATAATCATAACGATTCTCATTTGAGAGTCAACATTTGTTTTTGCGGCCTCTTCGAATTTCCTCAAACTTCTGCTTGGAATCCCCGTAAACGCGGGTGCAAGTTGGCGTCTCAATTCTTTTGGCGTGCGGTCAGAGCGTCCAATTGACGATTTAAAGCTTCCTTGCGTTCAACGGGAATGTCATTCCAGTGCACATCCATCAGCGCGCCTTCAATGGCATACAACAACACTTTGGATGCCCTGAAACCGCGGGTGCGTACGGCACGGTACGCGTCGACTGCCCCCAGGCGGCGTAGGTCGGACGCACTGTGGATGCCCACCGCATGCAGCCATTGCGCCGACGTCTTGCCAAGGTTTTTCAGGTGTTGCAGCTCATCATTCATCAAGCCTCCTTGCGACGGCCGAATGGTTCGGTGGGTATCGTGACCAGGCAAGCCTGAAAGGAGTGTAGCGCTCAGTAGGAAAAGCGTAGTTCTTTGGTCGGCAACGACCTAAAAGCTTCTAAGGCAGGCGGGGGTTTTAGCGTAGGAAAGGGTCAAGCCCCCGGTACGCCCTGTGCGTAGCCGGGAGCCGATGTAGCGGTTTAGCGAGTGCGGTAGCGCAGGCGTGTGCCGAAATTGACGGACATCAGGATCTCATCGGCGCTTAACTCAGGGGGGAAATAAGTGCCGGAGATCTGGGCATGCGCCAGGCTCGCGCCTTCCAGTGGGCAGTCGCGCAAATCCAGGCCGCGCAAGTCGGCGGAGCGGAAATAAGCGTCGGTGAAATCCACGCCCTCGGCATTCAGGTCGCGCAGGTCCAGGCCGCGAAAGTCGCCACCGCGCATATCGATGGTGCCGTCTTTCGGACGCTCCTGGTTGAAGCCGCGGATATCATCTTTATGCAGAAGCGCGTACAGCGGGGTATCAAGTAGCTTCGGCTGGCTCACAATGGCGACTCCCGTGTTGGAATTATGGCGCCATTATAGTGCCACTATTTCTCGGCCGTGAGCCCCGGAAGGCTGCACGACCAAGAAATATTTCTTACAGCCCCGGCAGGCGCTGGCGAATATGTGCCACCAATGCGTCCAGGGTCCCGCTTTCATTGGTCTCCACGCGCTTGCTGAGCAGCAACTCCTCGGCGCTGAGCGGGTCACGGGTGGCCTGCTGTTCTTCGATGATGGCCAGGGTGGCGTCGGAAGGGTCGTTCTTGTCCGCCTGACGTTGTGCCAGCCAAGCGGCGATTACCGCCTGTGGCGCATTGCAGTCAAGGATCAGGAATGGCGCGCCGGTGGCCTCGGCGATCTTGGCCGCCGCGTCGCGTTGTTCTCGCTTGAGGAAGGTCGCGTCCAATACCACCGGGAAACCGGCGCGCAGTACGGTGTCGGCGATTTCGTTCAGGCGCGCGTAGGTCGCGGCGCTGGCGTCTGCGGCGTAGATCCCGGCCTGCGGCGTGTTCTCGACCTTCTGCTCGCCGAACAGGCGCTTGCGCTCTACGTCCGAACGCAGGCGAATCGCCCCCAATGCTTCTACGAGGCGCATGGATACATGGCTTTTGCCAACGGCCGATACGCCATGGGTGATGGCCAGGAAGCGCGATGGGATGGTGCTGTAGCTTTCTGCCAGGTTGGCGTAGTTGCGGTACTGGCGCAGGGTGGTAGCGCGCTGCACCGCGTCCGCCTCGGAAGGCATGCTGAACAGCGCGATCTTCGCGCGTACCAGCGCGCGGTAGGCTTTATAGAAGTTCAGTACTTCCAGGCCTTGATAGTCGCCGGTCAGCTCCAGGTACTGGCTGATGAAGCGTCGTGCCAGGCTCTTGAGGCCGCGGTCTTCCAGGTCCATCGCCAAAAAGCCGGTGTCGGCATACACGTCGGTGAAGCGGAACGGCTCGTTGAACTCGATGCAGTCGAAGATGACCACGTGGCCATCAATCATCGTGGCGTTGCCCAGGTGGATATCACCGTGGCATTCACGGGTGAAGCCATTGAGCTTGCGTTGTTCAAACAGCGGTTTGAGACGCTCGAAACTGCTTTCGGCCCAGGCCTGCAAGGCGTCCAGTTGTGCCAGGTCGGCCTTGTCGCTGAGGAACGGACGGATCTGCTCGAAGTTCTGCAGCACCGGTGCCATGACATCGTGCGGCGTGCCAGCAGAGTTAGTGGCCGGCACTTTCGGGGCATTCAGGTGAAAATGCGCGATCTGCCTGGCCATTTCGTCGATGTGCGCGCTGGTCAGTTCGCCGTTGGCCTGCAGAGTGCTGAGCAGTTGGCTTTGCGGGAACTGGCGCATTTTCAGCATGTAGTCGACCACCGGACCGTCGCCGCCCAACTGCGGTGCCTCGGCGCTGCCGGTGATCGGCAACACTTCAAGATACAAATCATCGGTCAGGCGCTGGTTGAGGCGCAGCTCTTCATTGCAGAAGTGGCCGCGGGCTTGCAGGGTGGTGAAATCGAGGAAACCGAAATTCACCGGCTTCTTCATCTTGTAAGCATAGGGCCCAGTGAGCAGGACCCAGGAAATATGGGTCTCGATGACTTGGAACTGATCCACCGGATGGGGAAACAGGGCCGGGTTTTGCAGGGCAGCAATCAGGGACTGGCTCACGGGCGATCCTTCAGAGTCTGGGAAAATTCATGGCGGGCATTATGGCTCCTACAGGCGGTCGTGCAAACCGCTGTCCGGCTCATGTTGGTCATCAATAAAGTGCGTATAATCCGCCGCCATGACTCGTACCCGATCTCCCCGTTCCCGTAAAAAACCTCCTTCCCGCGGCCTGCGCCCTTGGCTGGGCTGGGCGCTTAAGCTCAGCCTGGTAGGGCTTGTCGTGATCGCCGGCTTCGCGGTTTACCTCGATGCCGTGGTCCAGGAGAAGTTCTCCGGCAAGCGCTGGACCATTCCGGCCAAGGTCTACGCGCGCCCGCTGGAACTGTTCAGCGGCCAGAAGCTGAGCAAGGATGACTTCCTTACCGAGCTCGATGCCCTGGGCTATCGCCGCGAACCCGTGAGCAATGGCCCCGGCGCCGCTGCCGTCAGCGGCAACACGGTTGACTTGAACACCCGCGGCTTCCAGTTCTATGAAGGCCTGGAAAAACCCCAGCCGGTGCGCGTGCGTTTCTCTGGCGACTACGTAGCCGAACTGTCCTCGCTCAACGGCTCGAAGTTGCCGGTGGTGCGCCTGGAACCCTTAATGATCGGTGGGATTTATCCGAAAAACCTGGAAGACCGCATCCTGATCAAGATCGATCAGGTGCCGCCTTACCTGCTGGATACTCTGATCGCCGTCGAAGACCGGGATTTCTACAGCCACTGGGGCGTATCACCGAAGTCCATCGCGCGCGCCATCTGGGTCAACACCTCGGGCGGCAAGATGACCCAGGGCGGCAGTACGCTGACACAGCAATTGGTCAAGAACTTCTACCTGACCAACGAGCGCAGCCTGACCCGCAAGCTGACCGAAGCCATGATGGCGATGCTGCTGGAGCTGCACTACAGCAAGCAGGAAATTCTTGAGGCGTACCTCAATGAAGTATTCGTTGGCCAGGACGGTCAGCGTGCCGTCCACGGTTTTGGTCTGGCCAGCCAGTTCTTCTTCGGCCAGCCGTTGTCCGAGCTGAAGTTGCACCAGGTGGCGCTGCTGGTGGGCATGGTCAAGGGGCCGTCCTACTACAACCCGCGTCGCAACCCGGAGCGGGCGCTGGAGCGCCGTAACCTGGTGCTGGATGTACTTGAGCAGCAAGGTGTCGCCACCCCTGAACAAGTGGCCGCCGCGAAGAAAATGCCACTGGGTGTAACCACCCGCGGCAAGCTCGCCGACAGCTCCTTCCCGGGCTTTATCGACCTGGTCAAACGCCAACTGCGTGAAGACTACCGCGACGAAGACTTGACCGAAGAAGGCCTGCGGATCTTCACCAGTTTCGACCCGATCCTGCAGATGAAGGCCGAAGCGTCGGTCAATGACACCTTCAAACGCCTGACAGGTCGTAAAGGCTCTGACGACGTCGAGGCTGCGATGGTGGTGACCAACCCGGAAACCGGCGAAGTCCAGGCCATGATCGGCAGTCGCCAGGCCAGCTTTGCCGGGTTCAACCGGGCGCTGGACGCGGTGCGGCCGATTGGCTCGCTGGTCAAGCCGGCGGTGTACCTGACCGCGCTGGAAAAACCGAGCAAGTACACGCTGACCAGTTGGCTGTCCGATGACCCGCTGTCGGTCAAAGGGGCTGATGGCCAGATGTGGACGCCGCATAACTTTGATCGTCGCTCCCACGGTACGATTTTCCTGTACCAGGGCTTGGCGCATTCCTACAACATCTCGACTTCCCGCCTCGGCCTTGAACTGGGCGTGCCGAACGTGCTCAAGACGCTCGGCCGGTTGGGCATCACTCGTGAGTTCCCGGCGTTCCCATCGATGCTGTTGGGTGCGGGTGCGATGAGCCCGATGGAAGTGGCGACCATGTACCAGACCCTGGCCAACGGTGGCTTCAATACGCCGATGCGTGGGATCCGGAGCGTGTTGACGGCCGAAGGCGAACCGCTCAAGCGTTATCCGTTCCAGATTCAGCAACGCTTTGACCCGGCCTCGATCTACCTCATCCAGAACGCCATGCAGCGCGTGATGCGCGAAGGTACCGGGCGCTCGGCCTACAACGTGCTGCCGGCCAACCTGACACTGGCTGGCAAGAGCGGTACCAGTAACGATTCGCGGGACAGCTGGTTCGCAGGGTTCAGCCAGGACCTGCTGGCAGTGGTTTGGCTGGGGCGTGATGACAACGGCAAGACGCCGTTTACCGGTGCCACCGGCGCGTTGCAGGTATGGACCAGTTTCATGAAAAAGGCCGATCCACTGCCGCTGAACATGCCGCAGCCGGACAATATCGTCCAGGCCTGGATCGATCCGCACACCGGCCAGGGTTCCGATGCCAACTGTCCGGGCGCGGTGCAGATGCCGTATATTCGCGGCAGCGAGCCACCACCCGGTGCAGCGTGCGGAGCCAGTGCGCCCGCCAGTGCTGAATCGGTGATGGATTGGGTCAAGGGCTGGATGAATTAAGCAAAGAGGGTTTCACGTGAACAAGTTGTTGATTCCAGCTATTACAGTTTTGGCATTGCTCGGTGGTTGCGCCAGCGTGGAGCGGGGCTCTATTCCGGTGGTGGACTCCAGTACAACGGTGTCCAACAACGACCGGATCTCGGCCAACGGCGGCTTCCGCCAAACCGTTACCAACCGCCCTGCCCAGGCCCGGCCCCAGGCGCAAGCCGTGCCTCAGGACTCTGGTGTAGTGGTGATGATCCCGGGTGGCGGCGCTGCCACCTCGGCTCCGATCAGTACTCAACCATGGACCCCAGGCCCAAGTACATCGGGCCCGATCGATGCCACGCCGATTCAAACGGCACCGATCAACCAGGGCACCTACAACATGCCGTCGACGCCGAGTGGAATTCCTTCCGCCAGCAGTGCCGGCGGTCTGTCAGCCGATGAGCAGTTGGATGGCCCGGTGCTGGCGTTGCTCACCACTGCCCAACAGCAGCAGTCGGGTGGCGATTTGAACGGCGCATCGTCGAGCCTCGAGCGCGCCCAGCGCGTGGCACCGCGTGAACCGCAAGTGCTATACCGCCTGGCTCAGGTTCGCATGGCCCAGGGCGATGCCCCGCAAGCAGAACAATTTGCCCGTCGCGGCCTGACCCTGGCCAATGGCCGTCCAGACCTGCAGGCCAGCCTGTGGAGCTTGATCGGTGATGCCCGCGAGAAGCAAGGCGATGCTGCCGGCGCCGCCCAGGCTCGGCAAAAAGCCAAGGTAAGCCTCTGATGGATGCACGCTTTCCGGCGATTGCCGAACAGTTGTTGTTGATCGAGCGTGAACTGCGCTTGCAGGGCTGGTGGGACGAAGTGTCCCCCAGTGCTGAAGCCTTGAGCAGTGTTGAGCCTTTTTCCGTCGACACGCTGGACTTTCACCAGTGGCTGCAATGGATTTTCCTGACACGGATGAAGCAAATCCTCGAACAGGACCTGCCATTGCCCAATGCGTCGGGGATTCTGGAGATGGCCGAGATGGTTTACGCCGATCGGCCACTTGAGAGCCTTGGCCTGCGGACTGCGCTGAAAAAGTTCGATCAACTGATCGTCGACGCTCGTTAATTGCCTGGCTGCCGGTTTTTCCGGCAGTCTTGCGCATATTTCTACCGCTTTGCGCCATTCAGGCGAGTTTTATCCCTCCTCAAGCCCCTTTCTTCTACGTTCTCATGCGCTTAGTTGGAAAAAAGCGCAATTATTGCTTGACTTGGAGGGGCTGAAACAGAAGAATCCAAAGTCCGCTGTAGAGGGACTGCCAGAAGCAGACCCACTCAGCAGATCATGAGGCGCATACCCGCGCCGACCTGTTACACCCGCAACGCGTTACCTCGCGCTGGGTGGGAAAATCCCGCAACACTTGGGACGCTCCCAATACTTGCTCAGTCAGTGCTGACGTAGTCGGCGACCACCGTCGCTCATGCTCTGCTGAGAAGTAAACCTATTAAGACCCGTCGGTTTTTAACGGACGGTATTCTGGCGTTTTAGAGGTGAACAACGTGGAGCTTTTATCTGGCGGTGAGATGCTCGTCCGCTTTTTGCGTGACGAAGGCGTCGACTATATCTACGGGTACCCAGGTGGTGCTCTGCTGCATGTCTACGACGCACTGTTCAAGGAACCGGCTGTTACCCACATCCTGGTTCGGCACGAACAAGCTGCTACCCATATGGCTGACGGTTACGCCCGTGCCACCGGTAAAGCCGGTGTGGTACTGGTGACTTCCGGCCCTGGCGCGACCAATGCCATTACCGGCATCGCGACGGCCTATATGGACTCCATCCCGATGGTGATCATTTCTGGCCAGGTGGCGAGCACCATGGTCGGTACCGATGCATTCCAGGAAACCGACATGATCGGTATTTCCCGGCCGATCGTGAAACACAGCTTCATGATCAAGCATGCCTCGGAAATCCCGGAAGTCATGAAGAAGGCGTTCTACCTCGCACAGTCCGGTCGCCCGGGTCCTGTAGTGGTCGATATCCCGAAAGACATGACCAACCCGGCGGAAAAATTCGAATACATCTTCCCGAAGAAAGCCAAGCTGCGTTCCTACAGCCCGGCCGTTCGCGGGCACTCGGGGCAAATCCGCAAGGCGGCAGAAATGCTGTTGGCGGCCAAGCGTCCGGTGCTCTATTCGGGTGGTGGGGTGATTCTGGGCGGCGGTTCTGCACCGCTGACCGAGCTGGCCAAGATGCTCAACCTGCCAGTCACCAACACCTTGATGGGCCTCGGCGCGTTCCCGGGTTCGGACCGTCAGTTCGTCGGCATGCTCGGCATGCACGGCAGCTACACCGCCAACCTGGCCATGCACCATGCTGACGTGATCCTCGCCGTCGGTGCGCGGTTCGATGACCGGGTGATCAATGGTGCGAGCAAGTTCTGCCCGAATGCCAAGATCATCCACATCGATATCGACCCGGCATCCATCTCCAAGACCATCAAGGCCGACGTGCCTATCGTAGGTCCTGTGGAAAGCGTGCTGACCGAAATGGTCGCTGCGCTGAAGGAAATCGGCGAAGCCCCGAACAAGGACTCCGTTGCCAGCTGGTGGAAGCAGATCGACGAGTGGCGCGGTGATCGCGGCCTGTTCCCTTACGACAAGGGTGATGGCAGCGTCATCAAGCCACAGACCGTGATCGAAACCCTGTGCGAAGTGACCAAAGGCGATGCCTTTGTGACCTCCGACGTGGGCCAGCACCAGATGTTCGCGGCGCAGTACTACAAGTTCGACAAGCCTAACCGCTGGATCAACTCCGGTGGCCTGGGCACGATGGGCTTTGGTTTCCCTGCGGCCATGGGTGTGAAGCTGAGCTTTCCGGATACTGACGTTGCGTGCGTCACCGGCGAAGGCAGTATCCAGATGAACATCCAGGAACTGTCGACCTGCCTGCAATATGGCTTGCCGGTGAAGATCGTCTGCCTGAACAACGGTGTACTGGGCATGGTTCGCCAGTGGCAGGACATGAGCTACGGCAGCCGTCACTCCCATTCCTACATGGAGTCTCTGCCTGACTTCGTCAAATTGGTTGAAGCCTATGGCCATGTCGGCATGCGCATCACCGATCTGAAGGATTTGAAGCCGATGATGGAAGAGGCGTTCGCCATGAAGGACCGCCTGGTGTTCCTCGATATTCAGGTCGACACCAGCGAGCACGTCTACCCGATGCAGATCAAAGACGGCTCCATGCGCGATATGTGGCTGAACAAGACGGAGCGTACCTAATCATGCGGCACATTATCTCCCTGCTTCTGGAGAACGAACCGGGCGCTCTGTCACGTGTGGTCGGACTGTTTTCGCAACGCAACTACAACATCGAAAGCCTGACGGTGGCGCCGACCGAAGACCCGACCTTGTCGCGTCTGACGTTGACCACCGTTGGCCATGATGAGGTGATCGAGCAGATTACCAAAAACCTCAACAAGCTGATCGAAGTGGTCAAGCTGGTCGACTTGTCGGAGAGTGCCCACATCGAGCGTGAGCTGATGCTGGTCAAGGTCAAGGCCACGGGTGCACAGCGGGCCGAGATCAAGCGCACTACCGACATTTATCGCGGGCAGATCGTCGATGTGAGCGCCAGCGTTTATACCGTTCAACTGACCGGTACAAGCGACAAGCTGGACAGCTTCATCCAGTCGATCGGGACGGCCTCGATTCTGGAAACTGTACGCAGTGGCGTCACCGGGATTGCTCGTGGCGACAAAGTACTCAGCATCTAACTCAAATTTAGCGAATGGCCTTAAACGGCCTGGATATATAGAGGAACCTCATGAAAGTTTATTACGATAAAGATTGTGACCTGTCGATCATCCAGGGCAAAAAAGTCGCCATCATCGGCTACGGTTCCCAGGGCCACGCCCAAGCGTGCAACCTGAAAGATTCCGGCGTTGACGTGACCGTTGGCCTGCGCAAAGGCTCGGCCACTGTTGCCAAGGCTGAAGCCCACGGCCTGAAAGTGACTGACGTTGCTTCTGCTGTTGCTGCTGCCGACCTGGTCATGATCCTGACCCCGGACGAGTTCCAGTCCGCGCTGTACAAGAACGAAATCGAGCCGAACATCAAGAAGGGCGCCACCCTGGCCTTCTCCCACGGCTTCGCGATCCACTACAACCAGGTTGTGCCGCGCGCCGACCTCGACGTGATCATGATCGCGCCGAAAGCACCGGGCCACACCGTGCGCTCCGAGTTCGTCAAAGGCGGCGGTATCCCTGACCTGATCGCGATCTACCAGGACGCCTCGGGCAACGCCAAGAACGTCGCACTGTCCTACGCTGCTGGCGTGGGTGGCGGTCGTACCGGCATCATCGAAACCACCTTCAAGGACGAGACTGAAACCGACCTGTTCGGCGAACAGGCCGTTCTGTGTGGCGGTACCGTTGAACTGGTCAAGGCCGGTTTCGAAACTCTGGTTGAAGCTGGCTACGCGCCAGAAATGGCCTATTTCGAATGCCTGCACGAACTGAAGCTGATCGTTGACCTCATGTACGAAGGCGGTATCGCCAACATGAACTACTCGATCTCCAACAACGCCGAATACGGCGAGTACGTGACTGGCCCGGAAGTGATCAACGCCGAGTCCCGTCAGGCCATGCGCAACGCCCTGAAACGTATTCAGGACGGCGAATACGCCAAAATGTTCATCAGCGAAGGTGCAACCGGCTACCCTTCGATGACCGCCAAGCGTCGTAACAACGCCGCTCACGGTATCGAGATCATCGGCGAGCAACTGCGCTCCATGATGCCGTGGATCGGTGCCAACAAGATCGTCGACAAAGCCAAAAACTAAGTCGTACGGATCAAGGGAAAACGCGGCTTAGGCCGCGTTTTTTCGTTTGCGGGGCAGGTTCTGGTATAAAGCTGCATCGTTTGCGGGCGAACACTCGCCGCAAGTTTCTGTCGAAATTTTTCACACCGTTGCAAGGTAAAGTCCATGAGCGAACGTCCCGAAGAGCCAAACCAGGCCTCTGACGCCGAAAGCCTGCTACCGATCGATGAACATGTCGAAGAAGGGCACGATGCTGAAGGCCGTAAAGTCCGGCATCGTGGCATCTATCTTCTGCCCAATCTGTTCACCACTGCGAACCTGTTCGCGGGGTTCTACTCCATCATCAATTCCATGAGTGCCCAGAGTGCGTTGGCGGCCGGCGATGCGGCCGGGGCCAGCAAGTACTTTGGTTTTGCCGCGATAGCGATCTTCGTCGCCATGGTCCTTGATGGCCTGGATGGCCGGGTTGCGCGGATGACCAACACCCAGAGTGCCTTCGGCGCCGAGTATGACTCGCTGTCGGACATGGTTGCCTTCGGTGTGGCGCCGGCGTTGCTCGCATTTGCCTGGGCGCTGGGTGATATGGGCAAGGTTGGCTGGATGGTTGCCTTCATCTATGTGGCGGGCGCGGCATTGCGTCTGGCGCGCTTTAATACCCAGGTGGGGACTGCCGACAAGCGCTACTTCATTGGCCTGGCCAGTCCGGCTGCGGCGGGTGTGGTAGCCGGTATTGTCTGGGCATTCAGCGACTACGGTATCCAGGGTTCCAAGATGTCGTTCCTGGTGGCCTTGATGGTTGCGGCGGCCGGCATGCTGATGGTCAGCAATATCAAGTACAACAGCTTCAAGGAGCTGGATCTCAAAGGGCGTGTGCCGTTTGTGGCTATCCTGGCAGTGGTGCTGGTGTTTGCCGTGGTCTTCAGTGATCCGCCGCGAATCCTGCTGCTGGCTTTCCTTGTGTATGCCGCGTCCGGCCCGGTGCAGTACCTTCTGCATCTTCGTCAGCGCAAAACGTTGCCTTAATGTAATTTCCCCCATACTCCGCAGTCTATTGGTGCATCTGTCCTCCAAAGCTGCGGAGTTGCCATGTTAATCAAGTTTCCCAAAGCGTCTGATTGCCAAGAATCGGATGTCACGCCTGAATCCCTCTATTTCTCTCGCCGCAGCTTGCTCGGTGGTGCGCTTGCCGGCCTGGCTGCCAGCAGCCTGCCGCGTTGGGCCAGTGCGGATGATGCGGCACGTTATGCCGATGTCGAGCCGGGCAATGCACCTGGCTGGTTTGCCGAAAAGCTCCCGGGTACCAAATGGCAGGCGATTACCGTCAAGGACGAGGCCATCACCCCTTTCAAGGACGCAACCCACTACAACAACTTCTATGAGTTCGGTACGGATAAGGGCGACCCTGCAGCCAATGCCGGGTCTCTGAAGACTGAGCCGTGGAGTTTGGTGATAGATGGTGAGGTCGCCAAACCTGGGCGCTATGCGCTTGAAGACTTCATGAAGCCCTATCAGTTGGAAGAGCGAATCTATCGACTGCGCTGTGTAGAGGCCTGGTCGATGGTCATTCCGTGGATAGGGTTCCCTATATCGGAACTGCTCAAGCACGTCGAGCCGACCTCGAACGCCAAGTACATTCGTTTTGAAACCCTGCAGGACCCCAAGAGCATGCCGGGGCAGCGGTCCAACTTCGCCTTGATCGACTGGCCTTATGTAGAAGGGCTGCGATTGGATGAGGCGATGAATCCCCTGGCGATCCTTGCGGTGGGCATGTATGGGCGGGAGCTGCCGAACCAGAACGGCGCGCCGTTGCGGTTGGTGGTGCCGTGGAAGTACGGATTCAAGAGCGTCAAGTCGATCGTGCGCATCAGCCTGGTCAGCGAGCAGCCGAAAACCACCTGGCAAAGTATTGCCGCGAGTGAGTATGGGTTTTACGCAAATGTGAATCCTACCGTCGACCATCCGCGTTGGACCCAGGCGCGGGAGCGGCGGTTGCCCAGCGGGCTGTTCAGTCCCAATGTGCGTGAGACACAAATGTTCAACGGCTACGCCGATGAAGTCGCTTCTCTTTATACGGGCCTCGATCTGCGGAAGAACTATTGATGCGCTATCCGATCTGGCGCATCGGCGTCTTTATAGCAGCGGCGGTGTGGCCGCTGTTCTGGCTGTACGAGGCCTGGAGCTTTGCGCTGGGACCTGACCCGGGCAAGGTGCTGATGGATCGGCTCGGGCTTGGCACCTTGATTCTGTTGTTAATAACCCTGGGTATGACACCGTTGCAGAAGCTCAGTGGTTGGGCGGGGTGGATCGCCGTGCGACGGCAACTGGGATTGTGGTGCTTTGCCTATGTGGTTTTGCATCTTGCTGCTTACTGCGTGTTTATCCTTGGGTTGGATTGGTCGCAGTTGGGGGTTGAGCTACGGAAGCGGCCTTACATTATTGTGGGTACCTTGGGATTCCTTTCTCTATTGGTGCTGGCAGTCACCTCCAACCGATACAGCCAGCGTCGCCTTGGTGTGCGCTGGAAGAAACTGCATCGTTTGGTTTACGTGATTCTCGGGCTTGGTTTGCTGCATATGCTGTGGATCGTGCGGGCAGATCTCAAGGAGTGGGCTATCTATGCATCTATAGGGGCGCTGCTTCTGGTCCTGCGTATACCGCCGGTGATGCGCCGAATTCCCCGTCTTATTGCTAAAAAACCATCTTCTGCAACAAAAGCGTAATTAACCCTTGACGGCAGATTCTGGAAGTCTATAATTCGCCCCACTTCC
>NZ_JACAPM010000036.1:0-49310 GCF_013385695.1 Pseudomonas sp. D8002
CTGTAAGAGCGGAACCAATAGTCGCCGTTACCTAAATAACGGATATGTACACCATCACCACCGCCACCACCCTCAGGGCCGATACAAATGCGCATGCCCCGCACGATACAACGACGACTCACCAAAACTGTCACTGGCCAAAACCCGACCCACCAGAATCAACGCCGTACGCCGAAACCCCTTGGCTGCCACCTTCCCGGCAATATCCGCCAGCGTACCAATGGCCCAATCCTGATCCGGCCAGGTCGCCCGATGCACCACCGCAATCGGACAATCCTCCCCATAGTGAGGCACCAACTCAGCCACGATCTTTTCCAGATGATTCACCCCCAGGTGAATCGCCATGGTCGTCCCATGCTGCGCCAGGCTACTGAACACCTCACCCTCAGGCATCGCCGTCTTATCCGCATACCGCGTCAAAATCACACTCTGTGCAATGTCCGGCAACGTCAGCTCAGCCTCTAACAATGCCGCACAAGCCGCCACCGCCGTCACTCCGGGAATGATCTGAAACCCAATCCCAAGCTCCCGCAACAGCCGAATCTGCTCCCCAATCGCCCCGTACAAACTCGGATCCCCGGAATGCACCCGCGCCACATCCTGGCCTTTCTCATGGGCCGTCTTGATCAGCTCGATGATCTGCTCCAGATGCAACTCGGCACTGTTGACCACCAGCTCAGCCTGATGCCCCTCAAGCACCGCCGCCGGTACCAGCGAGCCGGCATAGATAATCACCGGGCAACTGCGAATCAGCCGCTGCCCCTTGACCGTGATCAATTCCGGATCGCCTGGGCCTGCGCCGATGAAAAAGACAGTCATGGATTCATTCCTGTGAAAAAAAGCACGCGAGCAGCCCTCCAGATGAAGATTGCTCATGATCAAAGCTGACGATTATCGGGAATTCAGCCGGCGCAAGCCAATGCAAAGGTGGCCTGGGCGGTTTTTTTGCGGGTGATCAGCAGGGTGGCAGGGCTTTGAGACAGCTGTTCTGCCAGGGCCAGGGCGGCACTTTCAGCAATGCCGTAGCAGCCGGTATGAGCAAAAACCGTCTCGGACTTATGGCTCAGTCGATCTTCATAGGGCGCCAATTGCTCCGCACTGAAAAATACCAACGGCAAATCCAGAACCTGAGCCAGTGCGAGCAACCCCGGCTCATCCCGCTTGCGATCAAGACTGGCCAACGCAGTGATGCGCTGACGCTCAATGCCACCCTCGGCGAGGGCGGCGTTGAACAGTTCACGCAGGATGTCGACAGAACAACCCCGCTGACACCCCAGGCCAACCGCCAGGATCATGCCGAATACTGACCATCACGGTTACGGCGAAACAGCCAGGCACTGATCAAGCCCAGCGCCAGCCAGAAGGCAACGTTGGTCAACTGCGAGGCGATCTTGAATTGAGCTTCCAGAGCCTCCGGCGCCAGCATCGAGTGGACTTCCGGCTGTGGTGCGCCAATCACATGGGGCACAGCCAGGATCGCCACGCCCAGGATTTTCAGCAGCCAGTTACGACCGAACACGATCAGCGCGATACCGGCAGCGGTAGAGGCGGCAGTGCCGATCCACCAGATTTGCCGTTGCGCCAGGTCTGCCGCCGCAGTCCCCGGCAATTCAGGCGGCAAGCCCAGGGTCGGCGCCAACACAAAGGTGGCGTAACCGGCCAGGCCCCATAGCAGGCCTTGGGCCGTACGGGTCGGTGCACGCAGGGTGTACAGGCCGGCAAGCATCAGGGCAAAACCTACGGCGACCACCAGGTTGCCGCCCGTAGTCGACAGCACACGCTGCCAGCCATCTTCCGGCTCCCAGGCTTCAGCGTCGTGGGTGTGGGCCGTGGCATCGGCATGTTCATGCACTTCGGTCGCGGCCGGGGCGTTTTCGAAGGTTTCCGCCTGCAGGATCAGCGGGGCAACCCAGAAGCTTTGCAGCAAGGTCAGCAGCAGGGCGGCCAGGAGGCCGGTGAAACCTGCGGTTTGGGCAATACGCTTGATCATGTCGGCAGGTCTCAGTGGCACGGGAACGCAGCGCTGTGGCGGGTATCGTGGGCGGCGTTGTGCACCGCTTCGATGTGCGAGAAACCGGCGAAATACACCAGGCACGCGCCGAGGATCGACGCGCCGATGGCGGCAGTCAGGCGTTGGCTCAGGGTGGCGGTGGTGCTGGCGGTAGAGGCGGTGCTGCTGATGATCGACATGGCGCGTCCCTTCAGGGTTTCAGGGTGACACGAGCGCATGAAAACCCCGCGAGCCAGGCACGCAGGGTTCTGAACAGCGCCCGCCCACCGCGGGTTTGTTATCTGATTTTTTCGGGCCGGTCTCCGGGCTTGCGAGGGGCCTGGGCCTTGAAAGCATCACCTTCCCATGCCGTAGAGGCACAGTGGTTTTGATGCTTCACTCGCTTACCGTTGCGGGGGCAGCACCGGACTCGTCACGCCCTTGAGTAAAGGAACATGACTCACCGGTTTCCCGTTTCACCCTGTGAAGGGCACCCGAAACAAGATGTGTAGGAGAGCATGGGCGGGCGATGGGCGTCAAATCGCCGGGTTATTGCCAGCGTTTGAACAGCACGCTGGCATTCACGCCGCCGAATCCAAACCCATTGGAAATCGCGTATTCAATCGGCAACGACCGGGCTTGGCCTCGGACCATATCCAGCCCATCGGCAGCGGGGTCCGGGTTATCCAGGTTGAGGGTCGCCGGGGCAATCTGGTCGCGCAGGGCGAGCACGGTGAAGATCGCCTCGATCCCGCCCGCTGCGCCCAGTAAGTGGCCAGTCGCCGACTTCGTTGCGCTGATAGCCACACTGGAATCGGCTCCGAACAGCGTATTGATCGCTGCCAGTTCGCCGTTGTCGCCTACGGGGGTCGACGTGGCATGGGCGTTCAAGTGCTGGATCTGTGCGGCGCTGATTCCGGCCTGCGCGATCGCCAATTCCATTGCCCTGCGTGCACCCGAGCCATCTTCCGGGCCCGAGGTCATGTGATAGGCGTCGGCGCTGGTGCCGTAGCCCACCAGCTCTGCGATAGGCGTCGCCCCACGAGCCAATGCATGCTCCAGTTCCTCGATCACCAACAGTCCGGCACCTTCGCCCATCACAAACCCGTCGCGGCCTTGATCAAACGGGCGGGAAGCCAATGCCGGCGTGTCGTTGTAATCGCTGGACAGCGCACGCGCCGCAGCAAAACCGCCGAGGCTGACCCGGTGGATGCAGGCTTCGGCGCCGCCACACACGGCGATGTCGATTTCGCCGGCACGGATCATTCGCGCAGCATCACCAATCGCCTGTACGCCGGCGGCGCAGGCAGTGACGGGGGAGCCCAGCGGACCTTTCAGTTGATGCTGGATCGACACGTGCCCGGCCGCCATGTTGCCGAGGAATGACGGGATCGTGAACGGCGACAGGCGGCGAGGCCCTTTGCTGTCAGCCGTACGAACGGCCTCGGCAATCGCGGGAAAACCACCCACGCCGGAGGCGATGATTGTCGCGGTACGTTCCTGCTGCGATGGCGTCTGCGGACTCCAGCCTGCCTGGGCCAGGGCCTCTTGCGCGGCGGCCAGGGCAAACACGATGAACCGGTCCATCTTGCGTTGTTCCTTGGCCGGGATGACAGTGTCCGGGTCAAAGCCGGCTTCAGGGTCCTGGATGCGGTCCAACACTTGGCCGCCGATGCTGATTGCCAGGTCGCCGATCAATGCCTCGGGTAGCCTGCGAATCCCGGATTCACCGGCCAGCAGGCGCTTCCAGGTCTGTTCCACGCCGGTTGCCAGCGGTGTCACTGCACCCATGCCGGTCACAACAATTCGCTTACTCATGATCGCTTAGCTCCGCAAATTTCAGGTTGGTAGCAATGCATGGACGAAACTATCATTATGAAAGTAACATCCGATAGCTGAAATTTCCGTAGCCGCCCCACAGAGGAACTGCAATGCAACGTAAGTCGCTGGTGAATGCCGAATGCCCGGTAGCCCGTGGAGTGGAACGGGTAGGCGAGTGGTGGAGCATCCTGATCATGCGCGACGCGCTGCAAGGTTTGCGGCGTTTTGATGAGTTTTCCCAGAGCCTGGGGATCGCTCCGAACATGCTCACCCGCCGGCTCAACAGCCTGGTCGAGGCGGGGCTGCTGGAGCGCCGGCAATACAGCGAGCGGCCGCCCCGTTTCGAGTACGTACCGACGCCGGTTGGCGAGGATTTCCGGGTGGTGATCATGGCGTTCGTCGGCTGGGGCAACCGCCATTTCGCCAACGAAGGTGAAAGCCTGCAATTGGTCGACCGGAAAACCCGGCGCCCGGTGGAAGTGGCGGTGGTGGACGCCGACGGTGCACGCGTGTCCGTCGAGCAATGCAGCGTCCAGGCCGGGCCGGCGGCGAGCGAAGGCATGCTGGAGCGCCTGGCGCTGCTTAGTGCCAAACGCTCGGACATTGACCCGTCCCCGCGCACTGCGTAGCCTTGCACCTTCGAGGTTCTTCGGCCCAGGCCGAAGCTAAGAAGGGAACGCGGTCAATGCCGCGGCTGCCCCCGCAACTGTAAAGGGTTTGTCTGACTGCCACGCCACTGCCTGAACAAGGCGGGAAGGCGCAGCCAGCGCCGGCATCACCGCCGGCAAGCCCCAAGCCAGGAGACCTGCCTCGCAACCGATTTTCTACTTCAACCGGGCGGGGTGATCCGGTGGCGAATTCTGCTTCTGCGCACCCGCGCAGGGCCACTCGTCCCGTATGCCCGCCCCAAAGGGCATCCGATGAAAACACTGGCCAAACTCCCCGTCACCATCGTTACCGGCTTCCTCGGCTCGGGCAAGACCACCTTGCTGCGCCACATGCTGGATAACGCCCAGGGGCGCCGTATCGCGGTGATCGTCAACGAGTTCGGCGAGCTGGGCATTGACGGTGAAATCCTCAAGCAATGCTCCATCGGCTGTACCGAAGAAGAGGCGAACGGCCGCGTCTACGAATTGGCCAATGGCTGCCTGTGCTGCACGGTCCAGGAAGAGTTCTTCCCGGTGATGCGCGAACTGGTGGCCCGTCGCGGCGACCTCGACCATATCCTCATCGAAACCTCGGGCCTGGCCCTGCCAAAACCCTTGGTCCAGGCGTTCCAGTGGCCGGAAATCCGCAGCGCCTGCACCGTTGACGCCGTGATCACCGTGGTCGACAGCCCAGCCGTGGCCGCCGGCACGTTCGCCGCCTTCCCGGACCAGGTTGACGCCCAGCGCAAGCTCGACCCGAACCTGGACCACGAATCCCCCCTGCACGAGCTGTTCGCCGACCAACTGGCCAGCGCCGACCTGGTGATCCTCAACAAGTCCGACCTGATCAGCCCTGAAGACCTGGCCCGTGTGCGCCTGGAAGTGGCAGAAGAACTGCCGCCGGCGGTAAAAATCATCGAAGCCAGCAGCGGTCGCCTGCCGCTGGACGTATTGATCGGCCTGGGCGCGGGCTCGGAAGAACACATCGATGGCCGCCACAGCCATCACGATCATCACCACGAAGGTGAAGACGACCACGACCACGATGCCTTCGACTCCATCTCCATCGAACTGCCCCAGGCCGACGAAAGCCTGCTGCTGGACGCCCTGACCCAACTGGTGGTCAAGCACGGCATCCTGCGGGTCAAGGGCTTCGCGGCGATCCCGAACAAACCGATGCGCCTGCTGATCCAGGGCGTGGGCACGCGTTTCGACAAGCACTTCGACCGCGCCTGGCGCGCCGATGAGCCGCGCGCCACGCACCTGGTGCTGATCGGCCAGGAACTCGACGCCGCCTTGCTCGAAGCGCAACTGCGCGCTGCCCTCAGCGTTTAAACCATGCATCTGCTCAGGACCCAGCCCGGCGGTTTCGTTTCGGATGACAACATCGCCGACCTTGGGCAAACCCCCGCCGAGCTGGTGATCCTGTGCAGCGGTGATTCCAGCCTGGCGCTGCTGGCCGAAGCGGCCCAGCAGTTGCCCGAGGATTACCCGAGCCTGCGCCTGGCCAACCCGATGCAGGTGCAGAACCATGCTTCGGTCGACCTGTATGTGGATGAGGTGCTGCGCCACGCCAAGGTCATCCTGATTTCGCTGCACGGCGGCATCGGTTATTGGCGCTACGGTATCGAGCGCCTAATGGAGTTGGCCGAGCGCGGCGTGCAGCTGATCCTGGTGCCGGGGGATGATCGCCCGGACCCGGAACTCAGTGGCCTCAGCACCGTGGGCGCCGAGGAACGTGACCGGCTCTGGCACTTCCTGCGCCAGGGTGGTTTGGGGAATGCGCTGGATTTCTATCGTTGCCTGGCCGCCGGCTACCTTGGCCGCGATTACGCCTGGAGCGAGCCGCAAACCCTGCCGCGCACGGCGATTTATCATCCGCATAAAGCCAATGCCCGTCTCAACGATTGGCAGGCTGACTGGCAAGCTGATTTTCCCGTGGCGGCGGTGCTGTTCTACCGCTCCCATTTGCAGGCGGCCAACACCGGCTTTATTGATGTTTTTTGCCAGCGCTTGCAGGCCGCGGGTCTCAACCCGCTGCCGATGGCGGTGGCCAGTTTGAAAGAGCCCGGCTGCCTGACCGTGGTCGAGGATTTACTGGACGAGGTGCACGCCTCGGTGATTCTGAACACCACCGGTTTTGCCCAGTCCAGCCCCGAAGCTCCGCACCTGCGGCCGTTTCGCCGCAATATCCCGGTGATCCAGGCGATTTGCGCCCAGGACAACGAGCCCGGCTGGCAGGCCAGCGAGCAAGGCCTCGGCCCACGTGACCTGGCGATGCACATCGCGTTGCCGGAACTGGACGGGCGCATCATCAGCCGGCCCATCAGCTTCAAGGACCTGGCCTGGCGCAGCGAGCGCAGCCAGTCGGATGTGGTGTGCTATCGCGCACAGCCGGAGCGCATGGACTTTGTCGCCGAACTGGCGCGGCGCTGGGTCGAACTGGCGCGGGTGCCGAATGGCGAAAAGCGTATCGCGCTGATCCTCGCCAACTACCCGACCCGGGACGGACGTATCGGCAACGGCGTGGGTCTCGACACCCCAGCCGCCGCGCTGAATATCCTGCGGGCACTGAAAATCCAAGGTTATCCGCTGCCGGACGAGCTGCCGGAAAGTGGAACGGCACTGATCCAGGCGCTCTTGGGCGGCGTCAGCAACGACCTGGACAGCCTCGACTTGCGTCCGTGTCATCAGAGCCTGGCGCTGGATGACTACGAGGCGATGTTCAACCGCTTGCCCGAGTCCAATCGCCAGGCCGTGTTGGCACGCTGGGGTACACCTCATAGCGATCCGATGTTCCGCGACGGGCGCATGATGATCGCGGGCCTGCGTTTGGGCCTGACCTTCGTCGGCATCCAGCCGGCCCGGGGTTACCAGGTGGACGCGAGTGCGGTCTATCACGACCCGGACCTGGTGCCGCCCCATGGCTACCTGGCGTTCTACTTCTGGTTGCGCCACACCTACGGCGCCCACGGCGTGATCCACGTTGGCAAGCACGGCAACCTGGAATGGCTGCCGGGCAAGGGCGTCGGGCTTTCCGAGAACTGCTGGCCCGACGCACTACTGGGGCCGCTGCCGAATATCTACCCGTTTATCGTCAATGACCCGGGCGAGGGCGCCCAGGCCAAGCGCCGCACCCAGGCCGTGATCATCGACCACCTGATGCCGCCGCTGACCCGCGCCGAAACCTACGGGCCGCTGCGCGACCTGGAGTTGCTGGCCGACGAGTATTACGAGGCACAACTGCTCGACCCACGGCGTGCCCGCGAGCTGCAAAAGGACATCCTCAAGCTGGTGCGCGAAACCCGCATCGACCAGGAACTGGCCCTGGACGAAAACCTCGACAGCGACGCCGATGCGGCGATCTGGCTGCCGCGCCTGGACACCTACCTGTGTGACTTGAAGGAGTCGCAGATTCGCGATGGCCTGCACATTTTCGGCGAGTCACCCGAGGGCCGCTTGCGCATCGACACCTTGCTGGCGTTGTTGCGTATTCCGCGTGGCGATGGGCGGGGGCCGCAATCGAGCCTGCTGCGGGTATTGGCCAAGGCCTTCGACCTGGGCTTCGATCCGCTGGACTGCGCCCTGGCCGAGCCGTGGACGGGGCGCCGGCCAGTGGTGTTGCAGAAGATCGACACGCAGTTGTGGCGCACTGCCGGCGACACCCGTGAACGCCTGGAGCTGTATGCCGCGCGCTTGATCGAGCAGGCGCTGGAAGGTGCCGTGGAGCAGCTTGAAGAGCCCGGCTGGGAAGACGTCAAGGCGGTGATCGAGAGCTTGCGCATCGTCGTCGCGCCACGCCTGGATGCCTGCGGCCCGGCGGAAATGCGCGGGTTGCTGGATGCCTTGAGCGGGCGCTTCGTCCCGGCCGGGCCCAGCGGCGCGCCGAGCCGGGGCCGTCTGGACGTGTTGCCTACCGGTCGTAACTTTTTCTCGGTGGATGTGCGCAACCTGCCCACCACCACTGCCTGGCGCATCGGCTTCCAGTCGGCGAACCTGATTCTTGAGCGTCACCTGCAGGATCATGGCGACCACTTGCGCCAGCTCGGCCTGTCGGTGTGGGGCACCGCCACCATGCGCACCGGTGGCGACGATATCGCCCAGGCCATGGCGCTGATGGGCGTGCGCCCGGTGTGGGCCACCGGCAGCCAGCGGGTGGATGACTTTGAAATCCTGCCGATCAGTCTGCTGGACCGGCCACGGGTGGATGTGACCTTGCGCGTGTCGGGGTTCTTCCGTGATGCATTCGCCAACCTGATCCGCCTGTTCGATGCGGCGGTGCAAGCCGTGGCTGCGCTGGACGAACCGGATGACCTGAACCCGCTGGCCGCCAAGGTGCGCAGTGAGCGCGAGGCCTTGCGCCTGTTGGGCCTGGACGAGGACGCGGCGGCGAAGCAGGCTGGTTGGCGGATCTTCGGTGCCAAGCCCGGTGCCTATGGTGCCGGCGTGCAGGGCGCGATTGATGGGCGCTTGTGGCAGAGCCGCGAAGACCTGGCCGAGGTTTACCTGAACTGGGGCGGCTACGCCTATGGCGGCTCCGACGAAGGCACCGCCGCCCGCGAACAGTTTGCCCAGCGTTTGAGCCAGGTGCAGGCGGTGTTGCAGAACCAGGACAACCGCGAGCATGACCTGCTCGACTCCAATGATTACTACCAATTCCAGGGCGGCATGCTCGCCGCCGTGGAAACCCTGAGCGGCGACAAGGCTGCCAGCTATCATGGTGACCACAGTCAGCCGGACCTGCCGAAGATCCGCACGTTGAAGGAAGAGTTGAACCGGGTGATTCGTGCCCGTGCGGCCAACCCGAAGTGGATCGAAGGGGTGAAGCGCCACGGCTACAAAGGCGCGTTCGAGATGGCGGCCACCGTGGATAATCTGTTCGCGTTCGACGCTACGACGGCGTTGATCGACGATCATCAATATGCATTGCTGGCGGATGCCTACTTGCTGGACCCGGGCACCCGCGCCTTTGTGCAGCAGCACAACCCGGATGCCCTGCGGGACATGACCGAACGCATGCTCGAAGCCCAGCAACGCGGCATGTGGCAGGAGCCTGGGGCGTACCGCGAGGCGTTGGAAAACCTGTTGTTGGATATAGAAGAAGGCAGTTGATGACCGACATTCCACATTTCCCGCTGTCCGCCGTGGTCGGCGCCGACGACCTGAAACTGGCCCTGTGCCTGACCGCCATCGACCCGAAAATCGGCGGTGTGCTGATCGAAGGCCCGCGGGGCATGGCCAAGTCCACCCTGGCCCGTGGCCTGGCGGACCTGCTCGCCAGCGGCCAGTTCGTCACGCTGCCGTTGGGCGCCACCGAGGAGCGGCTGGTGGGCACACTCGATCTGGACGCGGCACTCAGTGAGGGCCGCGCACAGTTTTCCCCCGGCGTGCTGGCCAAGGCCGACGGCGGCGTGCTCTATGTCGATGAAGTCAACCTGCTGCCCGACCACCTGGTGGACCTGCTGCTGGACGTGGCCGCCAGCGGCACCAACCTGATCGAGCGCGACGGGATTTCCCACCGGCATTCGGCGCGTTTTGTACTGATCGGCACCATGAACCCGGAAGAGGGCGAGCTGCGCCCGCAATTGCTCGACCGGTTTGGTTTCAACGTGGCGCTGAGCGGGCACACCCAGCCGGCCGAACGCGGGCAGATCATCCGTCGCCGCCTGGATTTCGACAGCGACCCTCAGGGTTTCTGCGGGCAATGGGCCGACCGGCAGGCCGCGTTGCGTGAGCGCTGCACCCGGGCCCGCGCATTGCTGGATAGCATCCCGTTGGATGACCAGGCGCTGGCGCAGATTACCGAGCGCTGCTTTGCCGCTGGGGTCGATGGCTTGCGCGCCGACCTGGTCTGGCTGCGTGGCGCACGTGCCCATGCGGCCTGGCGGGGCGCGACGGCTATCAGCGAAGAAGATATCGAAGCGGTCGCGGAATTTGCCCTGCGCCATCGTCGTCAGGAGCAATCCCCGCCTGCAACGCCGCCCGCTGGCGGTCAATCACCCAAGCCCAATGATGCACCTGAAGGCCAGGGCCAATGGGGCGACATGCCCGCACCCGCCTTGCCGATAGGTGCTCGCCGTGATGTGCCCACCTGGCCAAAAAAGCCCTAGGCATTCGCCCCAAACCTGACGCGGGGGCGGATGCACGGCCCAAGGCGGGTCGACTGAACAAGGGCCGGCGAGGCCAGGCGCGCAGCGCGGCCGAAGGTTCGATCAACTGGCCGGGTACCTTGCTCGGCGGGCGGCCGCAACGCCGCGAAGATTTGCTGTATCAACTGCGTAGCCGTACGCCCCATGAACTGTGGCTGGTGATTGTCGATGCTTCGGCGTCCACCCGGCGGCATCAGGCGCTTAGCGATGCCAAGGGATTACTGGCCCAACTGTTCGACGATGCCTATCGACAGCGGGCGCGCATGGCGTTGCTCACCGCGAGCGGGCAATCGCCAAAGTGGCAGGAGCAGGGATTAAAGGCGGCAAAAGGGCTGGGTCATTGGCTTGATGGCCTCGGCGCAGGCGGTGGCACGCCATTGTTGGCAGCGCTGAACGAAGCGGGGCACTGGTTGGCGGCTCGTCGCAAGCGTTACCCGGTGGAGCGGCAGCGGTTGCTGGTGATCACCGATGGGCGGCTGAAGGATGTGGCGGGTTTGCCGCCGCTGGACTGCCCGGGCTTGCTGGTGGACATCGAGCGCGGCCCGATTCGGTTGGGCCGTTCAAAGCAGCTGGCTATGGGGTTACAGATTGACTATCGGCATATCGATAACCTGTAAGCGCCGGCACGTTCGGCCAAAGATCCGCCACCAGAAACAACCGTTCGGCTTCTTCCCATTCGCCTTCGCTGTTTTCCACCAGGCGCACCAGCAACTGCGCGGGCGCCATGGGGTCCAGTTCGGTCAGCCAGTGCTGCATCCGGGCCGCGTCCCAGGCTTCGTCCGCCGGGTAGTGCGCCGGCGCCAGCCATGCGTGGCGGGGCAGCGGTTGCCAGCGTCCTGCCGGGCTTTGCTCGATAAACCTCGACCAATCGCGCTGATGCAGCCAGCGGCCATTCAGGTGTTGGGGATGCGCGCCCTGGGGGGCCTGCGCCATGCCCGGCCATGGGTAGAGCAGATACCCGCCCAGCCACAGATGGGCATCAAAAGCCTGGATATCGAGCGCGGCCAGGACTTCGCGGCTCTCCGGCCGGGCGGAAATCGGCAGTTGGTGCTGGGCCAGGTGCGCCAGCTTGCGGTCGAGCCGGTCATGACAGCCGGGGCCGAGCCATTGCGCGGTGTCCCGGCCATTACCGTCCTGGGGCCCGAGGTAGAGTTTGATCGCCAGTTCCAGATGATGCACACCGTCACGGTCGCGCAGCAGCATGTCCAGCTCGCCCAGGGTATGCCCGGCCTGGCGGATCGGCAGGTTGGCCGCCAGCAGCTCCACGCCCGGCGCATGCTGCACGGCGAATTGCCACAGCCGTTCGTAATACAACCCCAGCCGGCGGGTGCGTGCCTGGCTCAGCCAATGCAGCAAGGCACTGCTGTCCTGGTCCAGCTGGCGCAGCCACTGCTCCAGCAAATGCGGGGCCTGCACCCAGTCGCTGCCGGTCAGCGGGTGGCGTTGTGGCCACGGCGTTTGCGCGAGCATCGGCGGGGCGAGCATCACCCACGCGAGATCGCGCACCTCGGGGTGACGCAGTTGGCGGGGCAGGTGCTGCAAATCAGGGAACAGAGTCATGGTCCGAGCATAGCCTTTTACAGCCGGGAAGGGGGCTGAGAACCGTTGTCGTCTGGGGTTTGCGGCGACAAAGGATTTTGTGTAACGCCGGCTTTCGCCCATAATCGTTCTTTTTTGCAGAACCCGAACCCCGCAGGAGCCCCATGGAGCAATTTCGCAATATCGGCATTATCGGTCGCCTGGGCAGTACTCAGGTGCTGGACACCGTCCGCCGACTGAAAAAGTTTCTGCTCGAGCGCCACCTGCACGTGATCCTCGAAGACACCATCGCTGAAATCCTCCCGGGCCATGGCCTGCAGACCTCGTCGCGCAAGATGCTCGGTGAAGTCTGCGACATGGTGATCGTGGTAGGCGGCGACGGCAGCCTGTTGGGCGCCGCCCGGGCGCTGGCGCGGCATAACGTGCCGGTGCTGGGGATCAACCGTGGAAGCCTGGGGTTCCTCACCGATATTCGCCCCGACGAGCTGGAAGTCGAAGTGGCCAAGGTGCTGGACGGCCATTACCTGGTGGAAAACCGCTTCCTGCTGCAAGCCGAAGTGCGCCGCCACGGCGAAGCCATCGGCCAGGGCGACGCCCTCAACGATGTGGTGCTGCACCCCGGCAAGTCGACGCGGATGATCGAGTTCGAGTTGTACATCGACGGCCAGTTCGTGTGCAGCCAGAAGGCCGACGGCCTGATCGTCGCCACGCCGACCGGGTCCACGGCCTACGCGCTGTCGGCCGGTGGGCCGATCATGCATCCCAAGCTGGATGCCATTGTGATCGTGCCGATGTATCCCCATATGTTGTCCAGCAGGCCTATCGTGGTCGATGGCAACAGTGAGCTGAAAATCGTGGTGTCAAAAGACATGCAGATCTACCCGCAAGTCTCCTGCGACGGGCAGAACCATTTCACCTGCGCCCCCGGTGACACCATCACCGTGAGCAAAAAGGCACAGAAGTTGCGGTTGATCCACCCGCTGGACCACAACTACTACGAAGTGTGCCGGACCAAGCTGGGCTGGGGCAGCCGCTTGGGGGGTGGAGGCGACTGATGCTCGATCCCGCGCGTAGCTACGACCTGATTGGTGACGTGCACGGTTGCGCTCATACCCTTGAGCACTTGCTCGACCGGTTGGGTTACCACAAGCAGGGCGGCACCTGGCGCCATCCCTCGCGAATGGCCGTGTTCCTCGGCGATATCATCGACCGTGGCCCGCGCATTCGCGAGGCGCTGCATATCGTCCACGACATGACCGAGGCCGGCCAGGCGCTGTGCATCATGGGCAACCATGAGTTCAACGCGCTGGGCTGGAGCACGCCCGCCGCCCCAGGCAGCGGCAAGCAGTTTGTGCGCGAGCACACGCCACGCCACGCGCGGTTGATCCACGAGACCCTGACCCAGTTCGAACAGCACCCGGCAGACTGGCACGATTTCCTCGGCTGGTTCTATGACATGCCGCTGTTTGTCGACGCCGGGCGATTCCGCGTAGTGCACGCTTGCTGGGACAACGGCTTTATCGAGCCCCTGCGCGCGCATTTCCCGGACGGCTGCATCGACGAACACTTCCTGCAAGCCGCCGCCGTGCCCGGCAGTTTCGCCAGCAATGCCTTCGACCGCCTGTTGCGCGGCACCGACATGCGCCTGCCGGACGGCCTGACCCTGACCGGCGGCGACGGCCTGACGCGTTCGTTCTTCCGCACCAAGTTCTGGGAAGACGACCCGAAAACCTACGGCGACATCGTGTTCCAGCCCGATGCGCTGCCGGAACCGGTGGCCGCCACGCCGCTGTCGTCCACTGAAAAGAATTCCCTGCTGCGCTACGGCGTCGACGAGCCATTGCTGTTCGTCGGCCACTACTGGCGCAGCGGCAAACCGGCGCCGATCCGCCCGAACCTGGCCTGCCTGGACTACAGCGCGGTGCTGTACGGCAAGCTGGTGGCGTACCGGCTGGATCAGGAAACCCGCCTGGACCCGCGTAAATTTGTTTGGGTCGATGTCGAGCGCCCTGAGGTTATTTCATGAGTACCGTTGCTGTATTACGCCTGCCGCTGGCGGTGGATTTGAGTGGTTTCGTCAAGCTTCTGCAACGCATGCAAGTGCCCCATCGCGTCAGCGAAGAAGCCGGGGAGCAGGTGCTGTGGGTGCCTGACTCCATCAGTGAAGACGTGAAGGTCCTGTACCAGCGCTTTCCGGCCGGTGACCCGGACCAGCAACTGGACATTCCCGAGCAGGCGACGTCGACCAGGCGTCCCGGGTTTGCCCAGCAGCTTCGCCACAGCCCGGTGACCGCGTTGGTGTTGCTGCTGAGCATCATCGTCGGCGCCGTTACGTTGCTGGGGGATAACCTGCAAGCCATGAGCTGGCTGACCTTCCTGCCGTTCAGCGTGGCAGGCGAGTACATCCGTTTCACGCCATTGACCGACAGCCTGGCGTCGGGACAGTGGTGGCGCCTGGTCACGCCGATGTTGATCCACTTCGGCATCCTGCACCTGGCCATGAACGGCATGTGGTACTGGGAACTGGGGCGACGCATCGAGTTGCGCCAGGGCAGCATCAACCTGCTGGGCCTGACCCTGCTGTTCAGCCTGGTGTCGAACTACGCTCAATACTATTTTGGTGGTCCCGGCCTGTTTGGCGGGTTGTCCGGCGTGCTGTATGGCTTGCTCGGGCATTGCTGGATCTATCAGTGGGTGTCGCCGAATCCGGTGTATCGCCTGCCTCGCGGGGTGTTGGTGATGATGCTGGTGTGGCTGGTGCTGTGCCTGTCGGGCCTGGTCTCGATGATCGGCTTCGGCGAAATCGCCAACGCGGCCCACGTGGGTGGCCTGGTGATGGGTTGCCTGACCGGTTTGTTGGGTGGCTTGTACAGCCGCCGCAAAATGTCTCCTATTTAGTTAAGGAAGAGTCTTATGTCCTCTTTTGTCGAAATGATCGAAAACATCACCCCGGACATCTACGAGAGCCTCAAGCTCGCCGTGGAAATCGGCAAATGGTCCGATGGCCGCAAGCTCACCGCCGAGCAGCGTGAACTGTCGTTGCAGGCGGTGATCGCCTGGGAACTGCAGAACCTGCCGGAAGACCAGCGCACCGGCTACATGGGCCCGCAGGAATGCGCCTCCAAGTCGGCGCCGGTGCCGAACATCCTGTTCAAGTCGGATGCCATCCATTGATTGAGATTGGCCGTGGTGCAGTCAGCAAGATGTCGGCGCAGTTGGGTGAGCCGACCGTTCAATACGCGTTTCGCCTGGGCGACACCGAGGTGCCGGTCAATCCATTGATCGGCACTACCGTGCGCCTGGAATACCTCGGTGCGATCCATTGCACCCATTGCGGTCGCAAGACCAAGACCAGTTTCAGCCAGGGTTACTGCTACCCGTGCATGACCAAACTGGCCCAGTGCGACCTGTGCATCATGAGCCCCGAGCGCTGCCATTACGACGCCGGCACCTGCCGCGATCCGGCCTGGGGTGAAAAATTCTGCATGACCGACCACGTGGTGTACCTGGCGAACTCGTCGGGGATCAAGGTCGGCATCACCCGCGCCAGCCAGCTGCCGACCCGCTGGCTCGACCAGGGCGCCAGCCAGGCGCTGCCGATCATGCGCGTTGCCACGCGCCAGCAGTCGGGCTTCGTCGAAGACCTGTTCCGCAGCCAGGTGGCCGACAAGACCAACTGGCGCGCGCTGCTCAAGGGCGATGCCCAGGCCGTCGACCTTGCGCAGGTGCGCGACGAACTGTTCGCCAGCTGTGCCGAAGGCATGCTCGGTTTGCAGGAACGCTTTGGCCTGCAGGCCATCCAACCGGTGACCGACATCGAACCGATCGAAATCCGCTACCCGATCGAGCAGTATCCGACCAAAATCGTCAGCTTCAACCTGGACAAGAACCCGATTGCCGAAGGCACGCTGATGGGGATCAAGGGCCAATACCTGATCTTCGATACCGGCGTGATCAATATTCGTAAATACACGGCCTACCAGCTCGCCGTGCATCAGTAGAAGGACGACAGACATGCGCACCGAACAGCCGAAGATGATTTACCTGAAGGACTATCAGGCGCCGGATTACCTGATCGACGAGACGCACCTGACCTTCGAGTTGTTCGAGGACCATAGCCTGGTCCACGCGCAGCTGGTGATGCGCCGCAACCCCGAGCGCGGCGCCGGCTTGCCGCCGCTGGTGCTGGACGGGCAGCAGCTGGAGCTGCTGTCGGTGAACCTGGCCGACCAGGAACTGACCGACGCCGACTACCAGTTGAGCGACAGCCACCTGACCGTGCACCCCACCAGCGCGACCTTCACCCTCGACACCACGGTGAAGATCCACCCGGAAACCAATACCGCCCTGGAAGGCCTGTACAAATCCGGCGGCATGTTCTGCACCCAGTGCGAGGCCGAGGGTTTCCGCAAGATCACCTATTACCTCGACCGTCCGGACGTGATGAGCGTGTTCACCACCACGGTGATCGCCGAGCAACACAGCTACCCGGTGTTGCTGTCCAACGGCAACCCGATTGCTTCCGGCCCTGGCGAAGACGGCCGGCACTGGGCGACCTGGGAAGATCCGTTCAAGAAGCCGGCGTACCTGTTTGCACTGGTGGCCGGTGATTTGTGGTGTGTCGAAGACACCTTCACCACCATGACCGAACGCACCGTGGCGCTGCGTATCTATGTCGAGCCGGAAAACATCGACAAGTGCCAGCACGCCATGAACAGCCTGAAGAAATCCATGCGCTGGGACGAGGAAGTCTATGGCCGTGAGTACGACCTCGACATCTTCATGATCGTCGCGGTCAACGACTTCAACATGGGCGCCATGGAAAACAAGGGCCTCAACATCTTCAACTCCAGCGCCGTGCTGGCTCGTGCCGAAACCGCCACCGACGCCGCGCACCAGCGAGTCGAGGCGATCGTTGCCCACGAATACTTCCACAACTGGTCGGGCAACCGCGTGACTTGCCGCGACTGGTTCCAGCTGTCGCTGAAGGAAGGCTTCACGGTGTTCCGTGATTCGCAGTTCTCTGCCGACATGAACTCGGCCACCGTCAAGCGCATCCAGGACGTGGCTTATCTGCGCACTCACCAGTTCGCCGAAGATGCCGGTCCCATGGCCCACGCGGTACGTCCGGACGGCTTTATCGAGATCTCCAACTTCTACACCCTGACCGTGTACGAAAAGGGCTCGGAAGTCGTCCGTATGATCCAAACCTTGCTCGGCGCCGAAGGGTTCCGCAAAGGCAGCGACCTGTACTTCGAACGCCACGACGGCCAGGCTGTGACCTGCGATGACTTCATCAAGGCCATGGAAGACGCCAACGGCGCTGACCTGACCCAGTTCAAGCGCTGGTACAGCCAGGCAGGTACGCCACGCCTGGCGGTGAGCGAGTCCTACGACGCGGTGGCTAAAACCTACAGCCTGACCTTCCGTCAAAGCTGCCCGGAAACCCCGGACAAGGTGGAAAAACTGCCGTTCGTGATTCCGGTTGAGCTGGGCCTGCTGGACGGGAAGGGCGCGGGCATCGCCTTGCGCCTGGCCGGTGAAACCGCTGCCGGCGCCACGTCCCGCGTGATCTCGGTGACCGAAGCCGAACAGACCTTCACCTTTGTCGACATCGCCGAGCACCCGCTGCCGTCGCTGCTGCGTGGCTTCTCGGCGCCGGTGAAGCTGAGCTTCCCGTATAACCGCGACCAACTGATGTTCCTGATGCAGCACGACAGCGATGGCTTCAATCGCTGGGACGCCGGCCAGCAGCTGTCGGTGCAGGTGTTGCAGGAGCTGATCGCCCAACATCAGCAGGGCAAGGCGCTGGTGCTGGATCAACGCCTGGTCACTGCACTGCGCAGCGTATTGAGCGACGAAAGCCTGGACCAGGCGATGGTCGCCGAGATGCTCTCGCTGCCGAGCGAAGCCTACCTGACCGAAATCAGCGAAGTGGCGGATGTCGACGCCATCCACGCGGCCCGCGAGTTTGCTCGCAAGCAGTTGGCCGACAACCTGTTCGAGGGCCTGTGGCTGCGTTACCAGGCCAATCGCGACCTGTCGAAGAAAACCCCGTACGTGGCCGAGGCGGAACACTTTGCCCGTCGCGCCTTGCAGAACATTGCGCTGTCGTACCTGATGCTCAGCGGCAAGCCGGAAGTGCTGGCGGCGACCCTTGAACAGTTCGACGCGTGCGACAACATGACCGAGCGCCTGACGGCCCTGGCGGTGCTGGTCAACTCGCCGTTCGAAGAAGAGAAAGCCAAGGCGCTGGCGGTGTTTGCCGAGAACTTCAAGGACAACCCGCTGGTCATGGACCAGTGGTTCAGCGTGCAGGCGGGCAATGGTTTGCCGGGCGCGCTGGAGCGGGTCAAGACGTTGATGCAGCACCCTGCGTTCAACATCAAGAACCCGAACAAGGTGCGGGCACTGGTGGGCGCGTTTGCCGGGCAGAACCTGATCAACTTCCACGCGGCGGATGGTTCGGGCTATCGGTTCCTGGCGGACCTGGTGATCCAGTTGAATGGCTTCAACCCCCAGATTGCTTCGCGGCAATTGGCGCCGTTGACCCGCTGGCGCAAGTACGACAGCGCGCGGCAGGCGCTGATGAAAGGCGAGCTGGAGCGGATTCGCGCTTCGGGCGAGCTGTCCAGCGATGTGTTTGAAGTGGTGAGCAAAAGCCTCGCTTAACTGAGGCTGAGTACTGCATCTGTGGCGAGGGAGCTTGCTCCCGCTGGAGTGCGCAGCGCTCCCAAGATTTTGGGGCCGCTACGCAGCCCAGCGGGAGCAAGCTCCCTCGCCACAACGGGTCTTAGATAACCGGCGGCCAGCGCAGGTCTTGGGCATCATCGTCCGTATAGCGCGGAAAGCGCTCCGCGATCATCTCGTGGGGCACGCCCAGCGGTATCGCGCTGGCAGTGTCCAGGCGGTCCACTTGCTCAGCCGAGAGTTGCACACTCAACGCACCCAGGGTGCCGTCCAGTTGTTCGCGGGTACGCGGCCCCAGGATCGGGATCAGCGCGGTGGTAGAACGACGGGCCTTTTCCCGCAGCCAGGCGATGGCGATGTGAGTCGGCGTGGCGTCCAGTTCACCGGCAACCGCCAGCAGGGTGTCGAGCACTGCGGTTTCCCGTGCGCTTTTTTCAGCGTGGACCAAAATGCCCAGCTTGCTGGCGCGGGTATCGTCCTGGCTGTTGCGGTACTTCCCGGTCAGAAAACCACCCCCCAGCGGTGACCATAAAGTCGCGGCCAGGCCCAGGGCCTCGGCCATGGGCAGCAGCTCGCGGTCAGCGGTGCGTTCGGCCAGGCTGTATTCGGTCTGGATCGCTACCAGGGGTGCAAAGCCGCGCACTTCAGCGAGCAGGTCGGCGCGGGCAATGCGCCAGGCGGGGAAGTTGGACAGCCCGGCGTAGTGGATCTTGCCGGCACGCACCAGGTCATCAAACCCCCGCAGGATCTCTTCCATCGGCGTGACGTTGTCGCTGATATGCGCCCAGAACAGGTCGATGTGGTCGGTGTTCAAGCGTTTCAGGCTTTCTTCGACGGCGCGCACCATGTTCTTGCGGTTGTTGCCAAGCTTGAGGGTGCCTTCGTCTTGAGGCTGGGTGCGCAGGGTGTATTTGCTGGCGATCACCAAGCGGTCGCGTTCCGAGGCAATGAACTCGCCGAGCAGCACTTCCGATTGGCCGAACTGGTAGCCGTTGGCAGTATCGAGGAAGTTTCCGCCGGCCTCCAGATAGCCGTCGTAGATTCGCTTGGACTCTTCGCGCTCGGCGCCGTGGCCCCAGCCTGTGCCGAAATTGGCGGTACCCAGGGCCAGCTCTGAAACCCGCAGGCCGCTGCGACGGCCAAAGACTTTATTGCGCATACCGAAACTCCTGACGCTGTGGTTGGTTTAAATGTTTCGCAACATCTATTAAATATGATGCGAGTCATATATTTCGTCAAGGAGCTTTTTTGGCGGCTGAAGGGAAGGGTGCCTGCTCCTGACACTTTCTGACGGAGGCGTCTGCTAAGCTGCGCCACCTTTCTTTTTCGAGCATGATCAACGTGTCGCGTACCAGTCGTCTGTTGACCTTGTTGCAAGTCCTGCGGGGCAAAAAGCGCCCGGTGACGGCCGCCGTGCTGGCGGCAGAACTGGAGATTTCCGAGCGCACGCTGTACCGCGATATCGCCGAATTGACCGCGTTGGGCGCGCCGATCTACGGCGAGGCGGGCGTGGGCTATGTGCTGCGTGCGGGCCTGTTCCTGCCGCCGCTGATGCTCAATGCCGACGAGACCGAAGCCATCGTGCTGGGCTTGCGGTATGTCGACCAGCGCGGTGATGACGTACTGAGCCAGGCGGCGGCCAATGCGCTTGCAAAGATCGCCGACGTGCTTGACCCGGCTGCCCAGGAAGCCTTGCGCAATCCGACGGTGTTGCCGGGCCCGCCAGGCTTCGGCTACCCGGAAAATCGCGTGCCGTTGAATGTGTTCCGCGAGGCCATTCGCGGCCAGGCCAAGCTGCACATCGACTACGCCGATGCTAGCCAGACCGCCAGCCAGCGCCTGATCTGGCCCCTGGCCCTGGGCTTTCTCAACGAAGTGCGGGTGATCGTCGCGTGGTGTGAATTGCGTGGGGCCTATCGCACCTTCCGCACCGACCGAGTGGCCGCCGCGCGCCTGCAAGGTGAACGGTATCCGGGGCGCCGCAGCGATTGGTTGCGGGGCTGGCGCAAGCTGATGGAACAGAACGAATCCGGGCCGTTCACTCCTGACAAGAACTGACACAACGCTGCTTTAGGATGGCTCCATAAATCACTAAAAAGGAGCTGTCACCATGTCCCAACCCACCCCTGAACTGGCCCCGGCTATTGCAACCTACATTGCTGCGGCGAATGCCGGCGACACCTCGCTGGTGGCCGACTGTTTCGCCGAAGATGCCAACGTGTTCGACGAAGGCGAGCACCGGGTCGGTACCGCCGCCATCGCCCGCTGGATGGAAGACACGGGGCGTCGTTACCAGCCCAGGGTCCAGGTGCTGAATGTGCAGCACCGCACGGGCAAGGTGCTGGTCAGCAACCTGATCACCGGCAGCTTTCCCGGCAGCCCGCTGGAGCTGCGCTATACCTTCCGCCTCAATGAACACGGCAAGATTGCCCGATTGGATATTTCCCTGTAGCCGTCATGGCATACTGCCGGGCATGACTTTCGACTCGCCACTTGCCGCCTATCAGCACGCCATCACCGAACAGGGTTTTGTCCCCGACGACGCCCAGCGCGAGGCGGTGCAAGCCCTGCAGGACTGCCATCAGGCCTTGCACCACGGCCATGGGCCCATCACCGGGGTGTACCTGTGGGGCCCGGTCGGCCGGGGCAAGACCTGGCTGATGGACCAGTTCTACCAAAGCCTGGGAGTGCCAGCGCGGCGCCAGCATTTTCATCACTTCATGGGCTGGGTGCACCAACGTTCATTCCAGCTCACGGGCACCCACGATCCCTTGCAGGCCCTGGCCCGCGAACTGAGCCGGGAAGTGCGGGTGCTGTGTTTCGATGAGTTGTTCGTCAACGACATTGGTGACGCCATTATCCTCGGACGGCTGTTCCAGGTGATGTTCGAGGAAGGCGTGGTGATGGTCTGCACGTCCAACCAGCCACCGGACCAGCTGTACGCCGACGGTTTCAACCGGGATCGTTTCCTGCCGGGAATCGAAGCGATCAAACAGCATATGCGAGTGGTGGCAGTCGATGGCGGGGAAGATCATCGTCTGCACCCGGGCACCGCACTGCAGCGTTACTGGGTCGACCAGCCCGACGCGTTGGCCGAGGTGTTTCGCCAGTTGAGCGCCGGGCAGGCAGTGAGCAGCGCCCCGGTTGCGGTCGGCTACCGCTCCATCGTGGCAGTGCAGTCCAGTGAAACCGTGCTGTGGTGTTGCTACGCCGACCTGTGTGAGCAGCCGTTGGCGGCGATGGATTTCATGCTGCTGTGTGATCGGTTCAAGGCCATTTTGCTCGGCGAGGTGCCCAACCTCAGCGCGCAAAAGCGCCCGGGACGAATCGCTCGTGGCACCGAAGACGCTGCCGAACGGGTGGACGCCGGGGACCGGGAACTGCCGGAACTGTCGGTGCATGACGACAGCGTCCGGCGTTTCATCGCGCTGGTGGACGAGTGCTACGACCGCAAGGTGCCGCTGTACATCGAGGCCCGGGTGCCGCTGGAAAGCCTCTACACCGAGGGTTACCTGGAGTTTCCATTCCGCCGCACCCTGAGCCGCCTGCAGGAGATGCAACTGGCACGGTTTGGCGAGCCTGGCGCGCTTTCACGCGGGCAAATGTAGTTAATCTCCTTCATCTAATGCCTGCACCGCGCTTACAATCGAGCCCTTTTATGGGGACCGAGTCCCTGTCGCACCGTCAACGAGGAAGGAAATGGACAGCGCAGACATCCTGGTGCTGCAAGCCAGCTACACCAATCCGGTACACGCCGAGGCCATTGGCCTGGTGCTCAATCATTACGCCGAAGACCCCATGGGCGGTGGCCACAGCCTGCCGGCCGACCGCTTGCAGCAACTGCCGGCAGAGCTGGCCAAGCGTACCCACGCGTTCAGTGTGCTGGCCTTTGTCGGCGGTACGCCGGCCGGCCTGGTGAACTGCTTTGAAGGGTTTTCCACCTTTGCCTGCCGCCCGCTGGTCAACGTGCACGACGTGGTGGTGATGGATCAATTCCGTGGCCTGGGGCTGAGTCAGAAGATGCTGCAAAAGGTCGAGGAAATTGCTCGCCAGCGCGGTTGCTGCAAGATCACCCTCGAGGTGCTTGAAGGCAACGCCGTGGCGCAGTCGGCGTATCGAAAGTTTGGGTTTGATGATTCGGTATTTGATCCGCAACATGGCCGGATGTTGTTCTGGAGCAAGCCGCTTTAATTAATGTTTATTTAATTAAAAGGCAAAAAAAAGGCGCCAGCGAGTGGCGCCAAATTGACCTTGGCTATCAGAGCGGAATAGCACAGGTATTGCGGGTAAATCAGCTGTTCGGTGTGTTGGTAGTTTGGTCGGCCGTTGCCGGATTTTCGGTCTTGCCGTCAGCCATTGCGGTTTGCTGGGCAGCACCGTGAGTCTGTTCCTGAACGAAGGTGAAGTTGTTGTAGAACTCCTTCGAACGCTCTGATCCGCCTTCTGCAAAGGCGGCTACGGAAGTCATGGTCATCAGGCCGGCAAGGATAACAGTCGAAAATTTCATGGCAGTGTCTCAGTAAGTGTGTTGGGTCCGCGCGTTGTCATCAGCGGCGGGATGGGGAGACTGTGGGCCAATGATATTAAGTAAGGGTTAACCTCGCGCTGACTGAAAGTTAACGATTTCGTTAACTTCCAATCTTTAGCAGCGATGAATTCAGAGCTTCCAGTCCAGTGCGACGCTGATAGAGCGCGGGTCTCCCCAATACACGCCGTTATAGAAGCCGACGCGCTCGTAATATTTTTTATCAAATAGGTTGTTGATATTAAGTGACGCCGACAAGTGGTCATCGAACTCATAGCGCGACATCAGGTTGACCACGGTATAGGCCTGCTGGGTGATCCGGGTGCGCTCCCTGATCAGGGCTCCATTGGTGTCCCGGCCAACCGGGCGATAGGCGAAGTCGTAGAAGTCGCTTTGCCAATTCACCGCGCCGCCGACCGTCAGCGCGTGCCATTCGCCGGGCAGGCGGTAGGCCGTGGACACGCGCAGCAGGTTCAGCGGCAGGTGGGTGTTATTGCGCTGCTTGTCCCCGTTCAGGGAGTGGGTGTAGGTGTATCCGGCGGTCAGGTTCCAGTCGGGGCGCACCTCTCCGGACACCTCTACCTCGAAACCCTGAACCTTGTTGCCTTTGCCGCCGGATGTGAAGAACTGCTCACCGGTCTCCGGATCCGGTGGGGTCAAACTGTCCAGTTCCGCGACGTTGTCCTGTTTGCTCCAGAAGTACGCGGCCGCCAGGTTCAGGCGCTCTTCCAGCAGGCTGCCCTTGATGCCCACTTCATAGTTGCTGCCTACCACCGGCTCCAGGTATTGCTTGCTGGCGGTGCGTTCTTCCTGCGGGTTGAAGATATCGGTGTAGCTGGCGTAGACGGTGTACTCCGGGGTCAGGTCGTAGAGCAGGCCGGCGTAGGGTGTCCACATGTCGTGGTGGGTCTGGCTGGATTTTGACGTACCGAGGAACTGGTCAGTGTCCCTGTTGTAGTTGTAGGTGGTGCTCTCGATCTCCCAGCTGCCGTAGCGGCTGCCCAATACCGCATGCAGGCGATCGGTCAGGCTCAGGCGGGTGGCCAGGTAGCCGGCCTTTTGGCGGGTGCTGCCTTGTTCGCCCTTGAGGCCGGTGTTGGTGTCGGGGAATTTGCCGATCCCGCCCATGTGTTTCCAATCGTCGATGCTGGTGTAGTCCTTCGGCACCGTACCGCTGCGCAGGTGTGGCGAAGCGTCACGCTGCTCGGACTCGCCGTAACCCACCATCAATTCGTGCTCACGACCCAGCAGGGCATAGGTCCCGGACAGGTTCAAGTCGACCACGTCCATTTTCGAGGTGCCGAGCATGTGGCTGGTCCAGGCGGTCATGCCGCTGCGGTCGGCATTCGGGAAGCCTGAGCCGCCGTAATAGACCTTGCCGTCGGTGTCGCTTTCACGGTGGGTATAGGCGGCCTTCAGGTGCCAGTCACCCGCCAGGCGGTGGTCGAGGGTAGCGAAGGTGGTTTCATCTTTCAGCGGCCAGGAACTCCAGTGGGCCGCGATGTTGGCGGAGCGGGGCAGCCTGGCTTTGCTGCCGTCGCTGTTCCAGTAGGGCAAGGTGCCCCAAGCGGTGCCCTGCACATGCTTGTTCTGGTAATCGAAGCCCACCGCCAGCACCGTGTCGTCGGTCAGGTCGCCTTCGAGGATGCCGTAGCCGACTTCCCGTTGCAGCGCGTAGTTGTCGCGGTAGGACTGGGTGTCACGGTAGGCGAGAACCGTGCGGCCGCGCAGGCGCCCGTCAAATGCCAGGGGGCCGCCAACGTCCAGGTAGCTGTAGTAATTGTCGTGGGAGCCGCCACTGACGCCTGTCTTGGCCTGCCACTGTGCGGTCGGGCGTTTGCGCACCATGTTGACCGTGGCCGAGGGGTCGCCGGCGCCGGTGGTCAGGCCGGTGGCGCCGCGGACCACTTCGACCCGGTCGTAGATGATGGTGTCGGCATCGGACTTCATGCGGCCGAAGGTGTTGAGCATGCCGTCAATCTGGAAGTTGGTGATGCCGTAGCCGCGCGAGGAATAGCCGACCCGGTCGGAGTCCAGGTGCTGCACCACCACGCCGGTGGTCTGGCGCATCACTTCGGTCAGGGTGTTGAGGTTGAAGTCGTCCATCTGCTGGCGGGTGATCACCGAGACTGACTGCGGGGTTTCCTTGATGGACAGGTTCAACCGGGTGGCGGTGCCCATTGAGCCTGTGGTGTAGGCACCGGTGTGTTCGGTGTTGGCGCCAAGGCCTTCGGCGGTGATGCTGGTGCTGCCCAGTTCCAGGGCTTTGGCCGGCGCTTGGGATTCCTGGTCGGGGTCGTTTTCGGCCAGCAGGTCCGGGCTCAGCACCACGCTGAAGAGGCCCAGGGTCAAGGTCATGGAACGGGTAATAGGCGCGAACATCGCGGCGAACTCCTTGTCGTCTATGAAAAATGCCATTGGCTCAAAGACGAAAGGAGGCGGAGAACTTTAGCGCTAAACGAGAATAATTATTATCTTTGCGCTGCAGCCAAATCGGGTTTCACCGCATTGCGCGGATGAAACCCGGGCGATTCAAGCTACTTGACGACCACGTTGGCGGCGTCTGGCTTCGGCTTGATCAGGCTGAAATCAATCAGCGGTTTTTGCTGGCGTGCATACGGGTCGCCAATCAGCCGTGGCCGAGGCTTGAAGCTGTCACTGACCAGGCTCTTGCTGTGGTCCAGTTCGTCGAAGCTCAACCCGGCCATGTCGGCCCAGGTATGGATCAGCTGCGAGCTGGTGTAAGGGCGCTGCAAGTCACCGGCAAAACTCCAGTCATGGCTTTCACGCCACTTGGGTGATGCGTAGGCCATGAACGGAATGGTGTACATCGGTGCCGTCGGCTTGCCTTCGTTGCGGCCCAGGGTGTTGTGGCCGGCCGAATCGAACACGTCTTCGCCGTGGTCGGAAAGGTACAGCAGGAAACCGTTCGGATCGGTCTTGGCGTAGTCCTTGATCAGGCTCGACACCACGAAATCGTTGTAAAGCACCGCATTGTCGTAGCTGTTGTAGGTCGGCAACTGTGCGTCGCTGACCCCCTCAGGCACGCCCTGGCGGTCGGTGAACTTGTCGAAGGTCGGCGGGTAGCGGTACTGGTAGCTCATGTGGGTACCCAGCAGGTGCACCACGATGAATTTGCGTTCGGCGGTGTCGGACATGGCCTTGGCAAACGGCTCCAGCACGTCGCCGTCATACTGGCGCGCATTCTGGTTGCGGTTGTTGTTCAGGTACACCTGCTCGTCGGCCTGTTCGGAGAAGGTCGTGAGCATGGTGTTGCGCTTGGTCATGGTCTGCTGGTTGGTGATCCAGAAGGTCTTGTAGCCGGCCTGCTTCATCACGCTGACGATGGACGGGGTCTTGAGGTACAGGTCCGGGTTTTCTTCGTCGGCGAAGGTCAGCACCTGTTGCAGCGCCTCGATGGTGTACGGGCGCGGGGTAATGACGTTGTCGAACACCGCCAGTTGGTCCCGCAGCTTGTCCAGTTCCGGCGTGGTGTTGCGCGGGTAGCCATACAGGCTCATGCGCTGGCGGTTGGTGGACTCGCCGATCACCAGCACCAGGGTCGACGGCTGGCCGGCCATGCTGTCCTTGAGGTTGGTCAGGGGCGGGATCTTGCTGGCGCTGGTCAGCATGCCTTGCATGTTATCCAGTTGTTCGGTGTAGCGGCGGTAGGCGACGATCATCTGCCATGGCACTGCCGGCTCGATACGGGTTTCGAAGCGGTCGATGGCCAGTTCCATGGTCTCGCTCTTGGCGATCTGCTTGACCAGCGGGTAGCCGACGATGGCAATCACGATTGCGGCAGCCGCCAGCATGGCCTGGCCACGTGGCAGGTAAACCGGGCGTACGCGGGTCCACAGGAAAACGGCCATGGCGGTGTGGGCAATGAACGCCAGCACGATCCACCAGGCAAAGTATTGGGTGGCGTATTCGCCGGCTTCAGAGATGTTCGACTCGAACATGATGAAGATGACGCTTTGAGAGAATTCCTGCTGGTAGATGAAGAAATAACCCAGGCTGGCCATGGAACAGGCCCACAGCACCACGCCAATCAACCCCGCCACCAGGCGCGCGCGACGCGGGAACAACAGCATCGGCGCCAGCCACAGGGCGCTCATGAAGAATGCCTGGCGGAAACCACTGAAGCCGGAGGTGCCGGTCAGTTGGATCAGCAGTTGGGTAATGCCCGAGAAATACCAGAAGAACAGAAACATCCAGCCGAGGCCGGCCCAATCAAAACCTTTCGCAGACGTAGTGCTGCGTTTGAACATCGCCATCCAGCGCTCCAACCCGATAATTTCAGTGTCAACGCGCAGGGATGCACGCAAACAGAGGGCCTGCGCACGTAGCGCGGCCCTATTCGGCGGGAGTATCGGGAGGGGGATGTGAAAACTTCGTGAGTTATTCCTGAACGGTTCGTTCAGCCCACGTTCAGCAAAGTGCGGGCTGGGTGCCGGACGGCTGATTGAGCTGGCCCTGCAGGTGCGAGCGCAAACGCATGACTTCCTGCTGCAGTTGGTCGCGCTCGTTTTTCAACTGGCGCAATTCATCGCGGCGAATGGTGACGTAGAGGGTCTGTGGCGGACGGGTCATGTGTGCAGTGCTCATTGCTTACCTCGCAAATAGCCGGTCTATCGCGGTGCCAGAGCGCTTGAATCGAGGCTCTCGGCAACAGTCGGGGCAATTCTGAATTCTTTTTTTAACGAAGGGAACTTTTTTATTTTTGATGGTCGTTGTGACTTTTAGCCCACTGAAGGCGAAAGGATGGCCACTTTTTGTCATGAAACTATGCCAATCCGCTCTGGACTAACCCTCATTAGCCTCATTGCGCTATAAACTGTGACACACATTTATTCGTAGTAAGGAGCATCAGCACATGCAACTGGGGATTATTGGACTAGGCCGCATGGGTGGCAACATTGCGCGGCGCCTGATGCTCAATGGGCATACCACCGTGGTTTACGACCGCAATGAAGCATTCGTAAAAGGTCTGGCAGGCGAGGGCGCCACGGGCGTTGCTGACCTGGCAGGCCTGGTGGCCGGGCTGCAAAAGCCCCGGGCGATCTGGGTGATGCTGCCGGCAGGCGACCCGACCGAGAACACCATTGAAGAACTGAGCCAACTGCTTGAAGACGGTGATGTGATCATCGACGGCGGCAACACCTTCTATAAGGATGACATCCGTCGGGCCAAGGCCCTGTCGGAAAAAGGCCTGCACTATGTCGACGTCGGCACCTCCGGCGGCGTCTGGGGCCTGGAGCGCGGCTACTGCATGATGATCGGCGGCGACGCCGAGACCGTTAAGCTGCTGGACCCGATCTTCGAAAGCCTGGCACCGGGCCTGGGCACCATCCCGCGTACCAAGGACCGTTCCGCCGCAGCGGACAGCCGTGCCGAGCGCGGCTATATCCACGCAGGGCCTGCCGGTTCCGGGCACTTCGTCAAGATGATCCACAACGGCATCGAGTACGGGATGATGCAGGCCTTCGCCGAAGGTTTCGACATCCTCAAGACCAAGAATTCGGAGAACCTGCCGCAAGACCAGCGCTTCGACCTGAATGTTGCCGATATCGCCGAAGTCTGGCGCCGCGGCAGCGTGGTGTCGTCCTGGCTGCTGGACCTGACCGCCGACGCCCTGGCCACCGATCCGAAGCTCGACGGGTATTCCGGCTCGGTCGCCGACAGTGGCGAAGGCCGCTGGACCATCGAGGCCGCCATGGAACAATCGGTACCGGTTCCGGTGCTGTCGAACTCGCTGTTCGCACGCTTCCGCTCCCGCCAGCAAAGTACCTACGGTGACAAAATGCTTTCTGCCATGCGCTTCGGCTTTGGCGGCCATGTGGAGACTCCCAAAAAATGACCGCCAACGGCAAGAAACCCAAGGCCGAACCCGCTCCGCCCACCACACTGTTTCTGTTTGGTGCCCACGGTGACCTGGTCAAGCGCCTGCTCATGCCGGCGCTGTACAACCTCAGCCGCGACGGGCTGCTGGGCGATGGCTTGCGCATTGTCGGCGTTGATCACAACGCCATCAGCGACGCCGATTTCGCCAAGAAGCTCGAGGACTTCATTCGCACCGAGGCCGCCAGCAAGGTCAAGGGCAATGCCGAGAACGCCCTGGACCCTGCATTGTGGGAACAGTTGGCCAAAGGCATCAGCTACGTCGAGGGTGATTTCCTCGACGACGGCACCTACGCCGATATCGGCAAGAAGATTGCCGACAGCGGTACTGGCAACGCGGTGTTTTACCTCGCCACTGCGCCGCGTTTCTTCGCCGAAGTGGTGCAGCGCCTCGGCGCGGCCGGCTTGCTGGAAGAAACCCCGGAGGCGTTCCGCCGGGTGGTGATCGAAAAGCCGTTCGGCTCCGACCTCGCCACTGCCGAAGCGCTGAACGCCTGCCTGCTCAAGGTGATGAGCGAAAAGCAGATCTACCGCATCGACCATTACCTGGGCAAGGAAACCGTCCAGAACATCCTCATCAGCCGTTTTTCCAATGTGCTGTTCGAGGCGTTCTGGAACAACCACTACATTGACCACGTACAAATCACCGCCGCCGAAACCGTCGGCGTGGAAACCCGTGGCAGTTTCTTCGAACACACCGGCACCCTGCGGGACATGGTGCCCAATCACCTGTTCCAGTTGCTGGCGATGGTCGCCATGGAACCGCCGGCTGCCTTTGGTGCCGACGCAGTGCGGGGCGAGAAGGCCAAGGTGATCGGGGCCATCCGGCCCTGGTCGCTGGAAGACGCACGGGCCAACTCGGTGCGTGGCCAGTACACCTCGGGTGAAGTCGGCGGCAAGCAGCTGCCGGGTTACCGCGAAGAGGCCAACGTTGCGCCAGACAGCAGCACCGAGACCTTCGTTGCCCTCAAGGTGTTGATCGACAACTGGCGTTGGGTGGGCGTGCCGTTTTACCTGCGCACCGGCAAGCGCATGAGCATCCGCGACACCGAGATCATCATCTGCTTCAAGCCGGCGCCTTACGCGCAGTTCCGTGATACCGAGGTCGATGAACTCAAGCCGACGTACCTGAAGATCCAGATCCAGCCGAATGAAGGCATGTGGTTCGACCTGCTGGCGAAAAAGCCCGGGCCGACCCTGGACATGGCCAACGTGGAACTGGGGTTTGCCTACAAGGACTTCTTCGAGATGCAGCCGTCGACAGGTTACGAAACCCTGATCTACGACTGCATGACCGGCGACCAGACCTTGTTCCAGCGCGCCGACAACATCGAGAACGGCTGGCGTGCGGTGCAGCCTTTTCTCGATGCGTGGAAGCAGGACGACGGCATCCAGGCCTACAAGGCGGGTGAGGACGGCCCGGCGGCGGCTGATGCGTTGCTGGCCCGCGATGGCCGTACCTGGCACAGCCTCGGATGAGTGACTTGCCGAGTCAACCCATCCGTTTTGTGTTGAGTGATATGGATGGCACGTTGCTGCATCCGGATCACAGCCTCAGCCAGCGCACCATTGATACGGTTCGCGCCTTGCGCGCGGCCGGGGTGTTTTTCAGCCTGGCCAGCGGGCGACCGCCCAAGGCCATGCGTCAGCAGGTCGAAGCGCTGGGCATCGATGTGCCGATTGCCGGCTTCAACGGGGGCACGCTGGTCAATCCCGACGGCAGTATTCTGGTGGCGCATCACTTGCCGGCAGAGGCGGCGCTGGTGGCGTTGGCCTTGTTTACGCCGCAGCCGGACGTTGAAGTCTGGCTGTTTGCCGACGGCGACTGGCTGCGTCGCGATCCCGGCGGACCGATGGCGGTTCGCGAGGAGCACGGCCTGGGCTATGGGGCGATCGTGGTGGAGAGCTTCGAGCCGTATCTGGATCGGGTCGACAAGATTGTTGCTGCCAGTACCAATACCCAGCTGCTGATGGAGCTCGAGGCGCAGTTGCAGCCCAGGGTCGAGGGATTGGCCCAGGTGTCGCGTTCGCAGCCGGTGTTCCTGGATGTCACCGCCATGAAGGCCAACAAGGGTGAAGCATTGAGAACCCTTGCGGCGCACCTCGGTGTGCCACTGCAACAGACCGCAGCCATCGGTGATGGCGGCAATGACCCGGCGATGTTTCATGTGGCGGGGTTGTCGATTGCCATGGGCCAGGCAGAAGAGGTGGTCAAGCGCCAGGCCAGCGTCGTGACCGGCAGCAATGTCGATGACGGTGCGGCGGAAGCCATCGAGCGGTTTATTCTCTCGGCCTATTGATCGGTAACCACACTAATAAGTAGTCAGCTATGCAAAGTTGCAACTTGCATGGCTGACTGTCCACTTGAGTTAGTGCGGGTCAATATATTGCGCAGCCGGGCGGCACACTTTCGGGTGCCGTCTCACGCACGCTTCAGTTACTTGGGCATTGCCCAGGATTGCAACTGGTAGCCATCTTTGTCGAGTTCGGCACGGGCCTGCAACAGCAAGTTCTCAAGCTGTGCCGGGTCGGTATAAGTGCTGGAAGACAGCTGCTTGCTACCGATACGGGTATTGGTGCGGTCGATGACGCTCAGGCTCAGGGCGCCGTTGCCATCGTGCCAGGCCACACATTGAAAGGGCTGGAAAGCACGGTCTGCGATCAAAAGAGCTTCGTTGATGCGGAGCGGGGCGTTCATGGGGTCTTCTCTCTAAATGCCCATTCAAGTGGAAGCCGTTGGTTGGGCGTGCCTAACGACTGGTTACTTGTACTGATGCACGATCACCGGGTGCGGGTCACATGTTAGAAGAAGATTTTTTAACTTTCCCTGATTAAAGTCATGTAAGGGGCTATTTTGAAAGCCTCATGAAAGTTACGCCGCGGCAATTGACCGCACCCGACTGACATAAAAGACCCGGTTCGTTCGCGACTTATAGCGAATCGGTACAAAGGGTGCGTCAAGATCTTGCTAGGGTTACCAGCAGACTTTGCAAATAGTTGTTTTTAAATAACTTTAACGATTTTGACGCCAAGGAATAGTCATGATTGTTACACCTGCCCCGCGCCGCCTGCTTGTGGTCGATCCCTGTGATGACTGCCATCGGCTATTGCCCGGTTTGCGCGCAGCGGGGTGGGACGTGGACAGCTGCGCCCTCGAGTCGGTGGGTGAGCGCTCCTGTGACGTGGGTTTGTTGCGCCTGCAGCCGTTTCACCTGGAGCGACCCGAAGCGGTCAAGGAACTGATCAGCCGCAGCGGCACCGAGTGGATTGCGGTGCTTAACCAGGAAGTGCTGCGCCTGCAGAATGTCGGCGATTTTGTCTGTGAGTGGTTCTTCGACTTCCATACCTTGCCGTTTGATGTGTCACGGGTGCAGGTCACCCTGGGCCGCGCCTTCGGCATGGCGCGCCTGCGGGGCAAGGGCAACAACGCGCCTGCGGGCCAGCCGGAACACGAGTTGCTGGGGGACAGCCGTCCGATCCGGGAATTGCGCAAGCTGCTCGCCAAGCTGGCGCCCACTGAATCCCCGGTGTTGATCCGTGGCGACAGCGGCACCGGCAAGGAATTGGTCGCGCGTACCTTGCATCGCCAATCCCAGCGCCATGCCAAGCCGTTTGTGGCGATCAATTGCGGGGCGATTCCCGAACACCTGATCCAGTCCGAACTGTTCGGCCATGAGAAGGGCGCCTTCACCGGCGCCCATCAGCGCAAGGTGGGGCGGATCGAGGCGGCGCACGGCGGCACCTTGTTTCTCGATGAGATCGGCGACTTGCCCATGGAGCTGCAAGCCAACCTGCTGCGTTTTCTCCAGGAAAAACAGATCGAGCGAGTCGGCGGCAGCCAGCCGATTGCGGTGGATGTACGCGTGTTGGCGGCCACCCACGTCGACTTGGAGGCCGCGGTGGCAAAGGGTACTTTTCGCGAAGACTTGTATTACCGGCTCAACGTCCTGCAAGTGGTCACCGCGCCGTTGCGCGAGCGCCACGGTGACGTGGCGATGCTGGCCAACCATTTTTCACACTTCTACAGCCAGGAAACCGGCCGCCGTCCCCGCAGCTTCAGTGAAGACGCACTGGTGGCCATGGGCGAGCACGGTTGGCCGGGCAATGTGCGCGAGTTGGCCAACCGCGTGCGGCGGGGCCTGGTACTGGCGGAAGGGCGGCAAATCGAAGCCGTTGATCTGGGATTGCAAAGCCAGCAGGCAATCGCGCTGCCGATGGCTACACTGGAGGATTACAAGCACCGTGCCGAACGCCAGGCATTGTGCGATGTGCTCAACCGGCACAGCGACAACCTGAGTGTCGCGGCCCGTGTGCTGGGGGTTTCCCGGCCGACGTTCTACCGGTTGCTGCACAAACACCAGATCCGCTAGGGCGGGTAAACCGAAAAGCCCCGCAACGACCCTTATCGTTGTGGGGCTTTTCCCGTTGTCATGCCTTAAAAGTAATACGGGAACTTCAGGCTGAAGCTGAACGACGGCGCATCCGGTGTGATCCCGATGGCCAGGTTCGGCACGATGGTCAGGTTGTCGGTCGCCGCAATCGTCATGCCCACGTTGAAGTAACCCGCGTTGGCGTCGCTGGAAACCACCGACTGCCAGTCGCCGCCATCCGGCTTGAGCTTGCTCTTGCGTTGCACCAGGTCGGACACCGAGAACGACATACTCATCTTCTCGTTCAGCGCAAACGCCACGCCAGCGCCGATCTGGAAGCTGTCGCCCAACTGCACTTTCCCCGGGGTCTTCTGGCCGACCTGGGAGCTGATATCGCTGAACGAGTCTTCGAAGTTGTGGGTGTACGACAGCGAGCCAAACAATACCGCCGGGTCGAAGGTCTTGACCAGCGAGATACCCGGCGTGATCGACCACACACCGTTGCCGGTGGGCAGGCTTTCCGGCACGAAAAGGTTGGTGTTGCTGGATGACTGGACCAGCTTGATCCCAAACGGATCTTCGCCGGTGGGCGCCTTGACCCGCACCGACACCACGGCATCCGGCAGGTTGACGCTCTCGTCGAGGAATTTGTAGGCAATCCCGAAGTTGACGTCGCCGATAGTCGGGTCACGCGTGACCGATTGTTCCGAGGTCGCGGTGCCGCTGCCACCGTTGGCACCACCGGACTGATAGGTCGACTCGCGGTACACCACCGGCACGTTTATATCGAACTGCCAGCGGTTGTCGAGGTTGTAGCGGCCCGTGAGGTCGACGGTCCAGTTATCCGACTTGATCCGGTCCAGGTTGATGTTGCCGAGGAAGATCGAGTCCAGCGCCAGGAAGCCGTTGAGGGTCAACTGGCGGGCATCGTAGCGGGAATAGGTGACGCCGGTTTCAAAGCTGAACTTGCCGTTGCCAAAGAACCCGCTGGCCTCGTTATACAAGTTGCTCACGCTCTGTGCCGGGGCCGAATCATCCTTGAGGGACTGGCCGTAGGACGCGCCACCGGCTGCACCGCCCGAGGCCGCAGCCGCGCCGACTCCCGGCGTGTTGCCGGCCACCGTGGCGCCGCCTTTCTGGAAGTCTGCCGGGGATTTGGCCAGGCGTTTGGGCGGCGGCGCCACCGGTTGTTCTTCCACCTGGCGTACCCGTTGCTCCAGCACTGCCAGTGCTTTTTGCTGCACTTCGTAGCGTTGCTTGAGCTCCAGCAATTCCTTTTTCAATGTGTCTATGTCGGTGTCCGGCGCGGCATACAACATGGATGCGGGCAGGAGCGTGCTTAAACAAATTACGGCACGTAACGATAGCGATCGATGCATGGAATAAGCCGTCCCTTTCTAATGCGCAAGTGTCGAGGCACAGCGTAGTTCAATAACCGTTAGGGCGTAGGCCCCTGAGCTGATTCAGGTTGAGATTCTGCCCCAAATTGTTCAAACCGTTGTTGCCCAGCACCACATTGAGTTGGGTCATGTTGCTGACGAAGTTGCTGTTACCCTGCAAAACCGTGCCTTGCAGGACATTCCCGGCGCCGATCTGCTGCAACGAATTGCCCTGATTGTTGTTGGCCAGGATCGCCATTTGCAGCCCGCCATTGGCGGCCGACACCGTGACCTGGCCGGCACCCGTGCTGCCGGTGACCGACTGGCCAGCCACCAGGGCTTGTCCGGACTGGACGACATTGGCCGGCGACAAGCCATTCTGGTTCACATTGATATTCACGTTATTGCTGGCGGTGTTGCCATCGCCGGCGGCGCGCACGCTTTGGGTCACACCCTGGCCACTGCCCAGGCCGGCACCACCGACCACCGTGCCGGTGCCATTCGGCTGGTTGGGCGAGACTTTGGTGGGGCTGTCGGTTACCTGCACATAAAACTGCGGGGTGACGGTCGACGCGTTGACGTTCATGCTGGCCGAGCCGGTCACGCTGTCGCCGGCGGCATTGGTCCAGGTACTGCTCATCACGATGCCAAAACTGATGATCCGCCCCGGCATCACGTAGCGACCACGCAGGTCAGCCAGTTCCGAGTCCTTTATTTCAATCGGTTTGAACACCGATGACGCATAAGCGGGCATTGAGGCTGCCAGGCACATGACCGTCAGCCAACGGTAAGTGTTCATCGTTTGCTCCTGGAGCGTCCTGCCCCTTATTGCGCTTCTAGAAGAAGTCGCTCTGGATAAAACCGAAGTCCATCAATTCACTGTCCCGCACCGGACTGAACTCATTGATTCTGTTTTTCGCCGTCAGTGGGGTGGGCGGGTCGAGCAGCACGTTGGTCTTGTCATAACCTTCGCCCAATACTGCAAAGACGATGCCATTCCAGCCTTTGACGAAGTCGTCGCGGGCATAGCGTTTATGGCCCAGTACCGGGTCGCCGATGTACACCCAGTCCTTGTCGGCGCGCTGCATCACCACGAAGTGCTTGTAGCCGCGAATCTCCAGCAACACCACCACCGGGATCTTCACCGTGAGCAGGGTGTCTGCATTGATCCGGTAACCCCGGGCGCGCATCCCGATGCTTTCCAGGTAGCGCTTCATGTCCAACATCGAAAAGCCCTGGGTACGCACCAGGTCCTGATCGGCGTTGACCAGCATGCCCTTGATGATGTGGTCTTCATCCACATCCATCCAGTAGGCCTGGCGCAGGATGGTGGCCAGGGCGGCGGCACCGCAGCTGAAATCGGTTTTCTGTTCCACCAGGTTGGCGAACTTGCGTTCACGGATGCTCTCGACCTTCTTGAAGATCACGCCACCGCCGGGCATGGCAGCAATCGCCATTTGCCCCGCCCAAGTCGGGCCGGTGAGCAATAACAGGAGGGTGAGGGCGATGATCCGCATGATCGAATGGCCTGGTGGACACTGGAATAAAAAGGGGCCTTGTTGCCAAGGCCCCGTTGCATCAGAAACGTACGCCGGAGGAAATCACAGTGGTGTTGCCCTGCTGATTGCCCACGCCTGCAGCAATGTTGGCGCCCAGGTTGCCCGAAGAGCCATTAAGCGAGTTGTTGGCGCTGGCGTTGTTCACGACAGGCAGGTAAGTGTGGCTGCCCCATGGGCCAGACTGAGTGGCCACGGTATTGAGGAAGGTGTTGTCGACGCTGGTTTGAGTGGTGTTGCTCGAAGCAGCGGCGGCGGCACCACTGGCAGAAGCAATTGCCAGTTGGTTTTTCTGTTGGTTGAAGTTACCCGCGGCAACGCTCACACCCAGGTTGCCGGAGCTGCCGTTGGCCGAGTTGTTGAGCGAAGCGTTGTTGTGGGTAGCCACTTGCACCGAGACGTTGTTGCGGTTGTCTTGGGTAATGGTAGCTTGGGCAAACACGGCATCTGCATCACCGGCCGCAATGGCGGTCTGGTTGTCTTGTTGGTTGCCATCACCGGCTGCGATGTTGGCCTGGGCGTTGCCGCTGCTGCCGTTCAACGAGTTGTTGGCCGACGCGTTGTTCTGGGTGCCCAGGTTGAGCACGCCATTGTGGTTGCTCGATTGCGCATCGGAAACGGCGGCTACTGCAGCGGTAGGCTGATGAGTAGGTGGGTTGGCATGTGCGGCGGCAGCCATGATTGCAGCGAGAGCGAAGGCCAGTGGTTTAAGAGCCATTGTAGTTTTCATGGTATTTCCCCTTGCTTCTAATTAGTTGGTTAAGTGTTGGTACGGTCCAGCTTCGAGCTCCAATGAATCATTGGATCTGTACGTTCAGGGCGTTAGCCATGCGGTTCCCCACCCCGGCACTCTGATTCACCTGTACCACTCCACGGCTGCCGGCGAAGGCCTGGTCGCTTGTGACGACCTGGCGGCTGCCAGTGGTAGAGGTGAACCCTGAGTTTGGTGACAGCGCCACGTTCTGTTGCGACATGACGCTGTCGTCGATGCTTTGCGGGCCAGCATTCACGCTTATCCGCACCGCATTGATCATCTGGTTGCTGGCCCCGGCCGACTGGTTGACGCCCAGTACACCGCTGCCATTGCTGAAAGAGCTGCCCTGGATCGCCACCCTGGCGTTCTGGGAGCGATCGGCCGGTGCGCCGCCGATGGTCTGGCTGAGGGCGCCGCCCGCCTGGGAGTTGCTGCCCGCCGAAATCGCGCGGCTGTTGAGCTGTTGTTGCTGATTGCCGGCCGCCTGGTTGATCGAGACGATGCCGTTGTATTGCTTGCCGGAGTTGTCGATCACTGCGCTGTTGTCAGCCATGGCCGCCGAGCAGCCCAGGATCGCCAGGAACAACCAGGAATGGTTCATCTCACTGGCCTCCCATCAGGCTGCCGATGTTGTTCAAAGGCGCCATGCCGCGGGAGATTGAGCCGTTGATCTGCCCCGAGAGGCTGGAGCCGCCACCATGGCCGGCCGCTGCGCCGCCACCAAGGCCTACGCCACCCCCGTTGTTGGTCAAGCCGGGAAGGTTGCCGCCAGGCAGGATGGCGCGAGTGATGCTGGAGCCGCTGCTGATGTTGGCGTAGTCGTTGTCGCTCAGCTCGCTGGTGGCCCGCAGGATCTGTGGAGAAGAATTGGCATTGACGGTGACCGGGTTGGGATCGACGCCAGCGGTGCGGCCAGCCATGTGGCCCTGGACGGTGCGCTGAATCACGATCACACCGTCGCCTGCCGCGAGCACCGGGAGGCTCACGCTGGTACTCAGTACACAGCTGATCAGCAGAAGGCTCAATGAGCCTGGATTAAGTGTCTTCACGACGGCATTCCTTATTCTTGGCGCTGACCCTAAACAGCGCTGTCAGGAAGAGAGCAGGAGCTGTGCCGCTTTTGAATTTGTGATGACATTCATGGGGTTATGAGCGCGGGGGATAGAATGCACAGTGGATGTGTTTCAACTGTGAGACAGCGGGCCTTTGTCCAGCCCGCCTGGCAGGTGTCTCAGGGATGAAACACTGCGCGCCGTAAACCCGGCACTCCGCAGCCGGCTGTCAGCTCAGCCGGTGCAAGTGTTTCAAAAATGGACGATTTGACGCAGGCAGCATCCGGGAGGAGGGCGCAGGCCCATGACCCTGGCTCAGCTCTTTGGGGTTTTGCGCGGAATCGAATTGAGTACAGGGTTGCCGTCCTGGTTCTGGGTCAGGTAGACCGGCAGGACCTTGGGCAGGGAGGGGACGAGGTTGGACACCTCGTTGATGTTGTAGATGCCACCAATGCGGATCGCGCCGGTGCCGGCGTCGGCCAGCATCACCGGTTTGCTCAGGTAGCGGTTGATCAACGGCAACGCGTCGGCCAGGGCCAGGTTGTCGAGGATCAGCTTGCCGTCACGCCAGGCCAGGGCCGTGTCGCCCGGGGCAATCGGCTGGGCCTGGGGGCTGGCATCGCCACGGTTGTAGCTGGCCTGCATCCCGGGTGACAGGCGCAGGCCGCTGTGGGCGTCGTCGCTGCTCACCAGCACCGAGCCTTGCAGCAGCATGACCCGCACATGGTTTTCGTATTTCCAGACATTGAACTGAGTGCCGGTCACCCGAACCTGGCCGTCACCGGCGTGGACGATAAACGGATGCTGCGCGTCATGGCTGACCTTGAAAAACGCCTCGCCTTTTTTCAGGGTAACCCGGCGCTGATCCTTGAAGTTGCTGTAGACCAGTTCGGTGCCCAGGTTCAGTTCAACCTGGCTGCCGTCGTCAAGGGTGACCAGGCGCAAGCTGTTTTCAGCTTCGTAATGGTTGTACGAGCTGGGCAGCCAGCCCGCTTCCCAGCCGGTAAAGGCCGCCAGTGGCAAGGCCACCAGGCATATCGCCGCCGCTACCGCGTAGTTCCTCAAACGGCTGCGAGGTTGTCGCCGCACCACGACGGGGGCCGGCTCGCTGCGGGGCAAGTGATCGGCAACGTCCCAGATTTCCAGCATCGCGGCGTATTCGAAGGCATGCAGTGGATGCGCATCGTGCCACTGCTCGAAGGCCTGACGCTCCGCCGTCGTGCAATCGCCAGCGTGCAGACGCATGCACCAGTGCGCAGCGGCATCGGTGATGGCGTCGTATTCGGCTTCTGATAGGGACTTATCTGTCATTAACTCATCCTGATTTCCGACATTCTAACCTCCACAGCAGGACGGCGAGAACAGCCATCATGGCGAATGCACATCAATTGGAACTAATTCTCGTCTGCAGGGCCCTAAAAAATTCAGGACAGGTAACACTCATTCCCTAATGGAGCACGAAAATGCTTAAGAAAACCTTAGCCGCCGTTGTCGCAACCACCGCCTTGCTCAGTGCTGGAGCCGCCCTGGCGGACAAACCGGGCGCAGGCTGGATCACCATCGAAAAAGCCATCGAGACCGCCAAGACCAAGGCTGGTTACGTCCAGATCTACAAGATCGAAGCCGATAACGATGGCTACTGGGAAGGTGAGGGGCGCAAGGCCGATGGCGTGGTCTATGAGTTCCGCATCGATGGTGAGTCGGGCAATGTGTTGCGCGATCAGAAAGACTGAATGAACTGACGGGTGCGGGCGTTCCGCCCGCACCCTGTCCGTTACGGCGTGGCTTCGGCAATCGAAGGCACGGGGTCCAGCTGGCGCCCCAGGGTGGTGATCAGCAAGGTCAGTGAGTCGGCGTTATCCATCTGTGTGTTGAACCGCCGCGTCAGGTTGGTTTTGAAAATTCCCCGCGCGTTGCTCAAGTCCACGCCTCCGGTCGTGGCAAGAATCTGCTGCCTGATGTAGTCATCTTCCGGGTCGGTTCCCAGATCAGATCCGGTAGCCCCCCACGCGTCCGCTGATTTGAACAACTGCCCCACTGGCGTGTTGATCGAGTACGCATTCTCCTGCACGTTGCGCAGCCAGTCCTGAAGATCGCGACCGGCTTGGGTCTGTACTTCAATCAGGTCGGAAAAAGGTGATGTGGAATTGAGGTAGGCGACGTCGGCGGTATTGCTCACGATATGAGTCAACTCATGAATCAAGGTGGCCGCGCGGGCATGGGCTCTTTGGTCGAAGTGATTGATCAGGCGCCCTTCGAAATCGGCCGTAGGCGGGTTGAAGAAGTTTTCAGTGAGGTAGATGCGTCGATCCGGGTCGCCGTCGATGGTAAACGCCCAGTGCCGTTCGGGTTCGGCAATATGCGCACCGGAGACGAAACGCCGGGAATTGAGCGAGTAGAGTGTCGGCTCCAGCGCCTCATCGAGGAGGGCGGTCACCGTGTCCATGAGTTTTTGCGCGAGGGTTGGCGGAAACTTGGCCGGGCCGGTGTCGGCGTCTATCGGGATGCCGAAGAAGCGGTTGATAAAGCGATGCACCCGGGTCACGGGCGGATACTGGTGGTCGAGCAGTTTCAGGTTCTGCTGGCAGTTGTGCAGGTAGAAGGTTGCCAGGTCCAGTGCCTCGACGATCGCCTGGGCCCTGGAGGGCGACACACGCCGAATCTCGGCCAGGCCGCGGGCCTCGACGTTCATCACCTGGTCCACGGCTGTCCGCACCTCACGGCGGTCCATCATTGCACTCCATCCGGGGCCGTGGCGGCGAACCGATGCGCCCGGGTCCAGGGTCCATTTGCGGTTGGCATCCAGGCGCACAAACGGTCCTTTGGACCGTGCACTGAAAAGCCGCCAATGGCCTTCGACCTGCCTGGCGCGGTAGACCTTGCCTGCGCACGGCAGGTAATGCCGGTTGTCCGTCGCTGTGTAGACGCCCGTGTTGCCTGCCGTCAGGCCCTCCAGGCTGATGTCGCAGGCTTCGTACGCTTGCAGCCGGGTTCGGGCCCGGGCGGTGACGTCGATGTCGTGCCAGGCACTGGCCGTTTGCGTCGGCGCGGGTTGCGCGGGGGCGGTGCCTGGTGTCGAGGGTTCATCCATCAATGCGCGGATCGAGGCCATTTGCGCGACACCGCCGATGAAGGTTTGCAGCGCCTCGCGCCAGCGGTGTTGCTGCAAGTCTTCGGCAGAGGCCTGGAACAGTTTGTAGCTTTGCCAGATCACCAGCGGCACCATCAGTTTGCCCGGCAGCAACGCCTGCGCGTGCTGCAGTCCGCTGCTGAACAAGGCTTTGAGGGTGTCCCAGGCTGACCGGCCGTTGGCCTGGGATTGCTGTTCAAACAGGTTCGAGATCAATCCGATGTTGTCGCGGTACAACTGCTTGAGGGCGTGGCCCCTGATCGGATTGGCCCCCAGCGTGATTTCCGAGGTTCCCCCGACCGTGCTGGCCCAGAGGTGTCTATACGTGGCTTGCTCAGCCTCTGGCAGGCGACCGATCACCCAGTCCTGCAAGGGGCCGGGCAGGTTGAGCCGGCGAATCAAATCCGCCTCGTTGTCGAACTCCTGGAACGCCTGTTGCGGCCCATAGGGCGCATACATCACCAGCGGAGTGCTTTCGACGGCACTGATCAAGTAGACCCCAAGGGCCTTGATGGACCGGGCCCCCGCCGTGGCGATCAACTCCAGCGGACGCACTGTCGAGGTCGCGCCCTCGACCGCTGCGCGGGCGAGCGCGTCCGGCATGTCGAGGACCTGTTCGACCAGGCTCAGGCCCGCGGCGGATAACAGTTCCTGCAGCCTCAGCGCGTGGGCATTTTGCAGCAGTTGCCAGGGCAGTTGCCGAATAAACCGGCGCTCCCGCACGTCTGCGCCCGGCTTGCCCGGGGTGAGTTTTTCGACCAGGCAAGCCTGGTGGTCCTGCTTGAGGGGCAGGCGCGCGAGGATCTGGCGCACCACAGCAGGTGTCAGGCCGGCGGCTGTGGACTCGACATCGAATGCAGCAGCTTGCTGGCTGACGTGATTGAGGGCGTAGTCCACCAGGTTCTGCCGCTGGCCGGCCAATACCAGCTTGGGCAGGATGTAGACGTCTTGCGGGCGCACGTCATAGGGCTGCAACAAGTCGATGAGCTTGCTGCCGAGATACGCTGGCAGCGGCAGGAAATCGTCAAGGTAATCCTTGTCGTCCGTGAGGCTGTGGCGGTATTGCTCAAGGATTTCGACATGGCGACGCTGTTGGCTGACAGACGCCATCCCCAGCCAGGCGGGCAGTGATTGTTGTGCCATGAAGGTCTGGGCGATTTGTGAGGCATGGCCCAGGTCGTTGGCCGGCAAGGCCTTTTCCAGCCCCCCGAGACGCTTCAACAAGGCGTCCCCTGAGAGCGTCAGGGTGAGGCAGTGAGCCCGTTGTGCCCTGTAATGATCAATCCAGGACTGCTGGCAGTGCTGTGCGACCGCGCCGTTGATCAGCATGAACTGACCGAGTGCGCAGGCCTGGTGCGGCTTGAGATAGCGCGGGTCGAGATTGGCCAGTAGCTGCCTGCGAAGGTCCGGCGCGGCCAGTCGTCGTTGCAGTTCTGTCTGCAATTGGCTGACGTTGGCGAAACTCTCCAGGCCGCGCGCCGGCGTCCACAGCACGGCCCGGCCTGAGTGGGACGGGGCCAGGCCACCGCGTTCGGTGAGCATCAAGCAATGCGCCAGGGGCACCCGTTGCGTCAGGCCCTCGGGGTTCGACGGTCAACGCATAGGCATCCGGGATGAATCCACCCAGGCCCTGGCGCCGGCGGCGATCAGGGTGTTGAAGATCAAACACCGTCTGCACGATCGCCTCATCACGCGCGTCCAGGCTGTTGTTGAGGCGCCTGAGCCTGGCTTCGCCCTGGATCGCCACCGCCATGGCATGGGCCATCGGCGCCTTGAGCTGTTCCAGGTATTCGCGGGGAATATCGGCAATGTTGGAGTGATGAAACTTGACCAGTGCGGCATCGAGCGCCGCGTTGGCTTGCGCTATGTCCAGGCCGCCCAGCGGTGTAACAGACCCATCGCCCTGGCTGGCGTAAAGGCCATAGTGCGGCGTTTGCGGAATCGGCCCGCGCTTGTGTATCAGGCGCGCAAGAAAGTAACTGCGCAGGCTCTGGCTTTCCAGGGGCGCAGTGGCGCGTGTCGCGCTTGCGCTGGCGGCGTAGCGATTGACGTAGATCTTGCCGGGATCGTGGCCAGCCAAGCCGCGGCGGTTGAACTCGGCGGTGAGCGCCTGATTGACGGTGTTGGCCAATGTGGGTTGCGCTCGCACCTGGGTTGCCAGCGTGTCCTGGATATCGGTCATCTGCTTTTGCAGCAGGGCGGCACGTTCGGCGGCCAGCGACACCGGGCGAGTCGGGTCGGCCAGTACCGAATGAGGCGTCCAGCGTCCCGCGGTATCCAGGCCCGGGAGGTGGCTGTCGATCATGTACCGCACATCCAGCGCGTAGTCGAGCAAGGCCGAGGGGTCAATGCCGGCGCGGGTGCGTCGGTACAGGTCGAGTGCGTAGCGTAGGTTCTGTTGCTGCTTGCCGATGATGGTTTCGAGCACCTGCTCAAACAGATTGCCGGCGATAGGAATGCCGGAAAACTGCGGCGTCTTGAACCCCACAAACAGCGCCCGCTCCTCCAGGGACATCAGGTTGTAGAGGTCGTCTTCATAGCCTGGTGCCTTGACCATGGCCTTGAGGGTGTCCATCAGATCGTCGTAGGTCCCGAGCACCTGCAGGCCCTTCTCGGGGGTGTAGAGAAAGGTCTGCGAATTGCCGATCATCAAGGTGCTGGCCAGCTCGACGGCGTTGCTCGGCTGCTCCCAGATCTGTACGTTCTCGACGCGCAGCGTCTGGCTGTTCGGGGGGGCCTCGTTACCCCGGGAAGAGTACAGCGCTGCCAATGCCCGGCTTTGCTCCGGACTGATGATGGATTGCTGGCGCTTGAACAGCAGATCCAGTTGCGCATTGGCGGCCATGGCCCGGGCGAACCAGGCCCGACGCGACACGCCCGGTGCGATCTCGCTGTTCCAGAACGTCTCCAGTGCACTGTGCAGGAACGGGATCAGTTGGCCGGCTGCTTGTTTGATCGCGCTTTCCCAACGCTGCGTGTCGCGGGCCTTGGCGTCGGCAGGCCGCTTGGGGTGGAAAAACTCCCGGGTTTGCCCGGCGGGCCAGGCTTGTTCACGGTAGTACAACAGCACCGCGTCATTGAGTTGCAGCGAGTCGATCCAGCGAGGCACCGTGTACCCAACGGGCTGTATGGTGAAAAAACTCACGTGGGCTTCGCCGGGGCTGAGCCCGGGGAACAGTGGGCGGCAGACGCTTTCGAGCAGTTTTGAAAGCAGGGCGCCGAGGGCGGGCAACTGTTTCAACGCCGCCAGCAGCGCCTGGCGATTATTCTCCTGATAGCGCCTGAGGGTTTTTTCCTGTTCACCCAATACGTCGTCGAGCATGGCCTCCGGTGTCAGCACCAGTCGGTTGTCGAGTAGCGGCGATGGTTGTTGCTGCAAGGGCAGGAAGTACAGCAGTTGCGTGGCGCTGTCCGGGGTTTTCAAGCGCTCGGTCAGTGCTGTCAGCAAGTGGGCGGGGCTGTCGAATTTTTCCAGGCCGCCGTACGGGGTGTAGAGCCAGGCATGTGGGTAGGCGCTGGTTGAACTCATCATGAAGCTGCCGGCCAGTTCGACGGCATTGGCAGTGCTTTTATTCAACCAGATGCGCTGCGCGATCATTGGCGGCGACTGTTGGCGACGGCCTGCATCGCTGGCAAAAAACACCTTGCCGAGAAACTCGATGTCCCTGCTGTCGATGTTCAGCTGGCGCTCACGGTCCAGCGCCCTCCAGCCCACGCGCATGGCTTCGGGGAAAAAATACGGGAGAGGGGTGTGGCTCATCATCCTGATCCTTGAAGAGTTGCGTGCCTGCAACCTATCCAGGCCTGGCGCCACGAGGGGCTAGATATGTCTGGCGCTCCCTGTCGACAGCCATGGGGCAAACCCTGTCTAATCGACGGACCGATTCTTGTACGCTGTTGCCCATTCCAATAATTAAACGGGAGCTTCAGATGTCTGCATCGCCTTTGGATGTCGAGTCTTCATCAGAGCGACTCAGTTATGCGCAATTGACCGACCTGCTGCGCCAGGTGTTTGTCCGCCACGGTACGTCGGCCGATGTGGCCCAGGTGCTGGCCGAGAACTGCGCCAGCGCCGAGCGCGACGGTGCCCACAGCCACGGTGTATTCCGTATCCCCGGTTACGTCTCGACCCTGGCCAGTGGCTGGGTCAACGGCAAGGCGGTGCCGGTGGTCGAGGATGTGGCCAGCGGGTTTGTGCGGGTGGATGCGGCTAACGGCTTCGCCCAGCCCGCACTGCAAGCCGCCCGTGCGCTGTTGGTGGAAAAGGCCCGCAGTGCCGGGATTGCCTTGCTGGCGATCCATAATTCCCACCACTTCGCGGCGCTTTGGCCGGATGTCGAGCCTTTTGCTGAAGAAGGCCTGGTGGCCTTGAGCGTGGTCAACAGCATGACCTGCGTGGTGCCCCACGGCGCCGACCGCCCGCTGTTCGGCACCAACCCCATTGCCTTCGCCGCGCCCCGCGCCGATGGCCTGCCGATCGTGTTTGACCTGGCCACCAGCGCTATCGCCCATGGCGACGTACAGATTGCCGCGCGCAAGGGCGAGCGCCTGCCGCCGGGCATGGGTGTGGACAGCCTCGGCCAGCCGACCCAGGACCCCAGGGCGATCCTCGAAGGCGGCGCGCTGCTGCCGTTTGGCGGGCACAAGGGGTCGGCCCTGTCGATGATGGTCGAGCTGCTGGCCGCGGCCCTCACGGGCGGTAACTTCTCGTTTGAGTTCAACTGGTCCGATCACCCCGGCGCCCGTACGCCATGGACCGGCCAGTTGCTGATCGTGATCGACCCGAGCAAGACCGCCGGGCAGAGCTTCGCCGAGCGCAGCCAGGAGCTGGTGCGACAGATGCATGCGGCAGGGTTGCGGCGTTTGCCGGGGGATCGGCGCCATCGCACACGGGCGAAGTCGCTGTCAGGCGGGATCGAGATCGAAACGCAGGAATTGAGTCGGTTGCGGGTGTTGGCACAGGCCTGAAGCGAGCTGCGCCCGGGGAGGGCGCAGCCGTTGCATCAGATCAGTTGCGGCGGCCCAGCAACAGGCCGACTACCAGGCCAAACCCGGCGGAAATCGCCACGGTCTGCCATGGATGGCCACCGATGTAGGTTTCGGTGGCATCCACCACCGGCTTGCTGCGCTCGCGCACGTTGGACACCGAGTCCAGCGCCTGCTTGAGCTTGATGGCGACCTGTTCACGCAGGGTTTCACCTTCTTCTCCCACCAGTGACGCGCTGCTTTTGAGCAGCTTGTCCGATTCTTCGATCAGTGCGGTCAGTTCACTGAAGGCTTGGTCCTTGATTTGGTCTTCGACGGCTTGGGCGGCAGATTTGCGAGCCATTGGGTTAACTCCTTGCGGGTGAATGTGGCAATGAATGCGCTTGATGAAGAATGGAGTGTTTGAAGCGGGCAAAAGTTGCAGTTTTTTTCCTGTGGTCAGCTTAGGAGAAATCCAGGCCAGGAAATTTCAACCTACAGTGTAAGATGTCACCTATTTGTGCAGCAGGTAATTCAACATGAGCTTCAATCTGGCCAACAAGCCCCTCGCCGAGCGCGCCGCGCTGGAAGATGAAAAGTCCCGTCTCTACGACCTCTGGCAAAGCAACCTGGGCAAGGCCAAGGGTGAGGCCGCCCGCCTGTTTGGCGAACGCGCCAAGCGCAAGGGCAAATGGGCCGAATGGGTGCGTGCAGAACTGGACGGCATGTCACCGCCGGAGTTCTCGAACATGGTGCGCAGTGAAGTCAATCGCCTGATGGCGGCGAAGTAAAACAAGCCTCGATTGCCTCGCGCACCTTGAGCAGCAACGGATCCAGTTGCGCCTGGGTGCGCCAGCCCAGCTCCACCGGGTAACGCGGCAGCGCCAGCGGGCAAGGCAGCTCCCTCAGTCCGGTCATCTGCGCGATGGCCTGGGCCGCATGGCCGGGGATGGTCGCCACCGCCTGGCTGCCCTTGAGCAGGAACGGCAGCGCCGCGAAGTGCGTGGTCGAGGCACCTACGTGGCGGCTCAGCCCCTGCGCGGCCAGGCCCTCGTCGGTGATCCCGATAAACCCGCCGGATGACACCAGCACATGCTCGCGCCTGACGAACTCGTCGAGGTCGATGGCCTGTTGTCCCGGCGCCAGGCTGTCGGGGTCCACCAGGCACGCGTAATGGCCTTCCCCCAATACCTGCCGGCTCAACCGGCGCTCGGCAAACCCGCCGGCGGTGATTGCCAGGTCCAGGCTGCGGTCGAGCAGGGCGTCGGCAACGATCTGGCTGTGGGTCTGGCGGAACATCAACCGCAGCTTTGGCGCACGCCGGGCAATCTCTTCAATCAGCCGCCGGCCGTAGGCGATTTCGAAATCATCCGATAACCCCACCACCACCGAACGGCCCTGATAGTGATTGCCCAGGGGATCCACCATCGCCAGGCTCTGGCGGCAGCGATCCAGGGCTTCGCTGATCACCGGCTTCAACTGATTGGCCCGCAAGGTGGGCGCCAGGCCCCGGCCGGTACGCACGAACAACTGATCGCCGTACACATCACGCAAGCGGCGCAGGGCTGCACTGATCGCCGACTGCGTGACGCCAAGGCGCAGGGCGGCGCGGCTGGCACTGGATTCGTCGTGCAGGGCCTCGAAGGTTTTCAGCAGGTTGAGATCGACGTTGGCGATATTCATATGGCTCATATCAGTTAGCAGCGAAGCGGGCTTTATTCATGATTGCCGCTGGCCGGAGAATGGGCAACCCCCATTGATACGGAGTGATCGTGATGCCTGTTTCTACCGTGGCTGCGCTGCAAATCGGTTCCTTGCCGGGTGGCAAGGCTGAGACCCTGGAACAGATCCTGTCCTACGAGGACGAAATCCTGCGCAGCGGTGCGCAACTGGTGGTGATGCCGGAAGCGTTGCTCGGGGGTTATCCCAAGGGTGAGGGCTTCGGCACCCAGCTGGGTTATCGCCTGCCTGAAGGGCGCGAGGCCTTTGCGCGGTATTTTGCCAATGCGATTGATGTGCCGGGTGTGGAGACCGAAGCGCTTGCCGGCTTGTCGGCGCGTACCGGGGCGAGCCTGGTGTTGGGTGTGATTGAGCGCAGTGGCAGCACGTTGTATTGCACGGTGCTGTATTTCGAGCCGGTTGGCGGGTTGGTGGCCAGGCATCGCAAATTGATGCCTACCGGCACTGAGCGGCTGATCTGGGGCAAGGGTGATGGTTCGACGTTGCCGGTGGTTGATGCCGCGGTAGGGCGCATCGGTGGCGCCGTGTGCTGGGAGAACATGATGCCGTTGTTGCGCACCGCGATGTACGCCAAGGGTGTGGAAGTGTGGTGCGCGCCGACGGTGGATGAGCGGGAAATGTGGCAGGTGAGCATGCGGCATATTGCCCATGAGGGGCGGTGTTTTGTGGTGAGTGCGTGTCAGGTGCAGGCGTCACCCCAGGCGTTGGGTGTGGAGGTGGCGAACTGGCCGGTGGATCGGCCTCTGATCGCGGGGGGCAGTGTGATTGTCGGGCCCATGGGGGACGTTCTTGCCGGGCCATTGCTCGGTGGGGCGGGGTTGCTGGTGGCGCGGATTGATACGGATGATTTGGTGCGGGCGCGGTATGACTATGATGTGGTTGGGCATTATGCCCGGCCGGATATTTTCGAATTGACCGTGGATGAGCGGGTTAGGGCGGGGGTGCGGTTTATTGTTGACTGAGTACATATCCGTTTCTTCGGTAACGGCGGCTTATGGTTCCGCTCTTACAGCGGGTCACTTTTGGCAAACGCCCCAAAAGTAACCAAAAGGTCTTTGCCCCACCACTCGGTGCCTCGCCTAGGCTCGGCATGCCCGCACTC
>NZ_JACAPM010000037.1:0-132260 GCF_013385695.1 Pseudomonas sp. D8002
AGCGGGTAAACCGGCAGGACGCCGGTTTAGCCGCGACGGGGCAGGGACGCCCCGTCGCGGCGGCCCGCGGAGTAATGCCGGAGTGAGGGCACACCGAGCCTAAGCGAGGTGCCGAGTGGTGGGGCAAGAGCGTTTTGCTTACTTTTGCGCTTTTCAAAAGTGAGCCGCTGTAAGAGCGGAACCAATAGTAGCCGTAACAAAACCAACGGATATGCCCCCAATCACCGCCCCCAACGCCATATGCCTGACGCCCCGAACCGCTGAGTGAGCCGTTGTTGGCCTACCAGCGGTGAGTCACCGAACTCGTACTGTTTGCCTTAGGTGGGCACAAACACTTGCCCGGCCTTGCTCACACCCGCTACCGGGAAGAACGATTCGCTGTAGCTCAGGTACGGTGCCAGGCCGTTGTCAGCCTTGTACACCAACCCTGCGCGCGAGGTGGTGGCCTCGTCGAACTTGATCTGGTCCTGGAAATACACGCCTTTTTGCAGGGAGTCGATCTGCGAACCACGGTCGGTATTCGGTGATCGGTTGACCACGACCGGCTGGTTGTTGATGGAGTTCGCAAGGTGCAACGACGGAGCATTGCCACGGAAGTTGTGGGCGGTGTGCGTGGAATGAAAGCAAGCACGGGCCAGGTAGGACCCCTATATTTATGCGGCCCTTGCTGATAAATAGAGCGGGTGAGCCCCCAAGCAGATACCCGGTGTAATCCATCATGAAGCGCCATTTCGAAGATTTGCAGCTGGGCAGCATCGAACTGTTCTGCCTGGCTGCCGAGGCCAGCAGCTTTACCGCCGCCGCCCAGGTGGCAGGCGTGACCCCGGCGGCGGTGAGCCGCAGCATCTCGCGGTTGGAAGAGCGCCTGGGCTCCCGGCTGTTTGTGCGCACCACCCGCAGCATCCGCCTGACCGATGGCGGCCGGACATTTTTCGAGCAATGCCGCCAGGCGCTGACGCAACTGGTGGAAGCCCAGCAGGAAATGATGGGCGCGCAATCGGTGCCGTCCGGGCTGTTGCGCATCAGTATCCCGACCACCTACGGCCATCACCGGATCCTGCCGCTGCTGCCGAAATTCCGTGCGCTGTACCCGCAAGTCAGCGTGGATATCCACATCAGCAACCGCAACATCGATTTCGTCGCCGAAGGTTATGACCTGGCCATTCGCGTGCGGGCCCAGCCGGACTCGACGCTGATTGCGCGGTTGCTGGAAGACGCCAGGCTGGTGGTGGTCGCGACGCCGTCATACCTGAAGCGTGCCGGCACGCCCCAGGCCCTGGAGGATTTGCCGAACCATGAGTGCATCCAGTACGAATTGCCGAGCAACGGGCGACGCATTTCCTGGCTGTTCCAGGTGGACGGCAAGGAGCGGGAGTTTGCCGGGGAAGCAGGCTACAGCTGCTCTGACGACGTGCTGGGTGGCGTAACCCTGGCCAAGCACGGCGCGGGGTTATTCCAGACCTACAAGTTCATCGTCGAGGAGGAGTTGGCCAACGGCAGCCTGGTGGAGGTCTTGCAGCCTTACGGCGGGCGCTCACGGCCGTTTACCTTGCTGTATCCCCATGGCCGCTATGTGCCCCATCGGGTGCGGGCGTTTGTGGATTTTCTGCTGGAGCATCGCGCCGAATGGGCGGCGCTGTAGCGGCGGATAAGTCCCAGGTCAGCATCAGTTGGCCAATGGCAGTATCGATGGCATCAGCGTCGACGCCATCCCGGGCCAGGATCGACACGCCTTGCAGAAAACTGTCGTAGACCGTGGCCATGGCACGGGCGTTGGTCTCGGCCGGTAACTGGCCCGCCCGGATGCCGCGCTCGACACAATGCACGATGCCCGCCCGTGTGCGCTCTCGCGAATGGGTCAGCCCATGGGTGACTTGTGCGTTCTCGGGGGAGGGCGCGCTCATCACGCCCAGGGCTACCATGCAGCCTTTGGGATGCCCCTCTTCACACTGCATGCGTGCCGATTGGCGCAACGCCGTCTCGATGGCCTGGCGCGGTGGCAGGCTGTCATCCCACAGGCATTCGGTGACCTGGGCGAACGTCGCCAGATAACGCTGCACGCACTCCTGGAACAGCGCGTCCTTGGAGCCGAACGCCGCGTAGAAACTCGGCGCGGAGATGCCGCCGCCCAATCCGGCTTTCAACTGGCTCAGGGACGTCGCGTCGTAACCGTGCTGCCAGAACAGGTGCATGGCCTGTTCCACGGCCTGGTCGCGGTCGAAGGTGCGGGGGCGGCCCATCTGTGCCATGTGGAAATCCTCTCGGGCGATGAGATAAATACTAGTCGATACATAAGTCGTTGACAACGCTGCGTGGGGCGCCCAACATTTATATCGATCGGTATTTAAGTCCTCTCGCTCAAGGAGTTTCCCTGTGACCCCCTCAACCACCTTATCGGCAGACGCCGTTCCCGACCGCTTGCCCGTCGGCGCCTTGCTCGCCCTGGCCATGACCGGTTTTATCTGCATCGTCACCGAAACCCTGCCGGCGGGCCTGTTGCCGCTGATCAGCGATGGGCTGGGAGTTTCAGCGTCCATGGCCGGGCAGATGGTCACCGCGTATGCGCTGGGCTCGGTGCTGGCGGTGATCCCGCTGACCATCGCGACTCGCGGCTGGCGGGCACGCAATGTGCTGCTGCTGACCATCGTCGGTTTTCTGCTGTTCAACTCCATCACGGCGCTGTCCTCCCACTACGGGCTGACGCTGTTGGCGCGGTTCCTCGCCGGGATGGCGGCGGGGCTGGCCTGGAGTTTGTTGGCCGGCTATGCGCGGCGCATGGTAGAGCCACATCAGCAGGGCAAGGCGTTGGCGCTGGCCATGGTAGGAACGCCGATTGCCCTGTCACTCGGCGTACCGCTGGGCACCTGGCTGGGTGGGCTGGTGGGCTGGCGCACCACGTTCGGGATCATGTCGGCACTGACCCTGGTGTTGATTGTCTGGGTGCTGGTGAAAGTGCCGGACTACCCCGGCCAGGCGGCCCATCAGCGTATGCCGCTGCGTAAAGTGCTGACCACGCCGGGCGTGCGGCCAGTGCTGGCGGTGGTGATCTCATGGATGCTCGCCCACAACATTCTCTATACCTACATCGCGCCGTTTGTGGCCCCGGCGGGCTTGGTGGACCGTGTGGATCTGGTGTTGTTGGTGTTTGGTATAGCGGCGCTGCTCGGGATTTGGGTGACTGCCCGGTTGGTGGATGTGGCGTTGCGCAAGACGGTGCTGGTCAGCCTGGCGGGCTTTGCGGCGACGTGTTTGGCGTTTGGTTTTCTGGCGCAGGTGCCGGGCGTTATTTACCTCGGCGTGGCGGTGTGGGGCTTGAGTTTTGGCGGCGCTGCGACGTTGCTGCAAACCGCACTGGCGGATGCTGCCGGAGATGGGGCGGATGTTGCGTTGTCGCTGAACGTGGTGGCATGGAACAGCGCGATTGCCGGAAGCGGCGTGGTGGGTGGCGTGTTGCTGGATACCTGGGGAGTGGCGTCTTTCCCATGGGCAATGTTGGTGTTGCTGGCGGTGGGCTTCGCGATTGTGTGGTGCGCGCGACTCCATGGCTTCAAGCCGGGGCACCGGGCCCACGGTAAACCTGTGGTTGGCGGGCACTGATATTTCCAAAGTCTTTGGAAAAACCGCTTCTAACATCAGACAAATCTTAAAATAACCTGCTGCTCGGCCGATATCCCGGGGCATAGGCTTTATCACCCCCGGGAGTATCGGCATGCGCATCAAGAGAATGTCTGCAATCCATGTTGGCCTGTTGTTCAGCCTGTCCGGTGCCTGCATGGCCGCGAGCCCGGTGGGGCAGGGAGTCATCTCGTTTCACGGCAGCATCGTCGAAGCGTCTTGCACACCGCTCGCCGTGGCCAACGGGATGAAACTCAACAATTGCCCTACGTCCGCACGCGGCAGCGCCATCAGCGTGCGCAGTGTGCAACCGGTGGGCTCGGTCACGGCCCTCGACCACAGCGCCGTGAACGTGAAGCTGGTCGCCGACAGTGGCCGGGGAGACCGCTATTACCAGCAGCAATATGCGTTGGTGGATGGCCAAGGGAGGCCTGTGACGTCGGGGCAGTATCTGATTACATTAACGTCACCTTGAGAGATGGCAGTGGATCAACCCGATGAACCTGACTGGACACAACCTCGCGCTCCTGACTTCCCTCAGCGTCTTGCTTGAGGAGAGGAACGTCACGCGGGCGGCGGCGAAGCTCAACCTGACGCAGTCGGCGTTATCCGCGCAGTTGTCGCGGTTGCGTGACCTGTTCGGCGACCCTTTATTGATGCCTGCTCAGTCCGGAAAAGGCATGGTGCTGACAGCACGTGCCGAACATTTGCGTCAGCCGTTGCGCCAGGCGTTGCAGGTACTGGGGACGGTGGTCGGTGACCTTCCATGCTTTGATCCTGCCAAGTCGGACCGGACCTTTGTGATTGGCGCGAACGATAACGCCGCTGCGATCGTCGCGCCCCGGCTGGTGCAGCTTGTGCAGGCTGCGAGTCCTGGGGGCATCCGGGTTTCGATACGTGCGATCGACCAGGTGTTGCTTGGCGATCAGTTGGAAAGCGGCGAGATTGACGTCGCGCTGGTATCACACAGCCGTATCGGGAACCTGTCGCACGAGTTGCTGCTGCAGGAAGAATTCAAGATGGCCCAGCGCGCCGATCACCCTCGCGGATCCGCGCCACCAACGCTGGAGGAATACCTGGGCCTGGAGCATGTGGTGGTGTCGGGTGCCGTGAACAGCTTTCACGGTTTTATTGATGATGTGCTCGCGCAGAAGGGGCGTGCGCGCCGTGTCGCGGTGTCGGTGCCTTACTACAGCATCGTTCCATTGCTGCTGCAGAACAGCGACTGTGTAAGTGTGCTTCCGTCCCGTTTCCTGAGCCGTTATGAGCGCTCGCTGGCGGCCCTTGCTCTGCCCCTCGAGGTGCGCGACTTCAGTTTGTTCTCTGCCTGGCATCCACGGTTCGACAAGGACCTGGCACATCTCTGGTTGCGCGAACAACTCAAGCTCTGCGTGCTTTCCTGACGACATCAGGCCCTGGCAGGTATCTACGCCACACATACCTGGCATGCGGAGTTTCGATTTCAACTATAAAAAACGCTTGAATAGGATGCCGCCGATTCCAACTGGAGAGCTGCACCATGACCAAGCTGACATTTACCCGCGTGTTGAATTACACGGCCCTTGCTGCTGCCCTGGCACTGGGAGCCATCGCGGCACCGGCGGTGGCAGTTGCCGCCGCGCCCCAAGTCAAAACCCAGGCCCCTGGTTACTATCGCACGATGCTTGGAGATTTCGAGGTCACCGCGCTGAGTGACGGCACCATCGATGCACCGTTCGACAAATTGCTGAATGAGCCGGCTGCCAAGACCACTACCGCACTGCGCAAGGCGTTCCTCGGGGTGCCCACCGAGACCTCGACGAACGCGTATCTCGTCAATACCGGCACTCGGCTCATCCTGATCGATACCGGCGCTGGTGCGCTCTTCGGGCCGACCCTGGGCAAGCTCGCGGCCAACCTGCAGGCAGCCGGCTACAAGCCGGAGCAGGTCGATGACATCCTTCTCACGCACATGCACCCGGACCACGTGGGTGGGCTGGTTGCCGAAGGGGTGATGGTGTTTCCGAACGCCACGGTACACGCCGACAAGCGTGACGCCGATTACTGGCTCTCGCCGGCGAGGCTGGAGCCTGCCTCGGCCGACGCCAACAGCTTCGTACCCGAGTTCGCGAAGGGTGCAATGGCTTCCTTGAACCCGTATATCGCGCTTGGAAAGTTCCAGCCTTTCCAGGGCAGCGGGGAGATCCTGCCGGGGTTCAAGGCGCTGTCCAGCTATGGCCATACCCTGGGGCACACCAGCTACCTGGTTGAGAGCAAAGGCCAGAAGATGATTGTCGCCGGTGATCTGATCCACGCCGGTGCCGTGCAGTTTGCCGACCCGTCGGTGACTATCGAGTTTGATACGGACAAGAAAGCCGCCACCACGGCCCGCGAGACCGTGTTCAGCCTGGCTGCGAAAGAGGGCGCGCTGGTCGGCGCGGCGCACCTCTCGTTTCCCGGCCTGGGGCATTTGCGTGGTCAGGGCGCCGCGTGGCAATGGGTGCCGCTGAATTACTCAACCGAACTGAAGTGACTCGCGATTAGTACGCTTCACGGGGAATCATGGAAATAAACTCCGACCTGAAGATACCTTCCATGACCTGCATGAAATCCGAGGCGAGCTTGGAGCGCTGCTGGTGACCCGGAAATACCATCGAAACCTCGAAGGGTATGTCCTGGTCCAGCGGTCTGAACGTAAGGCCCGGGTATTTCGAGTAGGAGGCGGTGAATGGATCACACACGGTGATGCCGAGCCCCCCGGACACCATTCCGCAGGCGGAGTGCGCGGCGGTGGTTTCAACGCTGGAGACGCCTGCAACACCCCGAGCCTCCATGGCTGATGTGATGCGTCGCTGCAAAGGATTGTTGGCGTTCAGGGTAATCAGGCGTCGCCCGTGCAAATCCTCCAGGGTCACCACGTCTTTGGTGGCCAACATATCGTTGGCCGGCATCACGCACACCGCGCTGATGGGTGGCAGGTTGATCACCTGGATCCCGGGATATTCCCCTGAAGGAATCTGCACAAAACCAATATCGATCTGGTTGGCAGACGTCAGTTCCAGGATGCCCACCGAGTTGCGCACATCCAACGAGGTTCTGACCTCGGGGTGCTTTCGCGCGAATCGGCATACCCCCTCAGCCACCACACTGAGCCCCAGCGTGCTCATTGAACTGATCCTCAATGTGCCGGTGCGCAGCGTCACAAGGTCCTCTGCAACCCGCTCGATGCGTTCTATGCCTTGATAAAACTTGTCCACCTCCGCGTACAACACCTGTGCTTCCGCCCCGGGAATGAGGCGATTGCCTTCACGGCGAAACAGTCGAAGGGAAAGGACAATTTCGAGGTCGCGGATGAGCCGGCTGATGGCCGGTTGACTGACCTGAAGTGCCTCGGCGGCGATAGTCATGCTTCCGGTGAGCATGACCGCCCTGAAAGCTTCCAATTGGCGAGGATTGAGTTTCATTGTGGCTCTCGATCGAATGTTGGAGGGCGCATTTTTGCGAGCGTATAACATTTTGTTATGTGCGTCCAACCTGTTACCGGTTTGCTATAAGCATGTAACGGCGCGATGATTTAGTTGCGTGGTTTTACCAAAGAAAAGCAGTTCCCGTTATTAATATCGGGTGCCGCTTAAGTAAAAATAAAAAAGAGGATAGCGCGTGCTGAATTATACCGTCCGCAGGTTGTTACTTCTGCTTCCGATGCTGCTGGGAGTCTCCATTGTGGTCTTCCTGGTCATGCACTTTATTCCGGGAGATCCTGCGCAGCTGGCAGCAGGTCCGGATGCAACAGCGGAAGATGTTGCGCAAATAAGGCAAAACTACGGATTGGATAAGCCGCTAATCAATCAATACCTTATTTATGTCAGGAAAGTTGTCGTGGGTGATTTTGGCGAGTCATTCCAGACATTCACGCCCGTGCTCGAAGGTATAGCCAGAACTCTTCCCGCCACGATTGAACTGACCGCTGCCGGAATGTTGCTTGCCGTCATCATTGGCGTTCCCCTCGGTATTGCGGCCGCTTTGAAGCCCAGAGGCTTCCTTGATAGTTCGCTGACCACCGTTGCAGTTCTGGGCATATCAATGCCTGGCTTCTTTCTGGGACTGATATTGATGCTGATCTTTTCAGCCAACCTCGGATGGTTGCCGCCGACCGGCAGAGGCGGGCTGCAACACCTGATATTACCGGCCTTGACACTTGGTTTGCCGTATGTTGCAACTTTTTCACGGCTGGCCCGATCCACCATGATGGATGTGCTGAGGGAAGATTATATTCGTACTGCCTATGCGAAAGGTGTACCGAGTTACAAGGTAGTACTCAAGCATGCACTTTCCAATGCGGCCATTCCATTGGTGACAGTATTCGGTATGGACTTCGGCCGGTTACTGGGTGGCGCGGTTATTGTCGAGACAGTATTTGCCTGGCCGGGAATGGGGCGGCTCTTGATTGATGCAATCATGGCTCGGGATATTTATGTCGTCCAAGGCACAGTTCTTGTGTTTGCCGCGGTGGTGGTAATTATCAACTTAATGGTGGATTTGGTTTATGGCGTCCTCGACCCTCGCGTCACTTACAACTGAGGCCGATATGAAACTTCCGAAAAAATATCGGTTGGGCTTTGTCAGTTTCCTTATTTCCAATAAGCGCTGGTTCGCGTTTGCTTCATTGATCGTGATCCTGGTGATGGTTGCTGCGGCGATAGCTGCCCCTTTGTTGTTTGATTGGGATTCGGTCACCAAGATCAACTTATCAACGTCCCTTGTCGAGCCCGGTGCAAGTTCCTGGCTCGGCACGGACCAATTGGGCCGTGACTTGTTGGGTCGAGTCGTGTGGGGGGCACGAATTACGCTCACCGTCGCAGTTTCAAGTGTCAGCATTGCGATGGTCATTGGCATCGCTTTAGGTGCGGCGTGTGGCTATTACAACGGCGCCATCGCCGGGGTGGTGATGCGGGTCATGGACTCGATGATTGCATTTCCCCGGACACTGGTTGCCATTCTGGTCATCACGGTGGCGGGCAACAGCATAGTAAGCCTGACACTGGCCATCGCCATTTCAACGATCCCGATTTACGTGCGTTTCTTTGCCGGGCCGGTCATGGCATTGAGAAACCGCGAGTTTGTATTGGCCTCCAAGTCGATTGGCGTCAGCGATCTGCGGCTGCTGCTGATACATATCCTGCCGAATATCGGTTCGCTGGTCATTATCCAGGCCACCGTCTCGCTGGCTGAAGCAATCCTCATTGGTTCCGGGCTCAGCTTTCTGGGGCTTGGCCCGCCGCCGCCCACCCCGGAGTGGGGCTCGATGATTGCCGAGTCGCGGCCGTTATTGACCACCCATCCCTACGTATTGATTGCGCCCGGATTTGCACTGGTTTTGACCATATTGAGTTTCAACATTGTGGGGGATGCGTTGCGAGACTACATCGACCCGAAATCACGTAACGCATAAATGAGTTCGGCGCGGTTAAACACGCCCTGTGTGTCCACCAGAATTATCAAGCGAGAAAGATTATGCGGCGTCTGAATTGCCTGGAAGTATTGATACGGAGTTTCGCTGTTGTCGGCATCCTTGGACTGTCGGCGGGCCTATCGTTTGTTGCCAACGCCAAAGACCTGAAGAAGCTGACATTCGTTCAAGGCGCTGATATCGATACCCTGGACCCAGCGATTTCGCGCAGTGTGCCTTCCTATAACGTGATTAATCACCTGTTTAATCGGTTGGTCGCATGGGACGGTCACGGGCATAACACGTTTGTAGCTGATTTGGCGCAGTCATGGTCAAGGTCCGAGGATGGACGGCAATGGATTTTTATCCTGAAACCGGGAATTACCTTTCATGACGGCACGGCGTTTGATGCTGCAGCGGTGAAGTTTAACCTGGACCGAATCATGAACCCCAAGCTCGGTTCTCCGCACCGGTCCTACTATGCGGATATAGCTTCGGTGGATGCGCTAGCGCCGAATGAGTTACGCATCACCACAAAAAATCCGTCACCCACAATGTTGGAGTTACTGGCAAAAGAATCTTCGTCAATCAGCAGTCCGGCCGCTGTCGTTAAATATGGACGGGCTTATGGGCACCATCCCGTCGGTACCGGGCCCTACGTATTTGATAGTTGGATACCCAACGACCAGGCCGTTATTCATAAGAACAACGCTTTTTATGGAACAACGGCAAAACCGGAAACCATCGTGTTCCGTCCGGTCAGGGAAGATTCTTCCCGAGTCATAGAGCTGCGAACGAACAATGCGGATATCGCGGCAAATTTATCGCCCGAGGCGGCTATTGAATTAAAGGAACTGAATAAATCCACCTTGCTGCGGGTACCCAGCACATTCCAGGTGTTCTTTGAAATGAACCTGACCAAACCGCCCTTTGATGACCCGCGCATACGGAGGGCGGTGAGTATGGCGATTGATCGCCAGGCATTGGTCGACAAAGTGTTGTTGGGATATGGAAAAGTACCCACTGGCCCATTTCCGGAGGGTACGCAAGCCCGACGTGAATTCCCTCCGGTGAAGTACGACCCTGATGCGGCAAGAAAAATAATTAACGAGGTATATCCAGGCGGTTATCCAGGCACCGTAGTTATATGGACCCCGGCGGGACGCTATACCAAAGATCGCCAGGTCTCGGAAGTTGTCCAAGGCTATCTTAACGCCGTGGGGCTGAAGACCGAGTTTAAGGTATGGGAATGGGCAACGTATCAAAAGAACTTGTATCGTCCCGAGCCGGGCAAGGGCACGGGCAAAGGTAGCAATGACGCAAACATGTGGTTACTGGGAACGGGCATATCTGACGCGGATATTCGTTTGCGTCGAAAGTTGTCCAGCGGCGACCCGCAGAATCTCACGGGTTACAGCAACCCTCAGGTAGACAAATTACTTCAGTTGGCCTCGCGTGAACTGGATGAAAAAACACGCATGTCCTATTACGGCCAGATTCAGCAGATTCTATGGGAACAAGACCCGGACAATCTGCCGCTGTTTGACCAGGAGCAAATAATTGGTGTGCGTAAAGCGTTGAATGGCCTGGATGTCGATTATGAAGGGACCATCGATTTGACGAATGTAGAACTTATTGAGCGGTGATTTAAATGTCGAATTTACATGCCAACGAAACACTGTTAACCGACGCTCGCCTGAGTGCTCCTCCCGCTGAACGCATGGTCAAGTACCATGATATTCCGGCACTTGAGACCGAGAAACGTCAGTTTCACGAGTTTGTCGAAGTGGACCTGGCGCACACCGTGATGCTGGTTGAACAGCAGATTCTTTCTGTGTCGGTCGGGCAAGCCATCCTCGCGGAGCTGCGGTTGATTCGGGACATGGTTCCCGCCGACTTCCCGTTTGATGTAAAGAAAGGCAGCTTCCTGCTTCAGGTTGAATCGTACCTTTTCTCCCGGATCGGCGAAGACTCGGCCGGGCAGATGCACACCGGCCGCAGCCGGATAGACCAAGGGGCAACGGTACGCCGCCTGTACGACCGCAAGCGCATCCTGGCGGTGCTGGACCGTATCAATGAGTTCCAGGTGGCGTTGATTCAGAAGGCCTCCACGCATTCGGGCACCATCATGCCCGGCTACACCCATATGCAGCATGCCCAGCCCTGGGTGTTCGGCCACTACCTTTTGAGTTTTACGTCGAGGCTGCACGACAGCTTCAGCCGCTTGATGCACGCTTACACCCGGGTCAATCGCAACCCCCTTGGTGCCGTCGGCCTGGCCGGCACGTCCTGGCCGCTGGACCGTGGGCGCACCACGCACCTGTTGGGGTTCGACAGCCTGGTAGAAAACTCCAAGCTGGGCCGCGAAGCATGGTACGCAGCAGAGACGATTGGCGCATTGTCCTTTGTCATGGCCGACCTGAACGACCTGGCAACCGACCTGCATATCTGGTCGAGCGTCGAATTTGGAACGGTGGAAAGCCACGACGGCTATTGCGGCACCAGCAGTATTTTCCCGCAGAAGAAAAACCCCAGCGGCTTGGAAACCATCAAGAAAGCTGCAGGTGGATCGGTGACCTGGCTCAGCACGGCCCTGGCCACTTTCCGGTCCGAAGGCACCGGCGACCAGGCGATGCGCGACCTGCCGTTGATCCATGATGCGCTGGCCACCACCGAAGGCATGTTGGACCTGTTTACCGGCATCATTGAAACCCTGGTGGTGCATGAGGACCGGATGACAGCCCTGCTCTCCGGGAGTTGGTGCACCGCCAGCAACCTCGCCGATGTGATCGTTCGGGACCGGGGCATCTCTTTCCGCCAGGTCCACCACATCGTGGCCCGCCTGGTGCGTAACTGCCTGTACGAGGGCGTGGCTCCTGCCGGGGTGACCGGCGCCGCACTGGATCAAGCCAGCGTGGAAACTGTCGGCTCAACCCTGGGCTACTCGGATGCCCAGGTCCGCGATGCTTTGAACCCGCGCCGTTTTGTCGAGACCCGCACTTCCGCGGGCGGCGTCGGCCCGGACGAGGTCCGGCGATTATTGTCGATCGCCCAGAACGAGCTGGAGCAGGACCGCGAGTGGGTTGCGCAGAGCCGGCGCAAGGTCGATCAATCCCGTGCCGACCTTGACGCGGCCATCTCGGCGATCGTCGATTAAAGGAGCGCCCCATGAACGAGAATTTGGTAGCCCGGGTGAAAAACCTGAGTGTCGGCTTCGGCACCAGAGGGCGCGAGACGCCGGTGGTGCGCGATGTGTCCTTCGAGGTGATGCGCGGTCAGACGCTGGCGATCGTGGGTGAGTCCGGCTCCGGCAAATCCGTCACCTCAATGGCGATGATGGGCCTGATCAAGCGCGCCGGCGGACGGGTGCTTTCGGGCTCGATGGAGCTGCAAACCAGGAATAACCAGATTGTCGACCTGGTGGCGGCGCCCGAGTCTGTCATGCGCACACTGCGGGGCTCGTCCATGTCGATGATCTTTCAGGAGCCCATGACTTCGCTGAATCCGGTCTTCAAGATCAGCGCGCAACTCATCGAAGGCATCTTGCTGCATCAGCGGTGCAGCCGTGCGCAAGCCGAAGCCCAGGCATTACGCATGCTGGACCTGGTGCGTATTCCGGATGCGAAGCAGGTCATGAACCGGTTTCCCCATGAGCTTTCCGGCGGCATGCGCCAACGGATCATGATTGCGATGTCGCTGGTCTGCGAGCCCACACTGCTGATCGCCGACGAGCCGACCACAGCGTTGGATGTGACGGTGCAGGCGCAGATCCTGCGGATTATCAAGGAGCTGCAAGATAGCCTGGCCATGGGTGTGATCTTTATCACCCACGATATGGGCGTGGTGGCGGAAGTCGCAGACCATGTGATGGTGATGAAGAAAGGCGAGACCGTTGAGCAAGGTCCGGCAAGGGCAGTGCTGCAGGAGCCCAAGCAGCCCTACACCCGGGCATTGCTGGCGGCTGTTCCAAAAATCGGCTCAATGCGTGGCACTCAACTTCCCGCAAAATTTGCCTTGATCGATGATGACGTCGCAGCGGGTGCAGAACCTGCGCCTGGCGTGGCCCCGGACTACCAGAGTCCGCCAGTGCTCAGAGTCGAGTCGTTGTCCATTCGCTACGACCTCAAAGGTGGTCTCCTCGGGAAGGTCCGGCGCCGTGTGCATGCCGTCGAAGGCATCGACTTTGATATCTACTCAGGTGAAACGCTGGCCCTGGTGGGCGAGTCCGGGTGCGGGAAATCCACCAGCGCTCGTGCGATTGCCGGGCTGATGCCGATACAGGGCGGGAATATCGTTTTCGGTGGCAAGAACCTTACGACGTTGAACAAGAGCGATATGAACTCGCTGCGCCGCGATATCCAGATGGTCTTCCAGGATCCCTATGCATCCCTGAACCCGCGTCTCACGATCGAGAACAGCCTGCTGGAGCCGCTGCATGTTCATGGCATTGCACATGGCGCGCAAGCACGAAAGCAGGTGCGAATATTGCTGGAGAAGGTGGGGCTGTCGGCGGAGCATGCACAACGCTATCCGCACGAGTTCTCGGGTGGGCAGCGACAGCGGATCTGCATCGCGCGGGCGCTGACTCTGTCTCCGAAGCTGATCATCGCCGATGAAGCCGTCTCGGCGCTGGACGTGTCCATTCAAGCCCAGGTGATTAATCTCCTGCAGGACCTGCAGCGCGAGATGGGCATTTCATTCCTGTTTATTTCCCATGACCTGGCGGTGGTCGAGCGGGTCAGCCACCGGGTGGGGGTGATGTACCACGGACGCATCGTTGAGATCGGGCCACGCCAGTCAGTGTTCGAGCAGCCTCAGCACCCTTACACCCAAAGGTTGCTGAGCGCGGTGCCCTCGGCGGACCTGAACGTGCCCAGAAAGCCGTTCAGCCTGATGGAGGAGAGCGTGCCCAGCAGGATTTACGAGGTGGGCTACAAGGCTCCGCCGATCAGTTACCGCGAGGTCGCCGCGGGCCACTTCGTTGCAATTTGAGCGCCGGGTATCACAGGTCGACACACCGCCCTGTGCGGGCGGGTTCAACTGCCCTTAACGAGCATGTACTTGCTGAAATTGTTGATGTGATCATCAAGATTATCCTCAAGCATCATCCGGTACTGATCACAGAAATACTTCAGCATCGCCTCACGGGCCTGGGCCATTTCTTCGCCGGATTTAAAGCTGCGTGCGCTGAACCAGGCATTGAAGCGTGTGGTGCCGAACATCATCGAGGCGCTGACTTTGCCCAGGTCGGCGAACGCCCTGAACTGCTCGTTGGACAGCTCGATGTGCGCGTCCGCGCGATCATAGAAGCCGTTGTCGGTGGTGTCTGGCATTGCGGTTACCTTCCTGTTCGTGAGTGCGGCGAAGGTACCGCCGCGCTCCACAGGAAGGCAACCACATCGGCCGCTTCAGGCCTTATTTATTGCGCGTCACCCTCCACACCGTGTTGGCCAGGTCATCGGCAATGATCAGCGCACCCTTCGGATCAACCGTGACCCCCACCGGCCGCCCGCGAGTCTTGCCATCGTCCCCGCGGAAACCCGTGGCGAAGTCCAGCGGCTCACCGGCAGGCTGGCCATTGCTGAACGGCACGAAGATCACCTTGTAGCCCACCGGATTGTCCCGGTTCCAGCTGCCGTGCTCGCCGACGAAGACGCCGTCGGCATATTTCTCGCCCATGGCCGGGATGGAAAAGTCGACGCCCAGCGCGGCAACGTGGGAACCCAGGCTGTAATCCGGCTTGATCGCGGCGGCGACCTTGGCCGGGTTCTGCGGTTGGGCGCGGGTGTCGACGTTCTGGCCCCAATAGCTGTAGGGCCAGCCGTAGAATTCGCCTTCGCGCACCGAGGTCAGGTAATCCGGCACCAGGTCCGGCCCCAGTTCATCCCGCTCGTTGACCACCGCCCACACCTGCCCGGAGCCCGGTTGAATGGTCAATGCCGTCGGGTTGCGCAAACCGGTTGCATAAGGCTTGTGGGCACCGGTGGCGGCGTCGATCTGCCAGACCATCGCCCGGTCGATCTCAACCTCCATGCCGCGTTCGGTGATGTTGCTGTTGGACCCGATGCCCACATACAGCGAGCGGCCATCGGGGCTGATCGCCAGGGATTTGGTCCAGTGGTGATTGATCGCGGCGGGCAGCTCGGTGACGGTGGTGGGCGGGCCACCGGCCTTGGTCTGGCCGTCTTCGTAGTCGAAGCGCACCAGCGCATCCTGGTTCGCCACGTACAGCTTGCCGTCGGCAAAGGCCAGGCCGTAGGGCGCGTTGAGGTTTTCGGCGAACACGGTTTTCAACTCGTAGGTGCCGTCACCGTCGGCATCGCGCAGCAGGGTCAGGCGATTGCCGCCCTTGACCTTGGTGTTGCCCTCGGCCTTGATCACGCTGGCGATCACATCCTTGGGCTTGAGTTTCGCTGCGCTGCCGCCCCGGCCTTCGGCGACGAGAATGTCGCCGTTGGGCAGCACCAGGGTCTGGCGCGGGATCCGCAGGTCGGTGGCGATGGCCGTGATGCTGAAACCCTCGGGCACCGTAGGTTTCTGCTCGCCCCAGGCCACCGGTTCGGCGATCTTCATGCTGGGCAACAGGCCGCGCTGGGGTTCCGGCAGCTTGGGGTCGGGGCCACGAGCCTGAGTGCTGTCGGCTTCGCCACCGCAGGCGCTCAACAACATCGCCATGCTTAAAACGGTCAGCGTGCTGGAAGGCTTCATTGGGCACCTCCCGAGCGCAGGTTGGTCAGCCCGACCCACGTGGTCACGCAGGCCAGCAGGGTCACGACGGCAGACAACACCAGGCCCGAAGGCATCACGGCCCAGGCATCCTTCGCATGCTCAAAGGCATTTACCAGGCCCAGCGCCCAGGTCACCAGCAACAGCAGGAAGTACACCGTGGGGCGCCCGGCCTTGCGGTCGGCACGCAGCAGGTTGACCAGTGCAAACAACCCCGCCAGCCCGCAGAACAGCAGAGCGCCGGCGATCAGCCAGGCGGCGAAGTTGCTCCATTGGATCTGGTAGGTCTGGTAGTAGGCAATGTCGCTCAGCAGGGCGCCGAGAAACAGCGGGACGGTACCGGCCAGCAAGGTCGCATGAAGCGGGCCAGGCGTGCAGCGGTAGGTGAGGGTGGTGGTGTCGGTCACGGGCGGCTCCTTATCGTTGAGCGGCCCTGATGAGGCTCATCAGGGCCGCGCTGACTGCGCTTAAGGAAGGAGCGTGCTGCTTGCGCGTTAGTTCACCCGCGATTCGTTTCCAAATATGTTGCGTCAGTTGATGCGTGGATGTTGCTGCACCAGGTTTTCACGCTTGGCTTCCAGCTCGGCGATTTGCGCGTCGATATCTTCGATCTTCTGCTCGATATTGTCTTCGTGCTCCTGCAGCAGCTCCTTGGCTTCCTCGATATCCGACGCCGCCGGTGCCGCACCGCGCAGGGGTTTGTTGGCGGTTTCCTTCATGGTCAGGGCGGTGAAAAGCCCCAGTACGGCGAACACCATCAGGTAATAGGCCGGCATGTACAGGTTGTTGGTGGTCTCCACCAGCCAGGCCATGGCGGTTGGCGTGAGGCCGGCAATCAGGATCGAGATGTTGAAGGCGCTGGCCAGCGCGCTGTAGCGGATGTGGGTAGGGAACATCGCCGGCAGGGTGGACGCCATCACGCCGATAAAGAAGTTGAGCACCACCGCAATGATCAGCAGCCCCGAGAAAATCAGCCCGAGCTTGCCGCTGTTGATCAGCATGAACGCCGGAATGGCGAGAAAGAACAGCGCGATGCTGCCGAACAGAATGAAGGGTTTGCGCCCGATCTTGTCGCTGACAAAGCCAATCATCGGCTGCACGAACAACATGCCGACCATGATCGCGATGATGATCAACACGCCGTGGTTTTCGCTGTAGTGCAGGTTGTGCGACAGGTAGCTCGGCATGTAGGTGAGCAGCATGTAGTACGTGACGTTGGTCACCACCACCACGCCGACACAGGTCATCAGGCTGCGCCAGTGCTTGGTGGCGACTTCCTTGAACGAGACTTTCGGGCCGCCCGCCAGGCCTTCGCGGTCACCTTGTTCGAGTTGCTCCACGTGCTGTTGAAAGGCCGGTGTTTCTTCCAGGGCATGACGCAAGTACAGCCCGATCATGCCCAGCGGCAGGGCGAGGAAGAACGGCAGGCGCCAGCCCCAGGACTGGAAGGCGTCTTCGCCGATTACCGCCGAAATCAGCACCACCACGCCCGCGCCGAGCACGAAGCCGGCGATGGAGCCGAAGTCCAGCCAACTGCCGAGGAAGCCGCGCTTGCGGTCCGGGGCGTATTCGGCGACGAAGATCGAGGCCCCGGTGTACTCACCGCCCACCGAGAAGCCCTGGGCCATCTTGGCCAGCAGCAACAGGATCGGCGCCCAGATGCCGATCGAGTCATAGGAGGGGATCAGCCCGATGGCGAAGGTGCTCAGGGACATGATCACGATGGTCGCCGCCAGGACCTTTTGCCGGCCGTATTTGTCCCCCAGCCGGCCAAAGAACAGGCCGCCCAGCGGGCGAATCAGGAACGGCACCGAGAAGGTCGCCAGGGCCGCGATCATTTGTACGCTGGGAGACGCTTCGGGGAAGAACACCTTGCCCAGCACATAGGCGACAAAGCCATACACTCCGAAGTCGAACCACTCCATGGCATTGCCCAGCGCAGCGGCGGTGATCGCCTTGCGCATCTTGGCGTCGTCGACGATGGTGATGTCATCCAATCCAATCGGATTGACGGTTTTCTTGCGTGATTTCATGGGAATACTCAGCCGCAGGTCCATTTCGATGCCACTGTTTTGGTGGCATGCGCTTAATGGGTCAGATACATGCGGACACTGAATAATTCACCACTGGCTGGATTTTTTTGTTAATGGCCCGGCAAGGATTAACTGATCCGCTCGCCCCCCAGGGAATCACGCTGCATCGACTGCAGGTTTTTCTCGATGGTTTCGCAAAGGGCTTCCATCTGGATCTGGTGCTCGCTGTCGCGGAACGGGCTTTGCAAATCGGTGCCGATGCGTTCGATGGCCAGCAGCATGAAGCCCACCACCGTGGACGCCAGCGGGGTGAACCAGCCCAGGGATTCCACCAGGCCCACCGGCACGATCAGGCAGAACAGCGAGATGAACAGCCGTGGGAAATACACGTAAGGGTAGGGCAGCGGCGTATTGGCGATGCGCTCCATGCCGCCCTGGCTGTTGGACAAATCCACCAGAGTCGACTCCAACCGTGCCAGGCGAATGCTGTCCAGGCGCCCGGCCTTGTATTCCTGGGCCAGCAGGGCTGCGGAGCCGTTGATGATGTCGTTGGAAAAGTTATTGGTACTGGTGCTGCGGGCGAACTCGTTGGCCGGCAGGAAGGCGCGGATTTCTTCCGGGCAAGGCTGGCCCCGCAAGTGCGCCGCCAGGCAGTTCACATACGCCACGTGACGGCGCAGCAAGGTCGCCTTTATCGGGTTGACCTCATTGTCCGGGTCATCCAGCAGCGTCAGCACTTGCCGGGCGAAGCTGCGGGAATTGTTGACCATCGCCCCCCACAACGTGCGTGCCTCCCACCAGCGGTTGTAGGCGCTGCTGTTGCGGAAACTGATCAGCACCACCAGCGCCGAGCCGAGCAGGGTGAGCGGCATCAGCGGCAGGTTGATCTTGCTGTTGAGGAACAGCATGAAGTCCACGGTGACGGCGATATCCCAGAGCAGCAGCCAGAACAGCGCCCAGCCTACATAGCCCATGGTCTTGATGATCAGGCGGTATTTTTTGATGATGGCAGCTTTCAAACGGAAACCTCACGGCGAGCGGTAAACATCAATGCCCTAGCTCGGACGGTGTTTACCGGGTAAAGGTTCGCCGGCGGGCCGGGTCTTCAGGCCTGGAATGTCAGGACAAAGCGGTTTTCGCCCTGGGGCTTGCCGTCCGGTGCGGGCTGGTCGGGCACGAAACCGCAGCGGGTGAGGACTTTTTGTGAGCCCACATTCTCGGGGTACACGTACGCCACCAGTTGGGTCAGTGCCCAGCGCGCCTGTGCCTCGCGGATCAGATGGTTCAGCGCCAGGGTTGCCAGCCCTTGCCCGCACGAGCGCTCACCCACGCGGTAGCCGACTTCGGCAGAGCCCTTTGGCGAGTCGATGCTTTTCAGGTTGGCGCGACCGACGATTTCGCCGTTGGCGTCTTCGATCACGAACGGGTGCCATGTGCCGGTGGCCAGGCCTGATAGATAACCGTCAATATGCTCGGCGACGCCCTGCACCGAGTAAAACGATGGGTCGCGCGCCTCGATATGCGACTCGAACCAGTCACGGTTACGGGCTTCGAAGGCCAGCAATGCTTCAGTGTCCGTACTGCTCAGCTCGCGAACGCGAAATGACGTCATTGCTCGAATCTCCAGGGTTGTTCTGTCCATTTAGTCATGTTTTCGTCATAAAGGCGTGTGAAATTTGCCTGCCAAAAATATGAAATCATGGAGTTTTTCCGATGAGGGTAGTCACCTCCGGCTCGGCGTATCTGGACATCGATGCATACGCCTGCTGCATTGCGTATGCCGAGTTGTTGAATCGTCAGGGAATCGAGGCGCGTGCCGTCAGCAGTGCTCCACTGAATGCCAGCATCTCCAGGACCGTGCTCGGCTGGCTATCATCATTGGATGACTACCGACCCGGGCCCGGCGATGAGTTTGTGATGGTGGATATCTCGGACTTCCACCACTTCGACCCGGTGGTCGTGCTCGATCAGGTGGTGGAGGTGATTGACCATCACCCGGGGTTTGAAACCTATTGGGCGCAGAGGCTGGGAAGTGCCGCAGACATCCGTTTGATCGGTGCAGCAGCGACGCAGGTTTTCCTGCGTTGGGAAGCGGCCGGTTTGTTGCCGCTGATCAGTGAGCACAGTGCCGCGCTGCTGGCCACGGCAATCCTGGACAATACCCTGAATTTTACCGGGCAGTTGACCACCGCGGCGGATGTTCGGGCTTATGAAACCCTCGCGCTGCTGGCGAAACTCGCGGCAGACTGGCCTGAGCGGTATTTCTCCGAGTGCCAGGCCACTATCGAGTCAGACCTTGCAGGCGCGTTGGCGGGTGACCTGAAGTGGCTGAAAGCCGACAGCAACCTGCCGCAGGTTTTTGCGCAGATGACGGTGTGGGATGCCGGTGCGCTGATCCGAAAGCATCGCTCGACCATCGCTGATTGGCTGGCGGCGCAGGGGGAGGACTGGCTGGTGAATCTCATCAGTATCCGCGAGTGCAGAAGTTATTTCCTGGCTGAGCCCAAGGTCAGCCAGGAAAAACTGAGCCAGTTGCTTTCCATCGACTGGCAGGCTGGGATGGCGGTGCTGGATCGTTCGCTGTTGCGCAAGGAACTGGTAAGGCTGGCGGCCACTGATTGACGGCGTTCACCAAAGTGACGTTCCTCTTTGAAGAACCCGCAATACAATGGCCAGGGTATTACCGAAAAGGAACGGCAGTTGAACGAACACACATTGTCCATGCGCCTTGAGCGCGTGGCGACGCACGTCCCCGCCGGGGCGCGCCTGGCGGATATCGGCTCCGACCACGCCTACCTGCCGGTGGCATTGATGCGCCGCGGCGCCATCGTGGCGGCGGTGGCGGGCGAGGTGGCCCTGACGCCGTTTCGCGCAGCCGAGCGCACGGTGCGCGAGAACGAGCTGGAGCAACACATCACCGTACGCCTGGCCAGTGGCCTGGCGGCGATCGAGCCGGGAGACGGGATCACCGCGATCAGCATTTGCGGCATGGGCGGCGAGACCATCCGCGACATCCTCGACAGCGACAAGGCGCGCCTCAACGGCCGGGAGCGCCTGCTGCTGCAGCCCAACGGCGGCGAGCAACCGTTGCGCCAATGGCTGATGGAGAACGGCTACCGCATCGTGTGCGAAGAGCTGCTGCGGGAGAACCGATTCTTCTACGAAATCATCGTTGCCGAGCACGCCGGGCCTGTGACCTATACCGCCGAAGAACTGTACTTCGGCCCGCTGCAAATGCAGGCCCGCAGCCCGGAATTCCTGCTCAAGTGGCAGCGCATCCTGCGCCACAAACAGCAGACCCTGAGCGACTTCACCCAGGCGCGGCAAGCGGTGCCCGAGGACAAGGTGCAAGAGGTCGCCCAGCAGGCGCGGTGGATCGCAGAACTGCTGGCGTGAGGGTCAGCCTGCGAGGGTGTTCAGCTCTGCGAGTACCTCATCCGAAAGATCCAGCTCGCCCACCGCGATGTTTTCCCGTAGATGGGTGACCGAGGACGTTCCCGGGATCAGCAGGATATTCGGGGAACGGCGCAGCAGCCATGCCAGGGCCAGTTGCATCGGGGTGACGCCGAGGCGCTGTGCGACGTTCGACAACACCGCTGACTGCACTGGCGAGAACCCGCCCAGCGGGAAGAATGGCACATAGGCAATGCCGTCCCGGGCCAATTCGTCGAGCATCGCGTTATCGTGTTGGTGGGCGATGTTGTACAGGTTCTGGACGCACACGAAGCGCACGATTTTTCGCGCCTCGGCGACCTGCGTCGGGGTAACGTTGCTGATGCCGATATGGCGTATCAGGCCCTGTTGTTGCAGCTCGGCAATGGCACTCAGGGGTTCCTCGATCGAGCCTTCGGCAGTGCCCATCACGCCGTGCATGGCCCGCACATTCACCACGTCCAGCACATCCAGGCCCAGGTTGCGCAGGTTGTCGTGCACGGCCTGGGTCAGCTCGGCCTTCGACGAAGCGTTGAACCAGGCGCCATCGTCGCCACGGCGGGCGCCTACCTTGGTGACGATCGTAAGATCGTCTTTATACGGGTGCAGTGCCTCACGAATAATCTGATTGGTGACATGCGGCCCGTAGAAGTCGCTGGTGTCGATATGGTTCACGCCGCAAGCGACGGCCTCGCGCAGTACGGCCAGCGCTGCATCACGGTCCTTGGGCGGGCCAAACACGCCTGGGCCGGCCAGTTGCATGGCACCGTAGCCGATGCGGTTGACGGTGCGATCGCCGAGATTGAATGTGCTGGTGGTCATGGTCGGAGCTCTTGCTTGACGGGAGGAAGCCTATAATATGAAGGATCCTTCAGGTTTAGAATTCGCATTCCATGAGCCCTCTCAAAGCGTCGTTAAAGCCAAGAAAATCAGCGGTCCAGGCCCGGTCGGCGGCGACGGTGGAAGCGCTGCACACGGCAACCCTTCAGGTTTTGACCGCTCAGGGCCTGGTGCGCTGCACCACGACCCGCGTGGCCGAGCGGGCGGGCATGTCGGTGGGCAGTCTCTATCAGTACTATCCGAACCGCGATGCACTGCTTGCTGCGGTATTGGAGAAGCATCTGGTGCAGGTGGCCGAGACCGTCGAGCAGGCGTGCGATCAACACCAGGGCACCACGGTGGCGGAAATGGCATCGGGGTTTGTCACGGCTTTTCTCGCCGTGAAGCTGATGGACCCGACGGCGTCCAAAGCCCTGTATGCCATCGCAGGTGAGCGGGGCGGTGCGGAGCTTGTGGCGCGGATCAACAAGCGGGTGGTGGCCGCGATTGCAGCGATGTTGGCGACGGCGTCGGATGCCCGGTTTGAAGACCCATCCCTTACCGCCGCCATCTCGCTCAGCGCGGTGGTGGGACCGGTTCGGGCGTTGCTTGAAGGCAATGCATCTGCGGCCTTTGAAGCCGGCCTGGAACAGCAGGTGACCCGCATGCTGCGAGCTTATCTTCAAACCTATCAGTCACTTACGTAAACCGTGTTCAGGGTATTTTGCAGCGCTGCTTCGCACTAAAGTCACATCCATGGGTCCATAAGCCCCGCAATCGAACTTTGAAGATTTAACCCATGCACCTACGCAAAATTGCAGTTGGGCTGTCGGCCCTTGTTTTGCTCTCCACCGGGGCGCAAGCCCGTGGCCTGCTGGACCTCATCACACCGCCTCAATCCCATACCTCTCGCTCGGGCTCCATCAGTCAGGGCGCGGCCCTGGGTCTGTATTCAAGCCAACAGAAAAAGCCATCGTTCGACAGTTGCGCCGACCTGTTCCCGGCCGCACAACCGATCAACACGGCCACCGTGCCGGCCACCATGAAACCCCTGGCGCTGTGTTCCGACAATTTCGCGGTGCTGTACTCGCAAACCAGCAAGACCCCGCTGGTGGTGGTCGAACGCCTGAATGCCGGCCAGTTGAAGGATGCCAAAGGCGAAGAACGCACCAACCAGTTCTACCCCGACCCGCGTATTCCCAAAGGCGCGCGCGCCGAGTTGAGCGACTACCGTGGCCAACACCCGGCCGTGGACCGTGGCCATCAATCCCCGGCGGCGGATGCGCCGAGCACCAACGCCATGGCCCAGTCCTTTGCGCTGTCGAACATGGTCCCGCAAGACCCGACCAACAACCGCAAGATCTGGAGCAAGGTCGAGGCGGACGTGCGCAAGTTTGCCAAGCGCGCCGACGGCAATGTGTTCGTGTTCACCGGCCCGTTGTTTGACCCGGGCTACAGCACCATTGGCGACAACAAGGTCTGGGTGCCGACTCGCCTGTTCAAGCTGGTTTACGACGTGTCGTCCAAGCGCGCCTGGGCGTATGTTCTGCCCAACGCTGAAACCCGTATCGAGAAGCCGATGGACTACGCGACGTTTGTGAAAACCACCGGGCTCAAGTTGCTCGGGAATTTGCCGGTGACGGGGTCCGTCGGGCGTACTTGACGGCCTGAAACCGGGTGCGTCACTTGCCCTTTTTCAACGTCTTCAAGCGCAACGTTGCGCGCTGCACAGCGGCCATCTTCTCTGGCCGCTTCATCTTTTTCCATTTACGAATATCGTCCTTGGTGCGTCCACAACTCACGCACAGCTCACCACTGAGCTGGCAGGTTGAGACGCACGGGTTCTCGATATCTTTAGCCAAGGCTTTACCCCTTTACCGCATACAGTTTGAGCAGGCGCAGGCGCCAATTGCCGCCATGCTGCAGGTGGCATTCTTCCTCGGAGTCGAAGCGCACGTAGCGGTGCGAAGAAGGGCGATCCACCCCGGCATCCTCCAGCGCGGTGGCCGTCAGCTCGCGCATGCGCAGGTCCAGTCCGGTAGAAAGGGCCAGTTCCCGGTTCGCCCTGGTATCGAATACCCAGATGACCAGCAGGCTTTGGGCAAAGGCCTGATAGTCGACTTCGTGGGTCAGCCAGTCGAAGCCGGTGATTTCGGCTTTCGCGATCTCACAGGCTTCGGTCAGGGTCGCGACCAGGCGACGTTCGATGCGTGCGCTGTCGCGTTTGCTTGAAGACATGGGGAGTCCTTGAGGAGCGAGGAGGGTGATGATACGCGAGAGATCTACTGAGGGAGCTGTCGAGCTTTAGCGAGGCTGCGATGGCGGACTGGCAGGCGACATCTTTATTGCCTGACAGGACCTCTTCGCAGCCTCGCTGAAGCTCGACAGCTCCCACACTGGATTCGTGTTGCCCTTCAGATATTGATCGTTCCCACGCTCTGCGTGGGAATGCCACCTCGGACGCTCTGCGTCCAGCTGACGATGCAAGGCTCAAGCCCTGCGCAGGGGTGACGCGGAGCGTCACAGGATGTATTCCCACGCAGAGCGTGGGAACGATCAACTGTGCGAGCCTGCGAAGATCAACTGAGGGAGCTGTCGAGCTTTAGCGAGGCTGCGATGGCGGACTGGCAGGCGACATCTTTATTGCCTGACAGGACCTCTTCGCAGCCTCGCTGAAGCTCGACAGCTCCCACACTGGATTCGTGTTGCCCTTCAGATATTGATCGTTCCCACGCTCTGCGTGGGAACGCCGCCTCGGACGCTCTGCGTCCAGCTGACGATGCAAGGTTCAAGTCCTGCGCAATGGTGACGCGGAGCGTCACAGGATGTATTCCCACGCAGAGCGTGGGAACGATCAACTGTGCGAGCCTGCGAAGATCAACTGTGGGAGCTGTGTTGCCCATCACATATTTTTAGGCCGATCCAGCTTGCGCGTCATGGTGTACACCGCCACGCCGGCCGCCAGGATGCCCGAGGCCGCGCCGACCGCCAACGCCCAGCGCGGGCCAAGATGGTCGGCCACCCAGCCCACAATCGGTGCGCCAATCGGTGTGCCGCCCAGGGCCACGCCCACCCGCAGGGCGATTACCCGGCCGCGCATGGAAGGTTCGGTGGTGAGTTGCATCAGGCTGTTGGTGGTGTTGCTGAAGGTCAGGGCGCCCACGCCGATGATCACCAGCGCCCCGGCGAACAACCAATAGTTCGGGGCAATCGCCGCCAGCGTGCAGCCTACCCCGAACACCAGCGCGCCGATCAACAACGCCTTGAAGTGTGGCCGCTCGCGACCGGCTGCGAGCAGCGCCCCGGCAACGGTGCCGATGGCCAGGGTCGACGTCAGCAGGCCATAGCCGCGGGCATCGGCGTGGAACACGGTGACGGCCATGGTCGAGATGAAGATCGGAAAATTCATGCCGAAGGTGCCGATCAAGAACAGCATGATCAGGATCGCCATCAGGTCCGGCCGCGCCCACACATAGCGCAGGCCTTCAGTCAGGCTGCCCTTGGTGCGCAGCGCCCGCAGGCTGGTGTGCAGGCCGGAAACCCGCAGCAGAAACAGCGAGGCCAGCACCGCGAAAAAACTCGCGCCATTGAGCAGGAACGCCCAGCCGGTGCCCACCGATGCGATGGTCACGCCGGCCACCGCCGGGCCAATCATGCGCGCCATGTTGAACGAGGTGGAATTGAGCGCGATGGCATTGGACAGGTCCGCTTCGCCCACCAGCTCCGCCACGAATATCTGCCGCACCGGTGCATCGAAGGCCGACGCGCAGCCGGACAAAAACGCGAACACATACACGTGCCACAGCTGCACGATGCCGGTCAGGGTAAACACCCCCAGCATCAGCGCCAGCACGCCCATCACGCCCTGGGTGACCATCAGCAGCTTGCGCTTGTCGTAGTGATCGGCGGCGAAGCCGGTCCAGGGCAGCAACAGCAATTGCGGTCCGAACTGCAACGCCATGACGATGCCGACGGCCGACGCGTTATGCGGCGTGAGCTGGGTCAGCACCAGCCAGTCCTGGGCCGTGCGTTGCATCCAGGTGCCGATATTCGACACCAGGGCGCCGGCGGCCCAAATGCGGTAGTTGACGCTGCGCAGCGAGCGGAAAATGCCCATCGAACTCACACCGGCCCTGAGGAATGACCACCGTTGAAGCGCCCGAAATGCTGCGCCAGGAATACACTCAGGGCCAAGGCCCCGAGCCCGAGGGCGAGCACATCAGCGGTGTTTTTGAGATCGAAGTCCCCGACCCGGCAGACCAGCACGTAGCCGATCACCAGGTTGAGAAAACCCCAGAGCACATTCAGCGTCGAGGAGGACCGCCCCTGGCCGCGCGGCTTGGCAAACGGCGTCTGGAAGGACTGGCCCATCAAGCCACTGAGGCAATGGGGCAGCGCGTTGGCGAGCAATACGCCGCCGAAGAAATAAGACACCAGCTCATGCCATTGCATCGTCACGCCCCCCTTGTTTCAAGCAAGCCGATGATCTCTTGCGCCGTGCCGGTTTCCCCCAGCTTCGGGAATACCTGGTTCAGGCTGTAGTGATGGGCCTCGGCGTTCGCGTCGGTCATGGCGTCGACGGCCAGGGTCACGTTGAAGCCGGCCTCGTAGGCCTGGCGCGCGGTGGACTCCACGCCGGTTCCGGTAGCAACGCCGGTGATCACCACTTGGGTCACGCCGAGTGCTTTGAGTTGCGCCTCAAGATCGGTGCTGGCGAAGGCACCCCAGGTGCGTTTGGTCACCCCAATGTCGCCGGGTTGCTGATCGAGTTCGGGCAGCAGGTCGGCCCATCCCGGTGGAAATACATCGCTGCGCCGTGGCCGCTCGGTGCGCCCAGGGGCGAAGCCTGTGACGTTGACCAGCACCACCGGCATGCCGCGCTCGCGGAACGCGTCGAGCAGTGCACGGGAGCGTTCCACCACGGCGCCGATGGGGTGGATGAACGGGTATTCGGCGATGCCTTTTTGCAAGTCCACGATGATCAGCGCGGTGTTGGGATCCAGCAAGGTGACGGCCATGGGATGTCCTCGAACGGATAGGGGGCTCAAAAGTCGGCGAGGCGCTCCAGCAGCTTTACCGCTGCCGCGAGTTCAGCTTGTTCTTCGGCAGACAGTTGCTCCTGCAGCGCCCGCAACAGCCAATCGTCCTTGGCTGCCCGGCTGGCGATCAGGTGCTTACGAAAGCCGGGAGTCAGCTCGATCAGGGTTTGGCGCCCATCGCTGGGGTCGGGTTTGCCCCTGATCGCTTTCATCGTTTCCAGCCCGGCCACGGTGATGCGCATGGACTGCGGCCGCACGCTCTCCGCCCGGGCCAGGGCCGAGACGGTGCTGGGCCCGTCTCGGTCCAGGCGCAGCAGCACCGACTTCTGGGCGGAAGTGAAATCGTTCGGATGGGTTTGTTCCCGCAGCCGGCGTATCAGCTTGCCCAGGGAGATGCGCAGCTCGGCAGCCAGGGCGGCGGATTGGGTTTCGGAGGTGATGGAAGGTTTGTTCATGCTCGGACATTAGCATGCGTGCAGAAAAACTGTACAGTTTAGCTGTATGAAATTTTTGTCATAAAAGCCCGCGTCAACGGTCCTTTTGCCGGGGCGTTACTTGGTGTCGCGGCTGGGCGTGCTGTCGTTCATGGACCGGGATGGTGCAAGACCGAATGCTATGTGGGTGACCGATTGTTGGGCGTGGATGATGAACGGGTTCTGCAACTGTTCACGGACTTGATGAGCCGCGCATTGACCTGATCGACATGCATGCGCGGCTTTTTCCCGGCCTATCAAGTGTGTTGATAGCGGTACTCCTGAGTCACCCCTTCATAGCCGTAGGCACTGGCCCGGCAGTCGATGATGTGCACATTGGAGTGCGGGTGCAGGTTGCCGATCAACTCCGCCAACAGCGTGTAGGCCTCACGATGAAAACGCGCCTTTTGCGCCTTGGTGTTGGTCTCATCGGTCACGGTGACTTCCAGGCGGAATGCGTTGCGCCCGTGTTCGGCCAGCGAGCGGTTATGAATGAACCACTGGTCGTGCGGCACAAAATCGAGAATCAGCAAGGTCTGCTCCGGGCGTTTCTCGAGCACTTCACAGGTCAGTGCAGTGAGCTGCGGGACGAGCTGGCGGACCAGTTCGGGATTGCGTTCTCCGGAGATTTTCAGGGTGATGCCTGGCATGGCGAATTCCTCGTAAGGGTAGGGTGAGGTGCCAGATTAAGAAAATTATTCGGATCTGAAAAACGGGAAGATATAATGATATCTATCGGAAAAAACGCAGGTTAGACATGCGCCCCTTTGACCTTGAGCAACTGCGCTCCTTCGTCACCATCCTGGAATCCGGCAGCCTTTCGGCGGCCGCGCCCAAGTTGTGCCGTTCCCAGTCCGCGCTCAGTGAGCAACTTCGCAAGCTGGAAACCTTCACCGGCGTGACGCTGCTGGAGCGCGGCAAAAAAGGCGTGAGCCCCACACCTGCCGGAGAGCGCCTGCTGGCACATGCGCGTGAATTGCTCGCGCTGAGTGACTGCGTGCTTGAGGATATGCGCGGCGTAACCTTGAGCGGCGAACTGCGCCTGGCCATCACCGACTATTTTTTGCCGAGCGCCATCGCGGGCATGTTGAAGGGTTTGCGCACGCGATATCCGCAGCTTCGGTTGCATGTTTCGGTGCGCAAGAGCCTGCAAATCGAAAAGGGCGCCAACAGCGGCGAATTCGACATTGGCCTGTCGATGCGCATCCTCGACGGTCGCAGCCTTCCCGAAGGCATTCCCGTACGACGAGAGGCCCTGCGGTGGGTGGCACTCAGTGGGTTCGACGCACAGCACGAACTCGTGGCGCCGCTGCCGTTGGTGGTACTTCCCCAGGATTGCAGCTTGCAGCGGTTCACCATCGACCTGTTGGATGCGCGCGGGGTGCCGTATGTCATTGCGCATTCCGCGTCCGGGGTGGCGGGCCTGCAATCGGCACTGCTGGCGGGGCTGGGTGTGGCGTGCCTGAACAGCTCGGCCGTGCCTGCCGGGGCCGAGGCATGCCGGTCGATTCAAACGCTTCCGGCGCTGCCCGATGTCGAGTTCAGCCTGTTACCGCCGCGTCCGGGAGAGGCTTCGCTGGTCAGTGCAGTGCGAGAAATGTTGATCACGCACTTTTCCTAGCGGCTCAAGACCTCCGGCTGGCCCCCGGCGGCTGCCCGGTGACGCGCTTGAATGCCCGGCTGAACGCGGCCTGGGAGTTATAGCCAAGGCGTTGCGCCACGGTTTCAATGGGCAGCCGCTCCAGCGTCAGCCACTGGCTGGCCAGGCGCATCCGCAGTTCGGTGGCGTAGCGCAACGGTGGCGTGCCGATCGTGGTTTGAAAGTGTTGGGCGAACACCGAGCGCGAGGTATGACACTGCGCCGCCAGCTCTTCCACCGTCCAGTCGCGCCCAGGCTGTTGATGCAACGCCAGCAGGGCCTTGGCCAGGCGCGGGTCGCGTAGCGCGGCCACCAGGCCGGACGCATTCCCGCAGGCACATTCGACCCAGCCCCGAACAACCATGGCCGCCACCACGTCCGCCAAGCGCGCCAGAATGCCGGCGAAGCCGATGCGGGCGCTGCTGACTTCACGCTCCATGGCCGCCAGGATCGGCATCAACCCCGGATAACGTTGGCCCTTGGCGTCGATCAGCATCAGGTCCGGCATCAGGCGGCCAAGGCCGTGCAAACTCCCCAGTTCAAACTCCATGCAGCCGCTGAAGAGCAGGGTGCTTTGAGCCACGCCTGCATCGGCGCGGGCATCCACGGCACACACCGCATCGCCGAGGGCTGCGGCGTTGAAGCTGTCGATGTCCTGCACCGGCACCTCCGGGCTGGAGAGCAACTGATGGGCGCCCCCGTGGGAGATGAACACGGCGTTGCCCGGCGTCAGTTCGTACTGCGTGCCGTCCTCGGTACGCAGGGTGACGCCGCCGGCGGCGACAAGGTGGAAGTACGCATGCCCGGGTTTGGCCGCAAAGCCCAGGCCAAACGCCGGCCCGGCCTGGATGCGGCGGTACTCGACGCCCCGCAGGCGCATGCCGCGCAGCAGCTCGTTGATGAGGTCAGAGGACACGTCGAACGGTTCTGGAGGCATCATTTTCGGGGTTTCGGTAAAGGATTCAAGATTTTGCATCATAGATCATCCTGCCCTGCGTACCTAGACTGGCGGTCGCGATAACTTTTGGAGGGTGACCAGTGATGAGCAGTTGTGTGTGTGACGCCGTAACCGGTGCAGATGTGGCGCCCGCGACACCGGCCTGGATGGCGGTGTTTTCGTTGGCGATGGGCGTGTTCGGATTACTCACGGCGGAGTACCTGCCGGCCAGTTTGTTGACGCCGATGGCGGCCGAACTCGGCGTCTCGGAAGCCTTGGCAGGGCAGGCGGTGACAGTCACGGCGGTGGTGGCGTTGTTCGCCGGGCTGCTGGTACCGGGCCTGACCCGCGGGATCGACCGGCGCGTGGTGCTGTTGTGCTTCAGCGCACTGATGATCTGCTCCAACCTGCTGGTGGCGGTCTCGTCGAGCCTCACGGTGTTGCTGCTGATGCGCGTCCTGCTGGGCATCGCCCTGGGTGGCTTCTGGAGCATGGCGGCGGCGGTGGCGATGCGGCTTGTACCGGCGGCACTGCTGCCGCGTGCCTTGTCGATCATCTTCAGCGGCATCGCGGTGGGCACTGTCGTGGCGGTGCCGCTGGGCAGCTTTTTGGGTGGGCTGTACGGCTGGCGCAGCGCGTTTCTCGCCGCCGCCGCAGTGGGCGGCGTGACCCTGGTGTTCCAGCTGTTCACCCTGCCGCCGCTCGCACCCCGCAGGACCGCCCGCTTGAGGACGGTGCTGGAAGTGCTGCTGCGTCCGGGCATTGCCGTGGGCATGTTGGGGTGCGTGCTGGTGCACACCGGGCACTTTGCGCTGTTCACCTATATCCGGCCATTCCTGGAAAGCACCACTGGCGTGGGTGCCGAGGGGCTGGCGTTGATGTTGCTGGGGTTCGGCGTTGCAAACTTTGCCGGCACGCTGCTGGCCGGCTGGCTGCTGGTGCGTCTGCCGCGTGGAACATTGGTGCTGATGCCCGCGCTGGTGGGCGTTGCGGCGCTCGCCCTGGCGCTGTTGCCGGCAACCGTGACCGGGCAGGTGTGGTTGTTGATGCTCTGGGGCCTGGCGTTTGGCGGGGTGCCGGTGGCCTGGTCGAACTGGGTGGCGCGGGCAGTGCCTGACCAGGCCGAAAGCGCCGGGGGCATGGTGGTGGCTTCAGTGCAGTCGGCGATTGCCGCCGGGGCGGCGGCAGGCGGCGCGATGTTCAGTTTCAGTGGTATCGGCGGGGTCTTTGTCGCGGCAGGTATCTTGATGCTGTTGGCGGCACTGTTGATTGCGCTGAAGGTGAAGGTTGAAGCGCCTCCACAAGGTGCAGAGGCGGGGCCGGCGTTTCATCTCTGAAACCGTGTTAGAGGCAGGGGGCGAGAATAAACGCATGCGCTTCGCCCTCCTTTCAGTCCGCTTGATCAATCTTGCTGATTTGGGGCTCAGGTCCGACTCCGAGCAATCGTAGGTGAACGACCGCCTGCTGATCATTGCCCGGCAACGACCCTCGTATCTCTCTTTACTTCGGTAGCTACGCAAAATAACCTCTGCCTCGCAGGCACCGTCCTGCTCCTTCAGGTTTGGCAAGGCGCTTCACACTCACCAGCACCGCCTGGCAGGTGTCATGGTGCTTGCACGTTGAGGTTCTGCGATGAGCGCAGTCGTTGATCATGGCGTCCGTTTCGGACGAATTGCAGTAACGCTTCCCGTAAAGGACATGGGCAGGGCCCATGATTTTTACACCAGGGCCCTGGGGTTTACGAAAGCATTCGAAAATGGAAACCCGATCGGCTTCATGATTCTGCAGCGCGACCAGGGCGAGCTGCATTTGACCTTGCAACCCAACCACCCAGCCGCCGCGTTCACGATTGCCCACCTGATGGTGGACGATGTCGACAGGCTGCACGCCGCTTGCGTGCAGCATGGGGCGAGGATCATCAAGCGCCTCAAGGATCAGGATTACGGGTTGCGGGCGTTTGTGTTCGAAGACCCGGACGGGAATCGTATTGATGTAGGTCAGCCGCTCTAACCGAGCAATCAGGGAAGATAATGTTGACGACTACCGATGTTGTTCACACGCTGCGTGCACCGTCAGAGCTTGATTACTACGACACCCGGTCAGCCCCGCTGCCTACTGAAATCACCGCGCTGGATGCCTGGAACATCATGACCGGCGAACCGGGGCCGTTGATGCAGGTGGCTTTCCGAATCAGGGATGCCATTTCCTCGTTGTTTGGTGTGAAGCGCATCGGTGGGTTCTCCGGCACCTTGCGCGAGGCTGTGCAGGTCGGCGACCGGCTGGACTTCTTCCTGGTGGAACGCAGCGCGCCCGACATGCTGGTGCTGACCGAGCGTGACCGGCACCTGGATGTGATGATCTGCCTTTCAATCGCTGACCGTGTACTCACGATCACCTCGTCGGTTGTCACCCATAACACCTATGGGCGCCTCTACATGCTGCCAGTGGGGCCAGCGCACAAACTCATTGTGAATGCTCACCTACGACGACTTGAACGAACGCTGCAAGAGACAGCCGCAACGCCCGGCGGGTAGGCACGTTCACCGCCCGCCGGGAGGTGGATCAATTGCCTTTTTCAGCCGCCAAGAAGTACGCAACCAACGCATTGGCGTGACCATGGCCCATGCCGTGTTCAGTCTTGAGCAAGGCCACAAGCTCCATATGCTTCCTGGAACTGGCGGCCTTGAGCAGATCCAGCCAGTGGCTAATGGGTTGCCCATAGTTTTTTTCGATGGAGGGGAAGTACGACGCTGGCCCTTTTGTTTTTGTGTCGTCGGTCATGATGCAAACTCCCTTTTTGCTGAGGTGATAATGCCCGGATAACGTTACCGCTCTGGACTCACCGGGTCCACCGTACGGCCCATCCCTACACGCCCCCGTTGGCCTCGCCAATCAGAATATCCTCGAAGAACGCCCCGACCGGTTGTGTGGGATGGCAGATCTGTATCTCCAGCACCCAGACCATCTCGCTCGGTACGATCTCGACTTCAGCCAGCTTGTCCTGCCCGAACAGGGCATGGGGGAAGTCGGCGATGCGGTGTCCGGCCAGGTTGCGCTCAAGGCGCCAGCCTTTGGAGTGGGCACTTTGCTCGGCGAAGTCATACAGCTCGCGTCCGGTCAGCCCTTGGTGCCAGGCGTTGCGGGTTTCGTCGAACACTTCATGCAGTGCCTTCACACAGGCACCATGCAACGGGTGCTCGCCGAAGACGAAGGTGTCGCCATAATCGCCTTCATAGCCATCCCACACCGGGCCAAGGTCCACCACGGCGATGTCGGTGGGCCGCAGCTTGCGCAGCAGGTCGATGCCTTGGCGGGGTGTGCGGATGGTGTCTTCGCCAAAGCGGATATAGGTGGGATGCCAGGTGTGAGACGCGCCCATGGCCTGCAATGTCTCGCTGGCCATTGCGAGGGCTTGCGCCGTGGTCATGCCGGCTTTCAATTGATCGGCGATGGCGGCCAGGGCCCTGACCGTTTGCTCGCGGGCCGCAAGCATGCCGTCCAGCGAGTAGCGCGGGCCGACTTTTTCCAGCACCGGGTGCCGCGTGTTGAGCGACTCCGCTGGCGTCAATGCACCGCTGGGGACGAAGGCTTCGGCGACAAAACGATGCGCCTGCGCACCTGCCGCCAGGCAGGCTTCGCGGGCCTGGTTGATCATCGTGCTATTGCCGCAGGCGTAGATTTGGCTCTCGGCCCAGTCATGGGGCTGTGTCAACGCGACCTGCTGTACGCGGGCGTCTGCCGACAAAACCCGATGCCAGAGAAAGCGTGGATGGGCCTGGCTGGCCCGTTCGAGAAACTCGACGTCGTAGAAGTCCGCCGGGGCCGAGTTACCCCAATACAGGGTGACCTCGGCCTGGCGGGCCAGGGCCGTCAGCAACAAGGGCTTGATACCGGCATAACCGGTCCCGGTAGCGAACAGCACAACAGGGCGTTCATCGTCGTGTTGCCAGGTGCAGGCGCCCACGGGGCCTTCGAGTTTCACCGCATCACCCACTTGCAAGGTCGGCAGGATGCGTTCGGAAAACAGGCCACCGCTGACCTGGCGAATATGAAACACCAACCGGCCTTGGTCCTGCGCGGGCAGATTGGACACGGAGAAACAGCGGCTGTCGCCATCGTCGAGGCGAAACCTGAGGTACTGGCCGGCCCGGACTTCGAGTGGCTGGGCAGTCAGCAACACCAGCTCGACGATGTCGGCGCTCAACGCGCGTTTGCTGATCACCTGTGCGCTGGCTTCCAGCGTTGGCGTGTCCAGTGACCAGCCGGGGATTTCCAGGCGCATGTCGCTGCAGGCATGGCTCTGGCACAGCAACATCTCGTCAGCCGCGAGCGGATAGGAGGCGGCAGGGGTGTCGGGTGTGCGCAGCTTTTCCCGGTGCTGGCCCGACACCACCTTGACCTTGCACGATCCGCAGGCGCCGCGCCGGCAGGAAAAGGGTACGGCGAGACCGCTGGCCAGCATGGCGTCGAGCAGCAATTGATCGGCAGCTTCGAAGGATTTGCCCGAGGGCAACAATTCAACGACATGGCGGTTTTGCATAAACACCTCGGGGCAATTGAGGCTCGATTGTTGCGGTAGACTAGGACCAGGAGAACCTCCAGTTTTGGATAATTCATATGGTCCAGCTTCGCAAATGGCGCCCGTTGCTCAAACTCGATGGGGAGCAGCCGCAGGCATCCTACAGAAAGATCGTAGAGGGCCTGGTGAGCGCGATTGTCGAGGGCCGCCTGCGCCCCGGAGCGCTGTTGCCCGGCACGCGGGAGATGGCGCAACTGCTGGACGTCAACCGCAAGACGGTGATCCTTGCCTACGAGGAGGCGGCGACCAAGGGCTGGCTGGTCAGCATTCAACGTCGCGGCACCTTCGTCAGTTCGCAGCTGGCGACAGGCGCGGTGCCGGCCACCCGCGCCCCGAAGTCGTTTGCCCCGGCATTGCGGGAGGCGCCTGCGGCGGCCTATTTCACCCCGGGCGAACAGGTGACAGCCCTGCAACACCGGCCCGGCGCGCTGTTTTTTGACAATGGTGCCTGTGACCATCGCTTGCTGCCGCAAGCCGTGCTGCACCGCTATTACCGCAATGCCTTGCGCAACAGCTTTACCACCAACACCGTGCGCCATGGCAGCGAAGGCAGCGGCCAGTACCTGCGCGATGCCCTGGCCGAAATGTTGCGCCACAATCGCGGCCTGACGGTCGGCGCGCCGCAGATTTGCCTGACCCAAGGCGTGCAGATGTCGCTGTACCTGACCGCCAGCGCGCTGCTCAAACCCGGTGATGTGGTGGTGGTCGAACGCCTGAGTTACCCACCGGCCTGGGAGATTTTCCGCCAGTTGGGTGCGCAACTGGTCACCGTGGACCTGGACGACGAAGGTTGCCGGGTCGACCAACTCGCCGAGCTGTGCCGCCTGCATGACGTACGGATGATGTACGTCACCCCCCATCACCAGTTTCCTACCACCGTCAGCCTGCGTGCCGGACGTCGCCAGCAGCTCCTGGAACTGGCCCGGCTGCATGACTTCTGCATCATCGAGGAAGACTACGACCACGAATACCACTTTGCCGGACGGCCCTATTTGCCTCTGGCCAGTGATAGCGCGCAGCGTCATGTGATCTACATCGGCTCGCTGTCCAAGTCCCTGGGCAGCACCTTCCGTTGCAGCTATATCGTTGCCCCGTCGAACCTCATCGAAGTGCTCGAGCGTACGGCGGCGGTGAGCCTGGGCCAGGGCGATGCCGTGATGCAGCGGATGCTCGCGGACCTGATCAACGATGGCGAATTGAAGAAGCACCTGCGGCGGGTTTCCAGGGAATACCGTCGGCGCCGGGAGACCCTGCTCAGTTGTTTGCTGGAAGCTTTTGGCGAGCAGATCTCTGTGCAGGAACCCGAAGGCGGGCTGGCGTTATGGGTAAGGTTCGCCGACTCAATCGACGTCGACCGACTGGCTGAAAAAGCGCTGGAGCTGGACCTGGTGGTGCGCAGCGGTCGCCTGTTTTCACCGTTTGATCATCCTGAAAATGCCTTGCGCCTGGGCTTCGCCTCGCTCAATTCGGAGGAAATCCGCGTCGCTACGCAGCGTTTGGCTGAGGCTTCACGGGCGATTGGGGGCGCGGCTAAATAATTAAGCCGGCTCAAAGGTGGATGTGTAAGGATATGTTACTTAGCCTTTGATACTGCCAATAACAGGAACCGACGCTGATGCTCGCTGCCTTCAGACACTACCCGTTTTCGGTCAATCTGCTGCTGTCGTCTGCGTTGTTCCTGACCCTGGGGCGCGCCATTACCCTGCCGTATATTGTGATTTATCTGTCATCCAACTTCACGTTGGGCATCAGCGAAATCGGCCTGGTGGTGGGCGGTGCAATGCTCGTCGGTTCGTTGCTGAGCCTTTACGGCGGCTACCTGACTGACAAAATCTCCAGCTACCGATTGATCCTCAGCTTCACGGGGTTTTTCACCGTCGGCTTCATCGGCATGTGCGTCACGTCGCACCTGTGGCTGTTTTTCCTGTTTCTGGTGTCGTTCAACTTCGCCTATTCAGTGATCGATATCGTGGTCAAGGCCGCGTTTGGCAAACTGCTGCCGGAAGCCGAACGCGGCAAAGTGTTTTCGGTGCGCTACACCCTGATCAACATTGGTTACGCAGTGGGGCCGTTCATTGGCGCCGGGCTCGCGCACATGGATATGAAACTGCCGTTCCTGGTGTCGGCGATCCTGGGCATGGGCTTCTTCCTCACCTATTGGGTGTGGGGCGACAGGAGCCTCAGCTCCGCCGACCCGGCCAATGCCCCGGTGTCGTTCGTCGCGGTGGGGCGCATTCTGCTCAAGGACTATCGCCTGGTCTGCTTCACGGTGGGCGGCGCGTTGAGCGCCGTGGCGTTCGGCCAGTTCACCGGCTACATCTCGCAATACCTGGTGACCACTAGCACGCCGGAATTTACCTACCGAGTCATCAGCTCGGTGGTGGCGGTCAATGCGACCGTGGTGATCTGCCTGCAGTACATCGTGGGCAAGCGCATTACCAACGAGCATCTGAATCAATGGCTGACGGCGGGCTTCAGCCTGTTTCTGCTGGGCGTCGTCGGTTTTGCGCTGTCCACCACCGTGCTGCATTGGGCGTTGGCCGTGGCGATATTCACCGTGGGCGAAATCATCGTGTTCCCGGCCGAGTACATGTTTATCGACCGCATCGCACCGGAGCACCTGCGCGGCATGTATTACGGCGCGCAAAACCTGTCCAGCCTCGGCGGTGCGCTGGGGCCGGTGCTGTGCGGGTTTGCCCTGGCAACGCAGTCGGCGCATTTCATGTTCTATATGCTCGCGGCGTTTATCGTGGCGGGTGGGTGCTTCTATCTGATGGGGGCTTCCTATTCCAAACGCTACGACACTGGACGCGGGGAGTGAGTGCTTTACCTATCCTCCACGCCTGCCCAGGTGAGTAAGCCAAACTCAGGTGTTCATGGCGGCCCCTTCAAAAAACGCCGCGCATGATCCGGATCCGGCAACAGGCAGGTGTCGTATTTCCCGAAGAGCCGATAGCGATTACGCGCGATGCGATCATAAGCCCAATCCCGAAGAAAGCGCGGGATGGCGCGCAGCACCAGCAACGGGCGCCAGCGGGCAGGCAGTTGCGCAATGATTTCGAACACCGCCTCCGAACGCTCCCAGTAATGCCGGTCGCGGATCACTGCGAGGGTGTCGAACTGATCCAGCGGCAACCCGGCCCAGGCCAGTAGCGCCTGACCTTCGGGCGACTGAACGGCCGCCAAGCGCACACGTCGGTCGTGGTCGTGGCGAATCAGGAACCTCGCCCAGCCGTTGCACAGCTTGCACACACCGTCGAACAGCACCACGGTTTCGCCGGGCTTGAGGAGTGGTGCGGGAGTAGGCCGGGTGTGGGAGGCGGGCATCAGCGTGGGTCCAGTCGGGCCGGGTTAGCCTGGATCATACCCGCGTTCGGCACGACTCAGCGCTGCCAGCAGCCCCGTCGATGCACTGGTGAGTGGAGCAGGGCCCGTCGTTACAAGCGAAGAGGCTTCGCTCATGGACGCTTGCGCCAGTGCCACGATAGACGCGCCATCCCCATAGGCACGGTCCGCAGCCCTGGCGATGGTCGCGAGATAACCGTGCAGGTCGCCCGCCTTGAACATCGCCCATGCCCCCGGAACCAGTTGCACCTCCACCGACGCCCCGGTGTGCTGGGCCATCTGGTAAAACAAGCGAGCAGTCGGCTCGAGTGTGGTTTCGACAGCGCACAACACCACCACCTTCCCGCCAGCTTGAACCGCCGCGAATGCCAGCGCTTCATCTGCCCGCAAAATCGGCACCGGGGTGTGAGTACCGGCAAGTTCAACCACCGGGCCCAGGGTCGAACAGGTGAGTACCACTGCATCGCAGTGCTGAGCCAGGGCAACCAGCGCCAGCTGCGTTTCCTCGGCTATGCCTGCGGTCAGCTTACCCGCGCATTCGACCGCTGCCAGAAGATCGGCCCGGACTGCATGGTGCAACACCCGTGACCCGATCCCCAGCGCTGCTGCGGCAGCGTCAAACACTGCAATGTTGCTCTCGGCGGTATGCAGGCAGGTAATACGCATCGCTCAGGTCTCCGGCACTTTTGAACACCCGCCGACTTTAACGCGACAACACCGGCGCTGCGCCTTTTTCCTCCACGCCCACCTCATGCAGCGAAATCCGCGACGTCTCCGGCAACGCCAACCCGCCCGCCAACGCCAGCACCGCCACCGCAATCAGATAAAACGCCGGCGACAGGTTGCTGCCCGTGGTACTGATCAACCACGTCGCCACCAACGGCGCCGTACCGCCAAAGATCGTGTACGCCATGTTGTAGGTAATCGCTGAAGCCGTATACCGAGTGCGTGTCGGAAAGGTCTCCGACAACAACGCCGCCGTCACCACCCCACACAGCACCGCGCCCACCGCCAGCAACATCACCCCCACCACCGACGCCGCGAACGACCCGGAACTGGCCATCAGGAACGACGGGTACACCACCACAATCAACAACACACACGCCGTCATCACCGTGACCCGACGCCCCACCCGATCCGAATACAACCCCGCCAGCGGGCAGATCGCCGCCGCGAAAATCAGCGCAATCAGCGACACCAGCAACGCCACCGCCCGACTCAAGCCACCCGCCACCTGCAGATACGTCGCGAAGTAGGTGGTGAACATATAGAACGACAACGCCGTAAGCGACACAAAAGCGCCCAGGCAACAGATCGCCGCACCATGGTTGCGCAAGGTTTCCCTGAGGGGAGAGTGCGCGACCGCGTGCTCCTGCTTCACCGCCTGGAAGGCCGGCGTCTCATCCAGCTTCCAGCGCAGGTAAAGCCCCACCAGCCCCAGCGGCGCCGCGATCAGGAACGGCAAGCGCCAGCCCCAACTGCCCATTGCCTCGGCGGACAGCGAAGCCTCCAGGGCGTACGCCACCACGGCCGCCGCAGCGAACGCAGAAAACGTCGACACCGGCACAAAACTGCCATACCAGGCGCGCTTGTCACTGGGCGCGTGCTCCATCAAATAGGCACAGGCCCCGGCGTATTCGCCCCCGGCGGAAAAACCCTGGGCGCAGCGAATCAACGACAACAGAATCGGCGCCGCTACACCGATGGCGGCATAGGTGGGCAGCAGGCCGATCAGCGTGGTGGCGCCGGCCATCAGCAAAATCGTCATGGCCAGCGTGCGTTTGCGCCCGATCCGGTCGCCGAGCATGCCAAAGAAAATCCCGCCCAGGGGCCGGAAGGCGAAGGCCACCGCGAACACCGCAAAGGTCTTCAGCAACGCCGCGCTGGCGTCACCGCTGGGGAAGAATTGCTGGGCGATGGTGGTGGCGAGAAAACCGTAGACGGCGAAGTCGAACCACTCCACGAAGTTACCGATACCGGCGGCGATGATCACTCTGCGCAGGGTTTGGGGGCTGACCTGTTCGGTGGATGGGCTCGTCATGGGGGAAGGCCTCGGCGGTGGTAGGGGGATGCTTGATTATCGGGGGCGGGGATTGGGCGGCGGGGCTCAAAAGAGTCGTCCGCGTAGTCAGTAGCGACTGGGTGGGAGTGATGCAGGCAGGATTTGGGCCAGGTAAGGCGGGGAGCTATCCAGGGAGGGGGTGGGTGATTTCTACGCAAGGACCACAACGGAAAAGGGGTCAGACCACGTTTTCACTATCTGCCAGATGTAAAAGACAGTTCGCCGAGAGAAGTTTCGTGTGCCTTGATTCCCGAATGAGGATGAAGAAGACTCCATCAATTATCTGAGGTCGAACCAACGACCGAAGTTGTCGAAATGGGATTACTTTTGAGCATGGGGCCGCCGATGCAGGGAAAAACGTTCGAGATAGTGCGAATAGATCAGATCCACGAAATTGTTTCGCCAACCGTAGAGTCACTTTTACAGCCGTTAGGATTCGAAGTTCAGGGCCCGCTGTCCTGGCTTCGTAGCGTCGATGCTCCCATTCGCCAACTCTTTCGCCTTGAGCAGTGGAAAGGCGGCGCGCTAGCGCCGTCATGGGCTCTGTCACTGGACTTCGTTCCCCATCTTTCCGGCAATGAAATCAAATGGCACAGGACGTCAAAATCAGCACGACCTGATCTGACTTTCGATGTGCGCGATAGAGCGTTTGATATCTCATGCAGCTACGGACCTGATGCCATAGCAACCAGCGCACCCAATATCCTCCGGGCTGCCATTCCAAAAGCTGAATCGTTTTGGGACGAGGCTCGTTCGATAGCCGCCCTGCCTGGTGCTTTCGAGCGGGTCAAGCAGCATTTGTCGACGGGTGGCCTGGGTTTCTACAACTACATACAACATCCTCTTGCATACGCGTTTGTATTGGCCATGAACGGCAAGCCCGATACAGCCGAAGAAGAGTTTCAACGCTATTCACAGCGTCTTTCAGAGGCGGCTCGAAAAAAACTCCGCAAGCTATTCATTGATGCAGGCGGTCACCTTGGCTAAGCGAGTACGGCTTTTTCAACAGAATCGGCCAGAAGCGGCCGCTCATGACCGACCGCTTCCGACCCAACGCAGCCATCCGCTCCTGACTATTGGGTTAATGCACCCACGTCATTCACCAGTGTGCGCCAGCCATCCTTTGCCTCCTGCTCCGAGGTAAAGACTTGCACTTTGGGATGCCAGAACGCCCCCTCGATTACGATGCATTCCAAGGTAGAGTCCTGAAACGTAAAGACATAGTGGATAGCATCTTTCATGAACCGCTGTTTGTCGTGTCGAGGATGAATGGCGTTCCTTTGCTCAAGCTCTGCTAACCAAGGCGAATTATCTATTCGATGAATTTGGTAATGCTTTAGGCCAAGTCCAATGAGCGGATGGCCGCCCAAAGCTTCGTCGTTTGGCGAACCGAATTGGATTTTCTTTACTAGCGGAAAATGAACCACAGCTATTTCTTCTCCGGTGGTGTAATACCGTAAACATAGTTGCGTGTCCGTGGCGAACACCACTGGTTCAGGCGACGTACTTGGCTGTGGCCAGGAGTCGAGCAGCACTACGGTCGCTAATGACATGCGGGAACCTGATGAATGAATGGGTTATAAACAGAGTGCGAGAGCGACTCGTTGTCGTCAAACCTTTCTGATCGCGACCGACTGCTTCTGGCCGTTGTTGGCCGGTTGGGTTCTTATCTACTTACTAGGTGTCAGAGCGTTGAGAAGACCTGTCTTAGACAGCGTAGTGTTCAGAGCAACCGGAGATCAGATTATGACGGAAAGAGCTTTGGCGCCGGATCAAAATCTATGGGATTCGTGGACTCCTGCCGAGTTAGCGGTTCGCCTGAAGAGCGTCTCGCTTCCATGGTGCGTTGTAGGCGGGTGGGCACTTGATCTATGGCTCGGCGAAAAGACTAGGGAGCATGAAGACATAGAGCTCACCATGTTGCGAGACGATTTTCCAAAATTCCGGCACGCGCTTGGCGATCTCGATATGTACACCGCGAAGGACGGGATACTCACTTTTCTTCCCTCGGGTCAAATCCCAGGTCAAGACATTCAGCAGGTGTGGTGTTTCGACCCAATTGCTCAAGCTTGGCGGTTAGACATGATGATTGAATCGGGAAGTCCTGAAGTATGGGTTTACAAAAGGGATGGGGCTATCCGGTTTTCCCGTAAAGAAATGTTGTGTTTGAGCAGTGAAAGCATTCCATATTTAAGGCCTGCGGCGATCCTTTTGTTCAAAGCCCTGCGTACGCGGGCAAAGGATGAGGAGGATTTTCACAAGATCTTGCCGACGCTGCCTGATGAGGAGGTTGCGTGGCTGAGGCGGCATTTGCTGAAGCTTCATCCTGAGCATCACTGGATAACCCTGTTAGCGCTAGAGCGACTTTGACTCATGCCAGAATGCATTGACTCACCCGAATACTCAGTAAAAGATGGTCTTGTGCGGGATTTCAGCTGCTGAAGATGGGGTAGTCAAAATCAGCAGCCTGAATCAAAGTTGCATCAGCGCCAACAGTAAAAACGTTTTTCAGCGCGATGGGTGTCCAAATTAGAGCCGCAAATCGCGTTTCTACGCAAAATCTCGGTCTGCCATCCAGCCGATAAATTTTAGATTTGGCATAGAAGCGCCAACTTCAATTTTGGCTCAGTCTGGGCCGAGAGCAGCCATTCGTGACGGGCTGATCTCGGCCAGTCGCGACCGTCCGCTTCTGGCCGGTTAGCGACCGTTGCTGCTATTAGCCATCCTTGTCCTTCCACACGTGGAGGACTTGTCATGAACATCATCGCTACCTGCAGCCGTCAGCCCTGGAACAAAGGAAAACTGGTCGGGCAGAAAACCCCACTCCGACTGAGAGATATCTGGGCCATCCGAGTAAGGCTTCAAATTGCGGAAAGAGCCCGAGATCTGGCTCTCTTCGATCTGGCCATCGACAGCAAGCTTCGAGCCTGCGATTTAACCAAGCTCCGCGTGCGCGATGTCGCTCATGGCGAGCACGTATCATCACGATCCATGGTGATGCAGCAGAAAACGCAGCGGCCTGTGCAGTTTGAGATCACTGAGCAAACACGGTCTGCTCTCGCGGCTTGGATACATCAAGCCCAGCTACGCAGCGAGGACTGCCTTTTCCCTAGCCGGCTGCATACCTCAGACCATTTATCCACTCGTCAATACGCTCGTATCGTCAAAGGCTGGGTGAAAGCCGTTGGCCTTGATCCAGCCATGTATGGCACTCACACAATGAGACGTACGAAAGCATCACTAATCTATCGCAGAACGAAAAACTTACGGGCGGTTCAGTTGCTGCTCGGCCATACGAAGCTGGAGAGCACTGTTCGATATCTGGGGATTGAGGTCGATGACGCCTTGGAGATGGCAGAACAGACTGAGGTTTGACCATGTATAGCGACGGTCGAGGTCAGGCCGTCGCTAACCGGCCAAAAGCAGTCATACGCGATTCATAAAACTGCCCATTAAAAGGGGAATCATTTAGCAGGTCTTTGATTGATTGCACCGATCAGACGGCCCCACTATTCCCGTTACGCTATACGTCAGCACGGCCCGATTTTTTTTGTGTCATTTGGGGAGAGAAACCTGGCGTCCGCCAGGTGAGATGAAGCATTACGGTTGCACAAAGTGCGAAGGGCAATCCCACCAAGATCGACACTTTGTAGGCCAGCAATAGTCCCGCTGCGCAACCAACGAAAGCGGCTAAAACGAGAAAGCCGGCGTCTGCCATTTCCGTTCCCGGTCGAATAATTAATTTTAGTAAGCCATGCATCTGTAAATTCTCTACAAAAGGTGTTTTTGCATCGCCCTGATAGGCCTAGGTCTCATCAATCGTTATTGATACAAGTAGTTCTCTCTCGGCGTCATTGGGAATTAACCCTGTCGTTTCCGCGAGCAAGACAGCCAGGCCGCTACTGTTGGTCACGATTACCTCGGCTTGAGCCCGATTACCCTCATCGATCCCCATAATTTTCCACACGCATGTAAGCTCATCCCCGATATAAACGGGGCGCTTGAAGCGCAGATTCATGGAGGTAGCCAACCACCCCAACTGCCCTCCGATCTCTGTGATCAATGTCGCAGTAAGCAAACCGTGAGCGATGACACCATCAAAGCCTTTAGCCTCTGCATACTTGGCATCGGAATGCACTGGGTTGTGATCGCGCGATAGCGCTTCAAACTGGACGATGTCTGCGTCCGAAAAAGTGCGTTTGATTTCAAAAGTGTCACCTTCCTCCAGGCCTGCTATCGCCTTCTGGCGCAGTGTGCTCATTGCGATCTCCGATGCTCTAAAAAGTATGTTCTGGCCCAGGGAATGAGCCCGATTCGACATCTTTAGCAAAGGCTTGAGCAGCGTCACTCATCACCTTTCTCATATCCGCATACTGCTTGACGAATCGCGGCAACTGACCATCCCTTAGCCCCGCCATGTCCTGCCAGACAAGCACCTGTGCATCGCAGCCATTACCAGCACCAATTCCTACGGTAGGGATGGAGACTGTCTCGGTGATCCTCGTTGCTACATCGCCTGGCACCATCTCTATCAGCAGGCCAAACGCCCCAGCACGCTCGAAGGCAACGCTCAAATCAATCAACCGCTCCGCGTCTTCGCCTTTGCCCTGGATGCGGTATCCGCCCAGCTGATGTTCTGCCTGTGGGGTAAAACCGATATGGGCCATAACTGGTATGCCAGCGGCTACCAACATCTCTACCTGCGCAAGCATCTCGATCCCACCTTCGAGCTTTACGGCATGAGCGCCGCCTTCCTTCATGAAGCGCACTGCGGTATGGAAGCATTGCTCAGGCGATCCCTGATAAGAGCCAAAGGGCAAATCGGCAATGACCAACGCCCGTTTGGTAGCACTCGAAACCGCCCTGACAAGAGGAAGCATCTCGTCAACTGTTATTGCCAATGTCGAGTTATGTCCAAACACGTTGTTGGCAGCGGAATCGCCTACGAGCAGCACTGGAATTCCTGCCGCCTCAAACACTGACGCGGCGTACATGTCATAAGCAGTCAACATGGCCCATTTCTGACCCCGTGCCTTCATGTCCTGTAAATGTGGAATTCGTACCCTTGCGCGAGGAGGGCTGTTATAGGGGGCGTTGATTTGATCAGACATTTCACTTCCTCAATTCAAATGGCCAGCCGCTCGGCAGCTAGAACCACAGCGATTACGATCATCGCGGCTCCCGATATCCGACTCACATTGGTTGCCGCTGCTGGTCGTGAAGCAAGCACCGCACCAGCGCCATAGCCGACCGCGAGATAGACGACACCGCAACTGACACCATGAATCAGGCCTAGAGCGACAATCTGAGCCCCTACTGGCCATGCGGTTGACGCATCAGTGAACTGAGGTAGTAGCGCTAGGAACAACAATAGGACTTTCGGGTTGAGACCGCTGACGCATAGTCCTTTTATCGCCCAGGCCATCCAGGCACCTTCATCGTGGGATGTCCCTTGAGCAGGCAGCGAAGGCTTGAGCAACATGTTGAGGCCGAGCCATAAGAGATAGGCCGCCCCCATCAGCGTTAACGTCAGCAATGCATAGGGAATTTTGACCAGCACTCCCCCCACACCTGCGGCGACGATCAGCGTGGCCACAAGATGGCCGGAAAGCATGCCGACTACGGCGGGTAAGACGCGGCCTCGCAAACCTGCCGAAATCGCGTAGGCCCAGTCGACCCCAGGCGTGATAACAAACAAAAATGATACGGCCCAAAACGCCATAATCAGAGAAACACTCACGATCAAATCCTTCCTCTTCCATCAATTCAAAGCGCCGCTTGGCCCTGAAAAACCGTGATAGAAGGATAATGAAAGCGAAGTGGTATTATCTTTCGAAGATACCTGTAGAAGCTAAACGAATTAGAAGGTTTTTCTTAATGGATCGTGTAGACAAGAAGATTCTTGCGCAACTGCAGCAAGATGGCCGTCAGTCACTGACGGAGCTGGCCGACCGCGTAGGTCTAAGTTTGTCTCCATGCCATCGACGCGTTCGGGCGATGGAAGATCTGGGAGTGATCAAGGGTTATCGAGCTCAACTATCCGCGACTGAGTTAGGACTCAATTTCTCGTCCCTGGTATTCGTGACGCTCCGAGAGGGACACCAAAAAGCAGTAGCTGATTTTGAAGATGCTTTACCGCGAATTCCTTACATCGTCCAAGCTCAGAGACTTTTTGGCGATCCTGATTACCTGCTGATGGTGGTGACAGCAGATCTTCCTGCATTTCAAAAACTATACGATGAGGAACTGTCGAGGTTACCCAACGTACAGCGTCTGACATCGACGTTGGTGATGAAGCACGTGATCATTGATCGTCCGCTGCCGTTGGAATGAAGTTCAAATATTGCGGATAACGCAGGGAAGTCGTCAGGCTTTTGTCGAATCGCCCCAGAGCTGAGACACGGATGCTCTGGGGCCGGACTTAGAATGCCTAATCTGACCGCATCTGAGGCCCACGGCTAAAGACTAAATTCAGAGGTTAAAGGCTGGGAGACAAGCGTGCCGCACCCACCAAGCCGTCCAGCCATTCCTGATGACCGTTGATCATCGGATTGGGTTTGGCCTTGGCGAGATTCTCCGCTGGTTTACCCTTCTGTGTTTCCTGAGTCAGGATGCGCACTCGTCCACCAGAGAGGTCTTCAATAAGCCAGGCATGGTGAACGTCCAGCCGAGCGTCACCCTCACCCGACCAGCCATGCCACGCAATTCGTCCTGGAGAGGTTAGAGTTGGCGGCACGCACTCATTGCATAAAGCCTCGACCGGAAAGCCGAACGTTTCGAAGTAGAAAAATACCCCGTCTTGCAGATCCGGCCCGATGTGATCATGAAACTGGATGTTTGCCGAGTTGGCGTAGTACGACGGCCATCTCTGCGCCTGGGTGAGCAGAGGCCATACCTGTGCGGCACTCAATCCCGCGATGATGACCTCGTTAGAGACAAAGTTTTCGGTAAAACCTGGCAGGTAGCCCTCAGGCCAAATGATCTGATTCATGGTTATGCAGCGCTCAGTTGATGAATTGAGACCATGATGGGTGTAGGCTAGAAATAAGACCAATCGCTATGTTTTATTTTGCGCATCATGAATCCTGATATCAGAAATCTAGATCTCAACCTCCTCAAAGCACTGGATGCGTTGCTTGATGAACGTAGCGTTACGCGAGCCGCAAATCGACTATCGCTTACCCAGCCTGCTGTGAGCGGCATGCTCAGCAGGCTCCGAGAAAGCTTCGCCGATCCGCTGTTCGTGCGCGCCCAGCGCGGCATCGTGCCGACGTCGCGTGCAGAGCAGCTTGCAGCGCCGGTTAAGAAATTGCTGGCAGATATTGAAGGTATGCTTCAGCCGCAAAGCTTTGATCCGTTGACGGCGAGCATGACGATAAGGATTGCTTCGACCGACTATGCATTGCGTGCAGTGGTCGTACCGTTTCTCAACGCGCTAAGAATACAAGCGCCGAACATCCGCGTTAGTGTCCAGCCCGTGGATCATCAAGAGCTTCAAAATCAGCTGGATCGAGGTGAGATCGATCTCGCATTGGTTACCCCTGAAGCGGTAACACCAGGATTGCATGCTATCGCACTCTTTGATGAAAGCTATGTATGCGTAATGCGCACTGATCACCCAGATGCGCTGAATGGCAGGCTTTCACTGGATCGATTCTGCGCATTGGATCACGCCTTGGTTTCCCCGGCAGGGGGCGGTTTTCATGGAGTGACGGATGATGCTCTGGAAAAACTTGGAAGATCACGTCGAGTGACAGTGTCGGTGACCAGCTTTCTGGTACTTCCAGAAATTCTAACGTACAGCGACATAATCGCTGTCGTGCCGCGTCGATTGGCAGTGAACAACATCGGGCTCAAATCAATAGAGCCGCCTGTTGAAATTCCAGGCTTCAGAAAAATCTTGGCCTGGCATGAACGAACTCAGCGCGACGCAGGCCATCGCTGGGTGCGGTCACTTATCGTTGAAACACTACGGACACTCGATTGAAGCAAACGGGGTGGCCAAACATGCAAAGTCGTCGTGGCAGCTGCGGTTTAGAGACCAGTTCCGTTGTGTCAAAAACCCAAGCTCGGTGTCCATACCCAGCTCAGTTTCCAGACCGTCTGTGACGGAGTCGTTCTTGGGCTCGCGGGCACCTTCGAGTTATTGTCTGTTACTGATAGCCGCCCCTTGCGAGCGTCAGCAATGGATAGATAACGACCATATACTAATGGCTGCTTATGGCCGGTAGCTGACGCTCATGAACGACCTCTTTCGACCCTAAGCCGCCATTCCAGGTGCCTAAGAGGCCAGGGACGATTTAGGCTTCAATCTAGACTCTGGGATAGGCGCCCCGGGACGTGGGTCGATCATCGTCATCATAAGGATCTGGGGCTTGATTGAGAGCAATAGAATCATCAGGATCAGGTAGCATCGGTCTCGTCTGTGGAGCATTTGGACTCACAGGCCGAAACCAACTGCTGAAGGCTAACGCTTCCTCTTGAAGAAAATGCTCAATCCGCTTTTGCTGAATAGCGTTCAAGTAGCCCCCAGCAAAGCCTCGTCCCAGGGAGCGGAGTAGTAAGTCGAGCTTCTTGGGATCCGGTTCATCGAAAATCCCCACGCTCTTGGTCCGTAAATCAGCATCATCAATCCATTGCTCAAGATTGCCTCAGTACGAATCGCAGAGAAAATTCGCGCGAGTCGTGTGGTTTTATCGCCACCAGCGGGGATGCTTTTCAACCAGTCAAAAAGTGTTGTGTGCTTTGGATAGTCTGGGTACGCGAGTATCAACATAGTAACTTTGCAATAATAACGTATTGGATAAAAAACAAGAAAACTATAAATCTTGCTTAGGCTCTATCGGACTGCGCAGCCTTTTAGTTCGTCCTAAGGCATCCCATTCAATAAGCTGCACGTACTTTTTTCGTACCGAATAAAAACAGAGCTCCGCACCATCGAGATGCTTCATTGATGGAGGAGGCTTTTCGCCCTGAATCAAAACAGCGATTGTCTCCTCAGGCTTTGAAAATGCTCGTGGTGCAGACTGTATACGAACATGAATTAACTTTGTTTCCGCTCTGCATGCATCGATAGCGGCCTGTCTCTCAGGAGACAATGCGCTAGCGTACAGAGAAAACAATGTGCTTGTTCCCAAAAGCACAGTGACAATTAAAAGCTTAATCATGACCCCACCTATTTATTGTATCTTCACCAAAAAACTAATAGAGCTTCCAGGGAGCCAAGGTATCCTATCTGCATACAACACTGCAACTCGAATTCATGAACGTTACCCTTAAGCCGCTATAAAAAACATTCGACGCATAAAAATCAAATAAATCACAATGCTGGCCTGGCCATAGATACAAAAAATCTTCAATTGTAATGCAATCGCAAGCATGTGGACATAATACTGCAACATATCCAACAGTAAGGTTGAAGAGTGCGATAGGAATCCGCAGCAAGCTGCCATTAAGATAGTTAGTCATTTAGGGATCTTGGTATTTGGAACCGCTATGTCGATTATGGAAGATCAAGCGAAGTTATTTAGAAAAGAATCTCTACCCAACACATTAGAAAATACGAGCGTCGCAGCAAGATCCGAAAGGATTGGCAGTATTAAGCCATGGGCAGCTTCGATAGCTTTAATGCTATGTGTTTTTTTTATTTTGTTGCAACCCTATACTAGAAGAGTAGACGTAAATTTTATCACAATAGCACTGTCTGGAAAGCAGCGTGTTGAGGCTACATCAGAAGGTGTGATATCTGAGATATTTGTGGAGCAGGGAGACTTCGTTCATCGAGGGCAAAAACTAATAGCCTACACACGAGAGCAATTCGGACGGAGCGGTTCTACCAATCTTCAAAAAAGAAATCTTCTTAGTCAAAATCTTATACAGCTAAATGAATTGTCTGTAAAAAACTCCCAGAACTATCAAATTAGTATAGAAAAGCTAGGGCTCCAATCTAAATTTTCGGAATTACGGGCCGCTGAGTTGGAGGCCCGAGTGCATGGCTTAGTCAGTGCGCGGAAAATTCTAGAATCAAAAATTGTGGTAGGTAATCATTTGCTGGCTGAGGGCGCTGTAGCCGAAAGTTATATTCAGGATCTTAAAGATAAAGTCTTGAATATCGACAATTTATCTTATTATGCAAAACAAAACTTGATAAAGGAGCAGCAGTTTCTCTCTGAAGCTCCCAACCTGGCAAAGCAATATAAAAATGAACTAGAAATTCAGATCAACCACAATAGATCTGAGGCTATAGAGATTGAACGAGAGCTGATTGATATTGAAAGCCAAATCTTATCATATATTGTCGCCGATTTTGATGGCGTCGTCGCGGCAGTGAGTGCTTCAAAGGGAAGTAGCATCAGGAAATCGGACAGCCTTATTGTGGTTGAAGCAGAAAAAGGAGAACCGACTGCACGTATTTTAATACCTAAGCAAGCAGCTGCATTAGCTAATCTCGGACAGAAAGTCACTCTGCGATATGATGCTTACCCGTTTACAAAATTCGGAACAGCTCAGGCGGAAATAATACAAATTGATAATACAGTAACCAGCACGAAAGACGTATTGCGTACGCTAGGTTTGCAAGCCGAAGAGCCCGGTTATTTAGCGACTATAAAGATAATTGAATCTAGCAACTCGAATCTGGAGATAGACTACCAAAAAGACGGACTTACCGGTCGAGCCTCAGTAATGCTTGAAGAGCACTCTCTTATCAGATGGATATTTGATCCATTGATAAATTCTGTAGTACAGGCGGGGCAAGGAAAACTAAATGAATATTAAAAATTTTCAGCTCATACGCCAGCAAGAACAATCTGAATGCGGATTGGCATGTGTAGCAATGATCTGCGAGCACTATGGAGTAGACATTTCACTTAACTCCCTGCGTGCTGACTTTGCAACAGGGGGACGCGGAATAAATTTAAAGAACTTGTCAGATTTGTTATCTAAGATTGGTTTCAGGTACCGACATCTAAGGCTTGAGTTGGAACAAGTTCGTACGTTAGAGTTGCCATGCATTCTTCACTGGCGCATGAATCATTTTGTTGTGCTTACAAAGGCAAGTAAAAATAGATTCACAATTTATGATCCTGCCGAGGGCGTTTATCGGTTTAACAGAAGTGAGTTTTCAGCAAGTTTTACTGGTATAGCTACTGAGCTTTTTTACACAGCAGATTGTAAGTTGGCTTCAGGCTCAGCCCGTAAGGTAGGCATATTTCAGCCCGGGCTCAAACGTGATAAATCGTTGCTGATTTACGTGTTACCCATAGTAATAGAGCTCCTTACGCTAGCATCACCTTTTTATATTCAGCTAGCAGTGGATCAGGTAATGGAGAGCAATGACCAAAACCTTATGTTCGTTATTGCGATGTTATTTGGTGCATTATGCTGTATTCAATATCTGCTCCAAACAATCCATCTAAAAAACACTGTCAACACGGCAAGGTCATTAGCAGACTCTTTAGGATATGAAACGTTTCAGAAAGCCGTTAGCTTGCCCGTTTCGTTTTTTTCAACGAGGACATCGAACAACATAATTTCGAAGTTCACGTCCCTTCTAGCTATTGTAAGTTTTGAACACAAATATCGTAGTACGGCACTTGTAGCTGCATGGCTGATTGTCGCAGCTCTGATAGTATCATCAATTATCTCAATCCACTTAGCGCTGTGCACAGCTGCATTCGGGATTGTGTATGGGGTGAGTGTAGTATTTATCTCGAAAAACCAACGACATGCGTTGCGGCAGAAGAGCAAGATGAAAACTCGCTCAGATAATATAGTCCTAGACACGATACGGAATATAAAGCAGATACAGTCTGCCAGGGTTCAGGAAGAAAGCAAAGAAAGGTTCTTCGCGAATTATTCTAGTTATAACTATTATGATGCAACCGCCCAAAGCATCACACTAAAAAGCGTAGGGTTGCTAAATTTGTTATTGAATCTGCATAGGATTTTCGTCGTTGTGATAGCTGCAGGCCAAATATCCAATGGCTCCCTAAGCATCGGTGGGATTTTTGCATATTTGCTTATTAGCTCAAGGTTCTTCGTTAATCTGAGTTCCATTTCTAACTACTTCATCCACAAGCACGAAAATCAGTATCATCTGGACAATCTTGAAGATTTATATAGTTACCCAGCTGAAGTGACTCAATTTAGAAGGCGCATCAGGCTTGAGAAACCCGATATCGCATTGAAAGATGTTTGCTTTAGGCATTCACCTTCAACGAAATGGATTATGTACAATTGCGATATCTCGATAAGGTACGGTGAAAAAATCTTACTTCGAGGAAAGTCGGGGGGAGGCAAAAGCACACTAATCTCTTTATTAAGCGGAAATTTAAAGGCAAATTCCGGGAAACAAATGTTAAGCGGTTTCCTGCTCGAAGAAACAGGTCCCGATTCATTTCGATCTCATTTTTCCATCATGATGCAAGACGATCAGATCGTATCGGGCACTATACTGGACAATATAATATATTCACGTTCGAACATAAGCTTTGACAATGTATTTAGTGCAGCAGAAGCGGCGTGTATTCATGATGATATTATTACAATGCCTATGGGTTATAACACTCTTCTTTCGGGGGCCGCTAATATTTTATCTGCGGGGCAAAAACAAAGAATATTATTAGCAAGAGCACTGGCCGAAGACGCGCCTGTGCTAATGCTTGACGAGGCAACTAGCAATTTGGATTTAGATAGTAAAAAAAACATACTGAAACACATATTAAACCTTGATAAAACTGTAATAGTTATCTCTCATGATGACCTAGAAGATAATTTCAGTCGCGTGATCGATCTAGATGCCCTAAATAGACTTTAACCTGGTGGGCAATTTCTATTGTGGCCTTCAATCTATAGATACTTAATTCATCAATATACGGCGAGGAGGTAAAAACCAAATATACTCAGATGGAATATCAATTTTAATTTATATATTACGTGAGGATATAAAGATGCGTGAATTGACAGCAGAAGAACTCATTTTGGTATCTGGGGGTGATGATACCAACGGAGCGGATGAAAATTGGGGGGATGATATATCTCACGATCCAGGTGAACATCCAGATGACGGCATGGCGCACGATCCTGGGGACGTGTCCCCGGGGGACACCGTTAGCTTTTGACTCAAATGCATGGCTCACTGCAGTGAGCCATGCATCGGTTCAGAGATTGTCTTATTCTAGATGGCTCCTAAGCTATTGGTCTGTGGATTTAGATATTATTAGTTTTCTGTCTTGCATTGCAGTAGACGATAAGGAGTGGATAAGTAGCAACTCAACTTTCCAAACGAACAATTATTGTAATAGTGTTTCTCAAGGCCAAGTCAAAAACGGAGGTAGAACATATCTGTTTTATCTTTCCAGTGGAGCATGCAAAAAAGTGATTATTCGTACTTTAAATACCATTGCATGGAAACCTTTGGACCCCAACTCAGTTAATTGGGACGCGTTGGGCAGTTTGCCTTTGTTACTACATGCAGCGGAAGTCCTACCTTTAGCTAGATCCGCAAAATGGCCCGATTCGCTTGAAGTCGCAAAATCAGTAGCAGTCTGCCAAGACTATAGCTTTGAGCACTATCTGAGCAAATATTATGCTGATAGAAATCATACAGAGTACCCATCGATGCGGGCTGTCGAGGAAAAGAAAATCCTAACTGTCTTGCCCCACTTAAGTTCTGATTACCTTAATAAAAACTGCTCTTTACAATTAATAGATACTATTCTAGCCATAGCCTCAGAACTATCTGGTGCTGCTTCTGAAATTCGCGCTGTGGACGTTTATACTAATTCAGATAGTCATCATGTTCGAATTAAATACCCTTCGCCTGAAAGTATACCAAGCACTCTGAAATCAATACAAAAGTGCATTGATAATTGGAGGGGGTCGCGGTTGCTATTAGCTATCATGGTATCGATCTCTTTTGTCGCATGCCATCCATTTATCGATTGTAATGGAAGAATCTCAAGGATTTTATTTAACTATATTTGTGGTTTAAAAGGGGATGCATACATCCCGTTAGCAGAAATTAACTTTTTTTCCCGAGGAGGATATGAGATCCGACTTCGGAAAGCTGTAATGTTCGGAAGCTGGGTTGAAATTGTTGAATATTTTAGTGCAGTTATCTGCTTGGGTGAAAAAAATTCTGAGCTAGAGCAACATGTGTGATCTATCGCTCAAATAATGGCCTGCTATTGTTTTTCAGTGGTGATAAATATCTGGATTTTAACTGGCGGATTTTACATGAATTTTAGGGCGCACACTTATCTGCTCTCCATTTTTTTAGTATGTCTTTGTGCAGGCGCGAAAGGTGAGATATTACCGGAACCTATAAAGTCGCCGAGTGACAGAAATAACTACCGGTCGATACGGTTACAGAATAACATTATCGCTTTACTTGTGAATGATCATGCTGCAACTAAGTCAGCTATTGCGATAACAGTAAATGCAGGTAGCGATCAGGACCCTGAGTCTCTACCAGGATTGGCGCACCTTACCGAGCATATGGTCTTTTTAGGCAGTAGGCGCTACCCTGATCCTAATGGAATCTCCAAATTAATGGGCCTTGTTGGAGGCACTTTTAACGCTAAAACCAATAGGCAATATACAGATTATTATTTTCATGTTCCAGCACCAGCGCTACCCGTAGCAATGGCCCATCTGGCTGCTGCTCTGAGTGAGCCATTATTTGATAGAACATACGTTGAGTCTGAACGAAAGGCTATTGATGCAGAATATCGGATGCTCTCAGACAATGAAAAATTTCGTTTTCTGGAAGCAGTTGGCAATGCCGTTAGTCCGCGTCATTCTTGGGCGCGCTTTCGAATCGGGAACTTAAAAACGTTAGGTGGTGATTCCGAGAAAATCGCAAGTGAAGTCGCAAGGTTTCACAAGCTCTACTATTCTTCGGAAAGGATAAAATTAGTTGTAAGCGGGCCCCAGTCTCTAGATGAGCTTCAGCATTTAGTCGAGCATAATTTTCTGAGCTTCAATAGTGGCTTAAATTTGCCCACACCCGATCATATCGACTTGTGGAAAAAAAATGCCGAGCCGCTAATCGTACATGTGCAGCCAAAAGATTCACGGAACAAGCTAACGTTAATTCTTACTGTTCGAAATGAGGCCGTAGATGAGTTCAGCAAGCCGCTTAACTTTATACTCTCATTGCTCAATGCAAAAAACGAGGGGGGCTTGCAATCTCAGCTACAGAGACATGGGTTGGCGAAACAGGTTAGTGTTAACGTGATGGAGTGGCGCAAAAATCAATCTATAATAGGTGTCCATATCGAGATGGCTGCCGGTGCTCCTCCAGAAATTAGCGCTATCAAAGAGGCTATCTATGACTCCATTGAGTTAGTTCGAACGGCTGGTTTAGATCGTTGGAGATATGATGAGCTCGCTGCTTTGAGCAAGCAACGTTTTTTGTATAAAGAGAAAAAGCCCCCCTTGGCTATGGCTAGGTCATTAGTAAGCAATATGCGCCGCTATGAACCTGAGGACTGGTTGTATGGGCCGTTTCGAATGAATGGTATCGCCCCCCAAAGGATTGATTCTTTGTTGTCGGATATGGCCTCTAGCAATACTCTGTTGGTATGGGAGTCGCAGGCCGCTCCGACCGATCACGTCTCTAAATGGCTAGATGTACCTTACAGTATCCAACAAGACACCACGTTGCCTAGTCATACTCAAATCTACACATTTTCTCTTCCTAAAAAAAATCCGTTCCTTGTGGATGATTTGAATCTGGTTGACGTTAACGAATCTGAACCGCTGTCAATTTTTAATAAATCTGGAACCCGAGTTTGGTATCGCCCCGAAAAAGAGTTCAATATGCCGATGACTGCATGGAGAATTTCTATAAAAAGTAATTCTGAAGTGGGCCTGGAGGACCATGTAAATCTTGCATTGCTTATAACTTGGCTGAATTACCGTATGCAAAATGTTCTTCAACAGGCATCTTACGCAGGTTTGTTCGGTGAAATAAAAATAGCTGAGCAGGGTATCGAGGTGGGCCTACATGGTTTGCGTCAGCACCAGGATCTGCTCCTGCAGGAGGTGTTGCGGACGTTAATGAATGAGCCAATAAATCGTCATGAGTTCAATACTGTCGTGGCTCGTATGGAGCGGTATTGGAGGTCTCAAGAGAGTAAGATGCCTTTAGCTGCTGCAAATGATGCTCTGCGAATTGCAATATACCCCGAAAACTGGCCATCTAATGAAAGCCTTTCTGAACTCAATAAAGCCTCGATAGACAGTTTTAATCGCTGGCGTGATAGATGGCTAGAAGATATACATTCAGATGCCCTAGTTGTAGGCAATTTATCCTTGGATACCGCCCGGAAAACAGGGTCTATGATTCATGAGGTTTTGAAAACCACAGCACGGACCCGCTATTTTGTTTACTCCGGCCCTCGCACTTTAGACGAAAATTTACCGCCCATTCGTGTCCGTTCATCATCTCACGATAGCGTACTTATTACATATGTGCCTTTTTCGAGCAGTACGCTCAGCGCGCAGGCCCATTCAATGCTGATCAGTCAATTTGTTGCTAGCCGTTTTTTTCAAAAGATAAGAACCCAGCAGCAAATAGGTTATGCGGTTTCTGCATATCCGAGCAGTGACTGGCGTAAACCAGCCTTAATATTATCAATACAGTCTAGCAATTATGGAAGTGGCGATATCCAGTCTAAAGTTTTGGAATTCCTTGCTTCGCTAGATAGAGAGTTTTGTGAATTGGATGACACACAGCTCAACAAGTTGAAAAGCGGGGCATCTAATAAATTGAAACTTGATCACGGTGGGTTAATGGAAATGACTGAGGGTTACTGGGCGGACATATCACGACTAGACTACAGTTTTAGCACGCGCCAAGAGCTTCTTGAAGTTGTTAATAAAGCAACTGTTACTGACATTCGTTCAGCTTGGAAAAACCTGATTTCCGGACCGAAGCTATGGATAACACTAGATCCAAACCGAGCCTCTAACTCTCGGCCGGTTGGAGTCGACCCATAGCCTATGACATCGTGCCCGTGACCTTAAATGTAAACGCCGTATTCAATCTGCCCCCAGCAGTTCGTGGACCGAACACCTGGTTTCGTAGGCATGCGACGGCAGCTTTTGGCCGATTTCTGCCGCTAGTGACGGGCAGCAATCGGCCAAGAGCGGTTGAGCGCAGGTCATGCGCTTACCAGTACAAGGGGCTTGCTCCAGAACGCCGCTACACAGACCAGTCACAGCTTTATCGTGCCTTTCGTCGTATTGACAAAGGTCGATGTTAATCATGAGCGCGCAATCCGTAGCGATCCGACAAACCTTTCTACTAGCTGAAAGCTTTCAACAGAATGGCATCACATCCCCACCATACCAAGGTCGCGCGCATCGAAGGCTTTGTCAGACCTACTTGAAAGGATGTATCAAAATCAGCTAGCACTGGAGGCGGCGCTAATGGAGTTGATACTCCATGCAGAGAAGCAGGGATCAAGCGAGAAGGGCGAAAATGTCCGAGGAGCTTTGCATACGATTAGCGAAAACGCAGGCCACATCAAGCAAGGCTTAGCGAGACTCAGATCTGAAAATCTCTGATGAAAGCAGTTATTGATCTCTCATTGCGTTTTTGAATTGGCCGATTTCGGTCAAAAACATTCACTCTCGCCCCAACCTCAATCGTATCGCCGCCCACCCTAGCTACATCAGGATCCACGAAGTTAACGGGAGCCTTGCTGCTTGGGAAATTTCCTACACAACATAAGGCCATTTCCTTCCTTTACTCAGCCTGCTCACGTCCACTATCAGATTCTTCGTACCTGAAAGTGGTTGATAAGCATGGCCCACCCCCGCGTCCTGGTTCTGGAGAACCAACGATTCCAGCGCAGCGTCTTGATCAAAATGCTTGATCACTTAGGCGTGCGCGATGTGGTTCAAGCGAGTAATGGCGAACAGGCCCTGGAGCAGATTCAGAAGTCAGGTGGTGTCGACATCGTGCTATGCGATCTGGCGGACCGCAGCTTGGATTGCCTAGGCTTCCTGCGGAGCGCTGCCCGGTCGGGCATGGTGCGTGCTGTGGCATTGTGTAGCGAACTAAGGCCGGAGCTTCGCCGCTCCTTGGAGCAGATGGATTCGCTCTCAGGTTTACAACTGCTGGGGGTCATGAAACCACCGGTGCAAATCAGTGCGCTTAGCAAGATGCTTCATCGTTATGCCCATCGACGTGCCCCTCCTGCCCTCCAACCATCGGTCCTGCCTCTGCCCAGTGAAGAGGAGATCCATCGCGGATTAGCACTCGGTGAGTTTCGTGCCTGGTTCCAACCCAAATTTGAGTTGGATACCGGCGAGTTGGCTGGAGTTGAAGCCTTAGCTCGCTGGGAGCACCCCGCCAAGGGCCTGCTACTGCCGGCGGACTTTCTCGCAGCTGTCATGGCCTATGACTTGATCGACCAGATGTTCAAGCAACTTCTGGAGCAGGGCCTGAATCTTTTAGGGGTATTACGTCGGCAAGAGGTGCAACTGGAGCTCTCGTTCAACCTGCATGCTTCCCAGCTCATCAGCGATCAGTTGGTCGAGCATATTCAGTGGGCTCTGGGACAACATGACTTTCCAGGTAATACCTTGATGTTCGAATTGGCGGAAAACGGTTTGCTGGATATTTCGCCACGAATTCAGGACAACTTGCTGCGTCTCCGGATGTCGGGCTGCGGCCTCTCCGTCGATGATTTTGGTATGGGTTTTTCGTCCCTCAGGTTGCTATGCCAGCTGCCGTTCAATCAGCTCAAGCTTGATGGCGAGATTGTCCGAAATATACGCGAGCCTCGCAGCCAAGCGATGATTGCTAGCACGCTAGCATTGGCTCAGTCTCTGGATATGAGCCTAGTGATTGAAGGGGTCAGTAGTCAGCGCATTCGCGACACAGTCACGAAAATGGGTTGTAAGTTTGGCCAGGGGTTTTATCTGGCTCGGCCGATGGAGGGCTACCGGCTTTTGCCTTGGATCGAGGCCCATGAAGCAGGCTTGGAGGCTTCCATCAATTAGTGCTGTAAGTTTTATAAATTTCCTACAATTGAATAGCGTTCGTGTATTTTAAACGACGCGTAGACAGGTCAGTTTCGCCATGGCTTTTACGCCATATATTTTTAGTCAGCGGCTGAATCTGGTGTGTCACACAGGAGCTCCTATGCATAAAGCCTTAGTTGTGGACGATCATCCTTTTATTCGCTCCTCGGTCAAAATGCTACTGACGGGAGAGGGCTTTGAGGTAGTGGGCGAGGCCGATAACGGCGCGGACGCGTTGCAACTGGCGCGGGAACATGAACCAGACTTAATTGTGCTGGACATTGCTATGCCCAAGCTGGACGGGCTGGAGGTCATCGCGCGGATATGTGCCTTGGGTCTCAAGTGTAAGATTGTAGTGTTGACCTCCCAGTCACCGCTGTTCTATTCCATGCGCTGTATGAAAGCCGGGGCCGCGGGGTATATCTCCAAGCTCAACGACCTCAGCGAACTGGTCAAGGCGATCAAGGCGGTAATGGGCGGTTATACCTTTTTTCCCAATTTAGCCAGTAGTTCGGTGCGGCGAAGTGATGCCGAGACCACTGACCTAGAATTGATCCAGAAACTGTCTGACCGAGAGCTGATGATCCTGCAACAGCTGTCTCAAGGACTGAGCAATAAGGAAATTGCTGACACGATGTTGCTCAGCAACAAGACGGTTAGCACTTACAAAACTCGCTTGATCGAAAAGCTCAACGTGAAATCGGTGGTGTACCTCGCCGACTTTGCCAAACGCAATAAACTGGTCTGAATGAGAACATCCTTGCGTAGATGGTTGATGGCAATCGTGCTGGTCGGCACCTTTAACGGCACGGTTCTGGCTGATGGGCCGGTAGAAACCTATCAAGTACTGGGCCGCTCACATGTGGAGGGTTACGGTGCCTCCCTATCGGAACAGGACTGGAGTTGGCTGAGGAGCAAGGGCGTGCTGGTGCTTGGTGCCTCCGCGCCCGACTATGCGCCCTTTGGTATCACCAGTGACGGCCATGACTATGAGGGCCTAACTGCGGACTATGCGCAACTGTTGAGCGAGCTGTTGCGCACCCCCATCGAGGTGCGCCGGTTTGCGTCCCGTGCCGAGGTGATCCAGGCCCTGAAGAATGGCAGCGTGGACTTCTTGGGCACCTCCAATGGCTATGAGGAAGCCGACGCCGACCTGTTGATGTCGACGTCGTACGCCGAGGACCAACCAACTCTGGTCACCCAGGTTGCCAACAGCCAGGCCCTGACGCCGGACCTGGCAGGCAAGAAAATCGCCATGCTGTATCACTACCTGCCTCCCGAGGCCGTCAAGGCGTTTTACCCCAAGGCCACCTTGCAGCTCTATCCCTCGACCCTAAGCGCGATCGGCGCCGTGGCGTTTGGTAGTGCCGATGTGTACCTGGGCGACTCCATCAGCGCGCACTACCTGATCAATAAGAACTACCTGAACAACGTGCAGCTCGCTGACTTTTCCCGCATGGAAGTCAGTAACTTTTCGTTTGCCCTGGACCGTAGTAATGAGCGCCTCTTGCGCATTATCAACAGCGCCCTGGCGACGATTCCCTCCGTTGAACGCATGACCATCCTGCGCCGCTGGAGCGCCGGCGGCGCCAGCATGCCAGGACGCACGGTGTTGAATTTCAGCGCCAATGAGCAGCGCTGGATGAATGCTCATCCACGGCTGCGTGTGGCGATCGATGAGACCTACCTGCCAGTTTCGTTCTTCAATCAGGAGGGTGAGTTCCGTGGTATTAGCGCGGATGTGCTGGCCAAGGTCGCCCTGCGTACAGGTTTGAAGTTCGATATTCAGCGCACTCACTCGGTGGCGCAAATGCTCGAGCAGGTCAGGACTGACAAGGCTGACCTGTTGATCTCCCTAACGCCCAGTGCCGCACGCGAAGGGTTGCTGCGTTTTACCCGGCCCTACTTAAACACTCCCTACGTTCTGGTCAGCCGTAATGCATCCGGCAGCCCGGCGACACTGGACGAGATGGCCGGCAAGCGCCTGGCCTTGATTCATGGCAACCCGGTGCGTGACCTGTTGATCGAGCAGTACCCCAACATCATCCTGGTAGACGCGAGCAATGCCCAGCAGGCGATGGCCCTGGTGGCCAATGGTCAAGCAGATGCCGCGGTCAACTCGTTGATCACTGCGCACTACATGATCTCTCGCCAGTACCGTGACCAATTGCGCGTAACCAGCACCGTCGGCACTCAATCAGCGCTCACCGCGTTCGCCACTCCTCGTGGCTCTCTGGAACTGTATTCGATCCTCGAAAAAGCCCTGCTCAGTATCCCTCCGGAAGAAATGGACGAGGTGACTAACCGCTGGCGCAGCGAAATTGCTGTAGATGAGAGTTATTGGCTGCGTAATCGCACGGTAATCCTGGAGGGCTTCGCTATAGCGGTCGTTTTGTTGGTGGTAGCTCTAGGCTGGATCGCCTACCTGAGGATGCTGATGCGCCAGCGCAAACAAGCGCAGCTGGCCCTAAATGACCAGATGGAGTTCATGCGGGTATTGATCGATGGCACGCCACATCCGATCTACGTGCGTGACCGCCAGGCCCGCCTGATGATTTGCAACAGCGGCTACCTCTCTGTGTTTGGCGTGGAGCGCGAAGAAGTGCTCGGTAAAACCGTGGTGGAAGGTGTGCTGAAGAATGCCAGCGAGGCAGCGGCTTACCACGAAGACTACTTGCAGGTCATGGAGGAGGGAGTGTCGAGAGTGCAGGACCGCTCCCTGACCATGCGGACCGGCAATGTACTGACCATTTACCACTGGATGCTACCGTATCGTGACAGCGATGGCGTCGTCACTGGCATGATCGGTGGCTGGATCGACATCAGCGAGCGCCAGCATTTGCTTGAAGCGTTGCGTGAGGCCAAGGAAGGCGCCGATGATGCCAGCCGTGCCAAGACCACGTTCCTGGCAACCATGAGCCATGAAATTCGCACACCGATGAACGCCATCATCGGCATGCTGGAACTGGCCCTAAAAAAGGCCGATCAAGGCTTTATGGACCGGTTTTCTATCGAGGTCGCATCCGGAGCCGCCCGGGGTTTGCTGGATCTGATCGGCGACATCCTCGACATTGCTCGTATCGAATCCGGTCGGCTTTCGCTGGCTCCGGAACGCGCCAACCTGCGTGAGTTACTGGAGTCGGTGGTACGGATTTTCGAGGGGCTGGCGCGACAGAAGCAATTGCGCCTGATCCTCGACCTCGACTCCACCGTAAACCGTGATGTGCTGGTTGATCCGCTGCGCTTCAAGCAAATCGCGTCCAACCTGTTGAGCAATGCTATCAAGTTCACCAGCGAAGGGCAGGTGCACCTGCGGGTCGTTGCCGAGCCAAACAGTAATGACGAGCGCCTGGCGGTGTGCCTGCGGGTCGAGGACACTGGGATAGGTATTTCCAATGAAGATCAGCAGCGCCTGTTCAGTCCGTTTGCCCAGGCGAGCAACAACGCACAATCAGCCCGGGGCGGTTCGGGGTTGGGCTTGATGATCAGCCGCACACTGAGCGAAATGATGGGCGGCACCTTGGTGCTCAGCAGTGTGCTGGGACAGGGCACTCAAGTGGAAGTGCGGGTCAGCTTGCCAACCTTAATGACGTTGGAGGAGCCGGCCGCTGCTGATGTAACTCAGCCCGTTACACCACAGGTCTTGAATATCTTGGTAATCGACGATTACCCGGCGAACCGCCTTTTGTTGGCGCAGCAACTCAACTATCTCGGTCACCGGGTTACCGACGCAGAAGACGGCGCCCACGGGCTACGTGCTTGGCGAGGTCAACATTTCGACGTGGTGATCACTGACTGCAACATGCCGCTGATGAATGGCTACAAACTAGCGCGGGCGATTCGGGACGAGGAACTCGCCAGGGGCTTACAACCGGGGCTGATTCTCGGCCTGACTGCCAATGCCCAGCCAGAAGAGAAAGACCGCTGCATCGAGGCAGGGATGGACGATTGCCTATTTAAACCCATCAGCCTCCAGGACCTCAGTGCGCGGCTCGCTCCCCTGGCCCCTGACACTGTGCCTGTGCCCACCGAGGAAGAGCGTCGCGAAACCCTCGACGATATTGACCTGACTAGCCTCGAACAACTCAGCCGTGGCGACGCAGCTTCGATCAAGAGTCTGCTCCAAGACCTCGCAACCAGCAATCAGCAAGATATGTCGCGGTTGATGCAACTGTTTACCCAACATGATCTCCCCGGTCTGGGAGACCTTGCCCATCGGGTCAAGGGTGGGGCGAGAATCATCAAGGCCCGACGGCTAATCCATACCTGTGAAGAACTGGAGACCGCCTGCAAGGGGCTGAACTCGGCATTGCTGACCGAAGCGGTGGATAACTTGCAGCAGGCTATGGAGCAATTGGATCAGCGATTGGAGGAGTATCTGGCTTGACAGCTGACTGACGCGCCTTCGGAAACTTCCTACACGCCCGAGGGATTGGTACTACATGACTCAAAACTCCATGAAAGGAAGATAAACCCGTCGCACACAGCAGATGCTTTGTTTATTCCAGCGCGCATTCAGCACCTGGCAACTCATCAGCGCTTGGCGACCGTGTTTAAAACTTTCCCATTGGAGTTGCACCATGAAAACTAAAGCCCTCACGCTTGCTGCACTGGTTTGCGCTTCTGGCGCTCAGTTCGCCAACGCTGCCGACGGCACCATCAATTTCAACGGTGAATTGGTTAACCAGACCTGCACCATCGCGGTAGACGGCGTGGTCACCCCTGCCGTTGCCACCGTGACCCTGCCAACCATCTCTACCGGCCTGCTGACTGCTGCCGGCCAGGCTGAAGGCCGTACCGGTTTCAACATTCAACTGAGCAACTGTGTTGGCACCGCCGCCACCGCGGCCGCTTTCTTCAACTCCGGCGCTACAGTCGACCCAATCAGCGGCAACCTGAACAACATGACTGGCACCGCCACCAACGTGCAGTTGCAATTGGTTGACGCCCAAGGCGGCGCGGTGATCCAGGCCGGTAACACCAACCAGCGCACCAAGACCACCCGCAACACCATCGACGGTAATGGCGCAGCCAACATGCCTTACGCCGTGCAGTACTTCGCTACCGGCGCCACCACCCCAGGCACTGTGGTCAGCTCCGTGACGTACAACGTCGACTACCAGTAAGCCGCGTTCACGTCAGCGCGCCGCGACCCGGCGCGCCGATGTCGGGCTGATGAGGTGTTTTATGTCCTGTCTGAAAAATCTTCGTCGCAGCGCGTGGTTAGTGCTGGCCACGCTGGTCTGTTCCCAGGCCATGGCCGGTGTGGTGATCACCGGTACCCGCTTGATTTACCCGGCGGGCCAGAAAGAAATCACCGTCAAATTGAACAACAACGGCTTGCACCCCGCGCTGGTGCAGGCCTGGGTGGATACCGGGGACGTGCAGTCCAGTCCTACCAGTTCCAAGGCACCGTTTGTGCTGTCGCCGCCGGTCTCGAGGATCGACCCGAGTAAGGGCCAGAGCTTGCGCCTGATGTTTACGGGGGCGGCACTGCCAACGGGCAAGGAGTCAGTGTTCTGGCTCAACGTGCTGGAAATCCCGCCCAAGGCCGAGGGCCCGGTGGACCTGAATGTGCTGCAAATGGCCTTTCGTTCGCGGATCAAGATTTTCTATCGACCCGACGGCCTGCCGGGCACAGCTGCCGAGGCGCCATCGCAGGTGCAATGGAAGGTTATCCCCCAGGGCCAGGGTTATGCGCTGCAAGCATTCAACCCGACGGCGTTTCACGTCTCTCTGGTGGAGTTGACCCTTGCCGTCGGCAACCAGCGCTTCGAGAGCGACAACGGCATGATCAACCCCGGCGAGAACCAGGTGTTTGCCTTGCCGGGCCTCAAGTCGCTGCCAGGTGCCGCTGCCCAGGTGGAGTTCAACGCGATCAATGACTACGGCGCGCTGATGCCGATCAAGCAGGCGCTCAAGCCCTGATACACCCGCGAATGTTCTAGCGCACGAGTGACTTATGACGACTATCCCACGCCTGGGCCACTGCCCGCAGGTGAGCCGCCGCTTTGCCCTAAATCCGCTGACGGTGCTGATTCTCAAGACTTTGGCCGTAATGCCGGGTATATGCCTGGCTCCGTTGGTCTGGGCTGAAGACGTGCAGTTCAACGATGCCTTTTTGCCTGAGGACTCTCGCAGCCTGGACCTGACTCAATACGAAAAGGGCAACCCCGTGCTGCCAGGTGATTACCGGGCCGATGTTGCGGTCAATGGCAAGCTGGTCAGTCGCCAGGACATTCGCATCAATGCCGCCGAAGACGGTAGCCATCCGGTGGTGTGCTTCAGCCGTGGCTTGCTGGAGCTCATTGGCGTGGACCTGCACAAGCTGTCGACCCAGGCCACGGCCGAGCTGGAGAGCGGCGCAAGCTGTCTGGACCTGAGCCAATTGATCGAGGGTGCTACGGTAAGCTTTTCGCCTTCCAGCCAGCAACTGGATATCAGCATCCCGCAAATTGCCCTGCGCCGGGATGCACGTGGGTATGTCAGCCCTGAACTGTGGGACCGTGGCGTCACCGCCGGGACCTTGAGCTACACCTTCAACGCCAACCACAACACCACCAACACCGGCAATTACGACTCAGCCTACCTGGGCCTGAACGCCGGTTTGAACCTGGGGGACTGGCGCCTGCGTCATAACGGTTCGTTGAACTGGCAGAAGGATACGGGGCAGAACTACCAAACCCTCAATACCTACGCCCAGCGTGACGTTACCTCGCTCAAGAGCCAGTTGACCGTCGGCGAAGCCAACACCAGTGGCGAGATTTTCGACACCCTGGCCTATCGCGGTGTGCAACTGGGCACCGACGACCGCATGTTGCCCGAATCCCAGCGCGGTTATGCCCCGGTGATTCGCGGGATCGCCCGCACTGCCTCACGGGTGACGGTGCGCCAGGCCGGTAACCTGCTGTATGAGACGACAGTGTCGCCGGGGGCCTTTGTCATCGACGACTTGTATTCCACCGGCTACGGCGGCGACCTGGAAGTAACCGTCTATGAGGCTGACGGCAGCGAGCAACGCTTCATAGTGCCTTACGCGTCCACCGCGCAGTTACTTCGCCCCGGCACTTCGCGTTTCAACGTTACTGCTGGTGAAACCCGCAATAACTACATCGAGCGCCAGGCCAAGCTGGTGCAAGGTACCTACCAACTGGGTCTGAGCAATATCTTCACCGGATATGGCGGTGTTCAGGGCAGTGATGATTACCGCGCGCTGCTTGGCGGCCTGGCGTTCAGTACGCCGATCGGTGCCATGGGAATCGACTTGACCCAGGCCCAGACCGACCTCAAGAGCGGCAAGGCCAGCGGGCAGAGTGTGCGCATGAGTTACAGCAAAAACATCCTCAGTACCGGCAGTAACTTTGCCGTGGCGGCGACGCGGTTTTCCACCGAGAACTACCTGGATTTCAGCAACGCGATGCAGTTGCTGGATGCCGAGCGCAACGGCCTGGACACCAGCCTTTACGGGCGCCCGCGTAGCCGATTGACCCTGACGGCCAACCAGAGTCTGGGGCCCTGGGGCCAGGTGGCGTTCAGTGGTTTTACCCAGAACTATTGGAACCAGCCGGGACGGGACGTGCAGTACCAGTTCAGCTACAACAAACAGGTACGGCAGGTCAGCTATGGCATCAGTGCCAACCGCAGCCGCATTGGCCTGGGCGAGATGGACAACAGCCTGCTGCTCACCGTCAGCATGCCACTGGAGTTCGGCGGTTCGGTCAACTCGCCGCAATTGTCGGGTCGTGTACTGCGTGATACCCACGGCAGCTACAGCGAACAAACGACCTTAAGCGGCACGGCCGGTGAAGACCGCCAGTACAACTACAGCCTGACCGGCAGCCATGAAGGCGCCAGCCACACCAACAATACCTCGGTCAACGGCCAGTATACCGGCCCTAAAGCCATTGTCGGCGCCACCGTCAGCCAGGGTGATGGCTATAACAGCCTGTCCCTGAATGCCAGCGGCAGTGTCGTGGCACACCCCAGCGGAGTGACCTTTACCCCTTATCGCGGTGAAACCATGGCGGTGGTCAGTGCGAAGGGCGCTGAGGGTGCCAAGGTGGTGGGCTTCCCTGGCTTGCGCCTCGACGGTCGCGGCAATGCCGTGGTGCCGTACCTGCGTCCTTATGAATTGAACGAGGTAGCCATCGATCCGCTGGGCACGTCCCTGGACGTTGAACTGACTGAAACCAGCCAGCAAGTCGCGCCGCGGGCCGGTGCCGTGGTGGCGCTCAAGTACGGCACCAGTAATGGTCAGGCCCTGCTGCTTAACGTGACCCTGGCTGATGGCAGCCCGCTACCGTTTGGCGCCAGTGTTGTGGATGACCGAGGCGTATCGGTGGGCGTGGTCGGCCAGGGCGGTCAGCTCTATGCCCGGGTGAAGGAAGATGCCCGGCGGTTGTTGATCAGTTGGGGCACGCAAGCGGGGCAGCAATGCTCGTTGCCATTGCCTGCGGGGAAAAGTGACGGCAAGACATTGCGCCAAGTGGATGCGGTGTGTGCGGTCGATCAATTGGATAGTCGCGTTGCCTCAGTGAGCAACGCACGGGAGAGCAGATAATGAAGTGGATAAGGGGGCTGAAAGCCGGTGTGACCGTGATAGGGCTGTCGTTGGTGACAGGGATGGCTATGGCGGATTGCAACTTTTACAGCGATACGGCCCCGATGATTCGCACTCAACCGCTTTTGGGCGGCAATCTTACTGTCGGCAGGGATGTACCGTTAGGTGCGGAGATCTATCGACAAACGTTCACGCAAGTTTCACCCGTCAGGTTCGGCTGCTCGCCTGGTATTTACAACATCGAGACCAGGCGTTGGCCGTCTGTCACACCTATGCCTTTGTCCAGTTGGGTGGGTGTTCCTTACGGGGGCAAGGTTTACGAGTCCGGGGTCAAGGGCATTGGCGTCGTCGTCTGGTACGCCGGCAATGCTATGCCAACCTCAACCAGCATTGGTAATTGTGGCAACAATGAAGTTGAGTGTGTGTGGACCATTTCAAACACGCTGTCATTTGATCTTTCGTTCATAAAAATCGGTGAGGTCACAGCAGGCACTATCCAGGGAGCCTCGCTGCCGACGGTTTCGCAGACCTGGATCTCCAGCAACAGTCTTGAGGTTATGAGGGTCAACTATTCCGGAAGCATCAACATCGTCTCGCGTACCTGTTTAACCCCGGACGTAAACGTACCAATGGGCACGCATCTGACCAACGAGTTTTCCGGCAAGAACACCTTCACTCAGTGGAAGGATTTCAATATCGCACTGAACAACTGTCCTGCGTTCAATGGCTATTATCAGGATACCGGGCCGCGTTGGGCGGACGATGGCTCCAGCAGCAATCTTGGCTCACGTAAGAACAACACTCTGCAAGTACGTATTGATCCGACTCTGGCCGCGATCAACCCATCCCTAGGCATCTTAAGCCTTAACCCCAGTGCTCAAGGCAACTCGCCCGCAGCCACAGGAGTCGGCCTGCAAGTTGCTGATAGCGGTGGTTCTCCGTTGTCATTAGCTACGTTGCATGCCAGCGGTATCACCCCTCTTGCTCAAGAAGGCGCCAGCTACAGCATTCCGCTCAAAGCCCGCTACATCCAGACCGCAGACAGCATCACCGCCGGCCCGGCGAATGCCACCGCGACCTTCACCATCAATTACTACTAGCCCTTCACGACGTCGCGTTCAGCCGCGTTTCCTGCACCTGGAAACGCCGCTGAACGCTGGAAAAATCACTGGGAAATTTCCTACAAATCGAATAGCTGCTTCCTACATTTTGTCACTCCTCCAATTCCGATAATGAACCCGTTGAAGCGAAAAACCTGCCACCGGCAGCGCTACCAACATGAGGTCAAGGCCCCAGCGGGCCGACTCCCTACCACTTATTATCTGGATACCGCTATGAACAAGTTTGCTCTGAAAAGTCTGGTTGCCGCTGTAGTCCTCGCCGCAGGTTCCCAAGCCGCGATGGCCGCCGATGGCGAAATCAATTTCATCGGTAGCGTCACCGATAACACCTGCCCGGTAGTGGTCAGCGACCTGAACGGTTCGGCCGGTGCCGGTGATGTGAGCCTGGGTAACGTACCTGCCACCTCCCTGGCAAAAATAGGCGACATCGCAGGCGGCGGCGCCTTTAGCCTGACCATCGACACGTCGGCCCCTGGCTGCACCGTTGCCGGCAAGAAAGCCGTGGTCAAGTTCCTGTCCCTGAGCGGCAACGCTGGTGCCAGTGGCCAATGGGTTGGCATAGCCCCGGACGCCGGCGCAGCTACCAACGTCGCGGTACAGATCAAGGACGCCCAAGGCAAGGACGTGCAACTGGGCCTGGATTCCTCGCCCTACGCCGACCTGACCCAGCCACTGCGTTTCACCGCCAACTACATCGCTACCGGTGCTTCCACTGCGGGTCCGGCCAACGCCAAGGCAGCGTTCACCATCGACTACCAGTAAGCCCCTCGATGCACAGCCGGAGCAACGCGCTCCGGCTGCCATCCCAACGGCAAGAGGATGATCGACATGAAAGCCTTTCCCTTCAAAACTCTGTCCCTGGCGGCACTGCTGGTTGGTGCGAGCTTGCTCAGCAGCGTCAGCCAGGCCGGCATCATGCTCGGCGGTACACGGGTAGTGTTTGATGGCAGCAAGCGTGACGCCGCCATCACGGTGAGCAACACCACCTCCCAGCCGTATGCCGTGCAAACCTGGGTTAACACCGAGGCAGATGACAACAGCACCCCGACGCCGTTTGTGGCAACCCCGCCGCTGTTTCGCCTCGACCCACGTAAAGAGCAAGTAGTGCGCATCCAGAAGGTGCCGGGCAACCTGCCGGCGGATCGCGAGTCGGTATTTTATTTCAACGCCCAGGAAATCCCGGTGGCGAGTGCCGGCGACGAGAACACCCTGAAGATCGCTATGCGCACCAGGATTAAGCTGTTTTATCGCCCTGCCGGCCTCAAGGGTTCGGTACTGGACGCGCTGCCGAAGTTGCAGTGGAGCCTGGTGCAGACGCAGGGCAAGCCGGTGCTGGTGGTCAATAACCCGTCGGCGTTCCATGTGTCGTTTATCGGCGTGAAGGTCAACGCCAGTGGCCGCTCGGTCGAGGTCAACGAGCCGACGATGGTCGCGCCAATGAGCAGCCAGCGTTATTCGCTACGAGGTTTTACCGGCACCAGCGGAGAGGTCGAGTTCAGCGCCATCAACGATTACGGCGGCTACACCGACCCACAAAAAGCCCCGCTGGGCAGCCCCCGCTAACACGCTCCATCCCTTTTACCTGCGAACGAAACCGCGTGCCGCCTGTGTGGTGCGACGGGCTCGTATTGAGTATTGCCATGCGAATCCATATCCCGAGTATCAGCCATTCAAACGTGCCCTTTGCACTTTTGCCGCTGTGCGTTGCTGTCCTGGCCGCGTTTGTCGGCAGCCTGGCGCAAGCGGGGGAGCCTGCGAAGTTTGATTCCAGCTTCATGCAGTCGTTTGGCGGCACCAGTGCCGGCCCTAACCTCGACCTGGACGCGATCGCCAACAGTGGCAGCATCGGCCCCGGCACTTACCCGGTGGCGGTGCGCCTGAACCAGAGCTTCTTTGGCCGCCGCGACATGACCTTTGCCAAGGACGCCGATAGTGGTGACGTGAAGGCTTGCCTGTCTGAAGACTTCCTCAAGGAACTTGGGATCAAGCTTGATGGCTTCGTCACCCCGGGTGAAATCCTGCCGGAATGCGTCAACCTGGAAAGCCTGATTGAAGGAGCCTCGGTAAGTTTCGATGCGAGCCGCTTGGTCTTGGATATCAGTGTGCCCCAGATCGCCTTGCGCCGCGATGCCGCTGGCTACGTGGACCCGCAGGAATGGGACCGGGGGATCAATGCGGCAATGCTCAATTATCAGTTCTCGGCTGCGCAAACCAGCAGCGATGCCCGGGGGAGCGGCCACCAGTACAACCTGTATGCCACCGGCGGTTTTAACTATGGCGACTGGCGTTTTCGCTCCAGCTCCTCGTTCCGCCAGGATGACCAAGGCGGCCGCGACTGGCAGCGCAGCAACACCTACGCCCAGCGCGACCTGACTGCCATCAAGGGCACCCTGACCGTCGGTGAAAGCTTCACGCCTGGCGATGTGTTCGACAGCGTGCCGTTTCGCGGTATGCAAGTGGCTTCGGACATGGGCATGTTGCCCGACTCGATGCAGGGTTATGCGCCGATCATTCGCGGTATTGCCGAAACCCAGGCCAAGGTGGAAGTGCGTCAGAACGGCTATTCGCTGTATACCACCTACGTGGCGCCCGGTGCCTTTGAGATCGACGATTTGAACTCGGCCTCCGGCAGTGGCGACCTGGAAGTGATCATCACCGAAGCCGATGGCCGTGAGCGTCGCTTCACCCAGCCTTATGCGACTCTGGCCAACATGCTTCGGGAAAAAACCTGGCGCTACAGCTTCACCGCTGGTCAATACAATGCCGCACAGGGCGGTGAACACCCCGCGTTTGTCCAGGCGTCGCTGGCCTACGGTTTGCCATTCGATCTGACTCTTTACGGAGGCGCCCTCGGCGCAGATTTTTATCGTGCCGGTGTGGTGGGTGTCGGCAAGAGCCTGGGCAGCCTCGGCGCGGTATCTGTGGACGTGACTCAGGCTCAGACCGACATTCCCAACGCGCGGTCGGCCAAGGCGGGCAGCGAGAAAGGCCAGAGCGTCAGCGTGCGTTACGGCAAGGCTTTTGAGACCGGCACATCGGTGCGGTTCGCCGGCTATCGCTACTCCACTGAAGGCTACCGTGACTTCTCCGAAGCGGTAAGCCTGCAACAGCCCAACGACTACGCCAACATCTCCAAGCGCAGCAAGGTCGAGGCAAGCGTCAACCAGGCACTGGACAGCTACGGCTCGCTGTACCTAAACGTGAGCCAGCAGAACTATTGGGGCTCGTCCCGTGTAGACAAACAGATGCAACTGGGCTTCAACACTCAGGTCAAGGGTGTGACCTACGGCGTCTACGCCAGCAAGACCCTGACCGACAACTATGGCCAGAGCAATCAGGTGGTGTTCACCGTATCGATGCCTCTCGGCCAGACCCGCAGCACCGGTACGTTCAGCGTCACCCGCAACAACGATGGCAGCCTTGATCAGCGTGCCGGCATCAGCGGACGCAATGGCGAGATGACGTACAACGTCGACGCCAACCGCGTGGAAAACACCGGTAACAATGGCTCGGCCCTGATCGGCTACCGCGCACCGTTTGCACAGTTGGGCGCCGGCGTGAGTGTTGGCCAAGGTTACAAGCAAGCTTCGATCAGCGCCTCGGGTTCGGTACTGGCCCACAGCGAAGGCATTGAGTTCGGCCAGACCCTGGGCGAAACCGTGGCCCTGGTGGAAGTCAAGGATACCCCGAATGTTGGCGTGCAGAACGCTCCGGGCATCCTCACCAACAAGCAGGGCTACGCCTTGGTGCCGTATGTCACGCCGTACCGCAAGAACCGCGTGACCGTGGACACCAGCGAGCTGGACACCAACGTCGACATCGCCGAAGGCGTGACCAATGTTGTGCCGCGTCGTGGCGCCGTGGTGAAAGCCAAATTCGCCGCGAGCCGTTCGGAAAAAGTCGTGCTCAACGTCCGCATGCAAGACGGTTCACTACTGCCGTTTGGCACCACTGTCGAGGACGACAAGGGCACCAGCGTGGGCGTGGTAGGACAGGGTGGACAGGTGTTGCTGTCGGCAGGCGAGGGCAAAACCTACAGCATGAAGTGGGGCGAGAAAGCCTCGCAACGCTGCGAGATTCAACTGGATATCAGTCAGGCGCCGATCACCGATGGTTATCGCGTGATGGAAGCGCTGTGCCGGGTTGCGCCTTGAGCCCCCCGTTCTCTATCAATGACAGCATCTTTGTGAGGTTGTGATGAACAAGTATTTGGCTTTGATCGTGTTGGGTGTTTTACAGATGTGTGTGGGCCAGTTGGCTTGGGCGGAATGCGACATAAACCCTTCGACGCTGACCTACAACGTTGGGGCTTTGTATATTCCCCAGGATGCGCCGGTTGGCTCGACCATTGGTATCCGGAAGTATTCAGTCAACAAAGGCGTAACCTGCACGACCTCCACACTCTTTACCGCGCAGGGAAATGTCTTGAGCGCGAAGGTCGGCAGTGTACCGGTGGCCGTTGGCAAGGGCCTGGGTGAGTCGGTGTACAGCACCAATATTCCGGGGGTAGGCGCCATAGTCAATTACGATGGTGGGGTCGGTTACTGGTGCCGCGTCGGCGATAGCACCTTTCCCATCAGCATTGAAAGCTGTGGTCCCGGAGGGTCTTGGGCGGTCGCGGGCATCAGCATCTTCCTGGTCAAGACCGGTCCAATTGGTGCGGGTAGTCATGACTTCAACGGACTGGAGATCTACTCCTTTGACATCAACAATGGCAGCGGTCCCGAGCGCTGGGCCACCGGCGTCTTGAATGGCAGCATCACCGTAGCCGGCTGTAGCCTGCCCCAGGAGACCGGCAACATCGTTGACGTGCCCATGGGCACCTGGGAGCGCAGAGTATTCAACGGTCCTGGCACCACCACCACTACCCAGAACTTCTCCATCACCTTGAATAACTGCCTGGCCGGCACTTACGTCTCGGGCCAGGCCTGGAACTACTTCCAGGGCAATAACGCCAATATCCGCCTTGAAGGCGTCCGCGGTTCGGCAATTGTTGACGCAGGGAATGGCGTGATGGGTCTCAACGCAGAATCGACCGCCAAGGGGGTTGCCGTACAAGTGCTCAAGCAAGATGGCACGCCGTTGCCATTGGGTGTGGATACACCGGTAATGCCAGTACGCGACGGTGTTACCACCCTGCAGTTCGGGGCTCGATATATTCAGACCGCCGGCAGCACCATTGGCCCTGAACCAGGCGTAGCCAACGCTACCGCGAATTTCACGATTACCTACAAGTAGTTCATCAGGTCAACCGCGCCGGACTGTGTTCTGCGCGGTTTTTTGTGTCTGGAGCAGAAGATCCTTTGGGAAAATTCCTACAAAAGCTCGGCCATTTTCCACGCTAATCCTAGAGGTCAATCCTCGAAAATGGGCGTATTCCTTTGAAGCCGAGTGAATCAAAATGCCTAGCCTGCCACTTCGTGTCCTGGTGCTTGAAGACCACCTGTTCCAGCGCTCCGTAGCGGTCAGCTTGCTGAAACAATTGGGCTGCGCCGAGGTACTGGAGGCCGGCAATGGTGTGGAAGCATTGACCCTATTGCAAGCTGTTGGCTCTGTAGATGTAGTGTTGTGCGACCTGCAAATGGAAGGCATGGATGGCCTTGAGTTCATTCAGCGTGCTGGTACCGCCGGGCAACTGTGCGCCGTCTTGATCAGCAGTTGCATGCCAAGTGATGTGCGTCGCGCAGTGAGGCAGATGGGCTCACTGTTGGGGCTGAATATGCTCGGTGATGTTGCCAAGCCTTTGCACGCAGATATTTTGCGTCAGTTTCTAGAGGCGTATCTGAGCGGGCGGCGGTCCGTGCAGTCCATCCCGGCGCGTGTAGAGGAGGCGAGCGAAGAGCAGGTACGACATGCTTTTATCGATCAGCAACTGGAGCCCTATTATCAACCCAAATTCGATTTGCGGACCGGCGAGGTATTGGGGGTGGAAGTCCTAGCGCGCTGGAATCACCCCACCAAGGGCCTGCTCGCGCCCGCTGTGTTTTTGTCGACGGTTGAGCGTTGTGGCTTGATCGATGAACTGCTGTTCAGCCTGATGCGTCAGGCGCTGAGCTTGCAGTGGCAGATCAGGAGCCAGGGCGCGGCTCTGGACCTTGCGTTCAACCTTCAAGCGAGCCAACTTGCCAGTGTTGAGCTGACGTCGCAGATCAAGCGGATATTGGCGTCAAACCAGACTCCGGGCTCAAGCTTAACCTTCGAATTGACCGAGAGCGGATTACTCGAAGTACCGGCGATGTGCCTGGAAAACCTGATACGGCTGCGCATGATGGGGTGTCGCTTGTCGATCGATGATTTCGGTGCAGGCTTTTCCTCGTTGCAGCGCCTGTGTCAGTTACCGTTTAACGAAATCAAGCTCGACGCTGAGTTCGTCCGTGGCCTCAATGATGAGCCCCGTTGCCGAGCTGTGATCGGGAGCACCCTAGCCTTGGGGAGCACCCTGGGCATGTCCGTGGTAGTCGAGGGCATTGAAACCGCCGAGCAACATCGAGAGCTTTTGGAGCTTGGCTGCACCCAGGGTCAGGGTTACTGGCACGCCCGGCCAATGGACGGCGCCGACCTGCTACGTTGGCTACAGCGAACGGCGCAGGTCGCTAGGAGCCTCCCATGACCAATAAAGCCTTGCGTATCATGATTGCCGATCCGCAACACTTTCAACGTTTGCGTCTGGAGCGAGACTTCAACTACCAGGGCTACTACGCCATAGCACCTGTATCGAGCTTGGAAGAAATGCTAAATCTACTGGAGTACGGCGACAGCGTTTTCGACTTGGTAATGATAAATGCTAGCTTGGCGACAAGCTTTCGATTCAATCTGTTGGCGTTTTGTATGGACCATCCCTTGATCCGGCAAGCCTTTATCTACGACGTGCCGGAGCGGCGACTGGCGAAGCTGAGCACCGAGGTCAAGGGCCGGATTATCTTCAGCTCCGTGCAATTGCCCGAGGGTGTACCGATCAGACGCTTATTGCATACAGTCGATCCGTCGCCCCTGGATGGCACAGTTAGGCAATGACGATGAGACTCTAGCGATACTCAAAATTTCATCTACCCCATCGGTCAAAGCGTGGGCAACCGACAGGCAGCTTTTGGCCGAAACCAGCCCTTTAATTCCCATACCGGTCTACCATGGCCCCCCCGGCAGTGGTTCCACGCGCTACCGACCTCAATCTCAAGGTATCGCCCATGACCTCTTCACCCCGCATCACCCCATCCCGCACCTCATCCGAGGCATCCCAATGAGCATCGACCAAATCAGCCTCCCAAAAGGCGTAGGCCCTCACGCCATCAAGCTCCTCGACGCCATCACCGGTGCTGACACCAAAGAAGACCTCAACCGCGCAGGCGGGAAGGCTGAAGGTTTTGTATTGGGTCTGGAAAGCGCCAAGGCTATCAAAAGCCAAATCGCCGAGTCGCTGTATGTGGCATACGACGACGCGGCGAGTAATCGGTTGAGTGAGTTGAAGGGCTAGTCCCGCTGGACCGCGTTCGGCTTTAGCTTCGAGGTGTTTCGCGGTCCATCAGTTTGCGATCAGCAATTCGCTCAATTCGTTCAGTTGGTGGATGGTCAGTGCCGCATCGCGGTCTGTCCGGTCAGTTCGTCGGACAGCTCGAGCAGCAGGGCACCGACTGAGCAAACGGTTTTGTGTTTGTTGGCTATCAGAATTTCGCTGCTGACGCCGGAGAGTGCGCTGAAAAGGGCGGTCGTCTCTGGGACGGTAGCGGGATTCAGGCCGTGATCAAGAAGGAAAAGAAGTCTGGTTTTTTAATCGAAAAAATAAAGCCCCTTTCTGTTCAGCGTGGTGCCGGGTTATCCAGGCATATCAAGTCATTTCATTACCTGTCGGGCCAGGAAATATCATCAGAATTCAACCATGTTATCCGAGCTGATTTAACTCTCGGATTCTTTAAAAAATCTTCCACCGCTAACCATGCTACATCGGGCTTTAAAAATGAGCCTTCAGGTACGAACTGATCATCACCACAATTCTTAACGACATTAATTTTATTCAGTGTACCCACTGAATAAAACTCAGCGCCTGTTCGTTCTCCGGATATTCGGATGTTGTATCTAACTGAAATACCTAACTCTTTATTCTCTAGCACTGATAGCTCGGACTTGTCACCTTCGTCACTAATATAGCTAAATACTCCATCACCGGACCCTTTCTGCCACTTTGAAGATTGATAGTTCAAGAAGAACTCAGCATATGCCTGAGGATCTGGATCAATATCAACGTCATGATCAAGAAAGAAACATTTTAATTCAGGCATAGCACGCTCGCTAAAATTGAGTTAGGCAACCATCACATACAGTCTTTTAGAAAAGACGTGAAGTGATTCTGACCACATCAATCAATGACATTTGCGGCTTTGCCATTCACTCCAGCAGTTCTCCGCAACTATATCCGGATAGCCGCGTTCCCTTTCCATATCAAGCGCCACGCTGAATGGCAGGGTAATACAAACCGCCTGGTCTCGAATATTGCAGACCTCAGCCTCGGTAAGAGGTGAACCCTTTCTGTCTTCAGCGGCGGTGAGAACGGCTACGAGGGCTGGTACAAATACTAGGCATAGCGGATCAGCGTCCATGAATCACCTGTTGGGTTTCGACTAGGCCCATTACAACGAACCAGGCGGGGTTCAGCAATGGCTGAATGCACCGTGCGCCTCTCGCCGCGTCGCTGTATATGACATACGACGACGCGGCGAGTAATCGGTTGGGTGAGTTGAAGGGCTAGTCCCGCTGGACTGCGTTGGGCTCTATGCCCGAGGTGTTTCGCGATCCATCAGTTTGCCGATCAGCAGTACGCTCAATTCGCTCAGTTGGTGAATGGCCAATGCCACGTCGCGGTCTTTGCCGGTCAGTTCGTCGGACAGGTCGAGCAGCAGGGCGCTGACGGAGGAAACGGTTTCGTAGCTGTTGGCGATCAGGATTTCGCTGCTGACGCCGGAGGTGACGCTGAAGAGGGCGGTTGTCTCTGGGACTGTCTCGGTGCCGGGATTGAGGTAGTGATCAATGGCGCGCTGGGCAGCCTGGTGGAGTTTTAGATCCGGTTTCTTCGGAGGATTCGGCGTTACTTTGAACATGGTGCAATTCCTGAATGGGGCCGACACCCTTTCGCTACTACACAAGAGGGTGGCAGCTGTACGCAGGTTAGTAGACCGGGGAATTACACAAAGCCGGCGCACCCGAAGGCGCCCTACGCACAGCCACCATCAAGCACAGACAGGAACGTCTGATAGATGCAGCTCATGCACTATGTGTAATTGACCCTAGGGCTACTAAACCCGATCACTGAGTTTTCAGCGACCGAGCAACCTTAGAGATGACCAACCAGGTGCACAAGCCGGCGGATTCTGACGCAAGCGTAGGCAAAGGAGCAAGGTGCTACGGCCTACGCAAAGTCTCCTTTATCCCGCAAATGCAACCACCAGCCCATCGGCCTTTACGGTCCATTCACCTTTCAAACCGTGCTCCAACACTTCGGCGGTGGCCGCGAACAATTGCCAGTCGGACGTTTCCGAAATCTGTATTTCCATAAAGTTTCGCCGAAAGGTACTTGTCGTAGAATGTGACAAAACCTGCGCAGCTTTCAAAGGAATGACCCCCTGGCAACGCGCGCAACGACCTGCCGTGCCCGTTATGGAAAACCTATGCGCTCTTATCGCCTGTTGTACGTGTTACTGGCCCTGATCCTCAGCGGCTGCAGCATTCCGTATCAAACACCCGAAGCCCGGCAGCAAATCGAGCACGACCTACAGATTGCCCCCGGTTCGGTGCGGGCCCTGAGCCAGACCAACTGGTGCTACTTGCCCTACGGCTCGGAGAATGGCGGCGATGGCCAGTGCCGTGCCACTCAGGGGCTGGGCGTTCTGGTGGACGATGGCTTGATTCTGAGCACCTATTCCGGTGGCCGTTATCAGCGCTTTATCACACTGCGTACCCGCGATGTGCTGTGCGTGAAAACCTTCCGCAGCCGTGAAGCCGCCGCGGCGTTTTTCGCGTTCACTCGGGCGGGGGCTGCTCAGATCATTCCGCTGACGGCCGAGGGGCAGTTCAACACGCCGGTGAAAATCCAGTTTCTGGATTACCTGCTCGGTGAGAACCAGCCGGGCGATCTGACCACCGACAAGACCTATGTGCGTGACACCGGCAAAAATGCCTACTCCGTCGGGATCATTCCAGGCACGAAAATTCCGTATGTGTCTGCGGTGGCGGCGACGGAAGTGTTCAATCCCTGTCCGGAAAAGTAGTCGCCGGCAGTAACCCAGCGCGTATGAATCACTATCAAGGAGAGCGACATGGCGGGTGGCGAGATTGGGTGTGGTTCGTTTCAGGGCAGCGACAAGTCGGGGTCGGCCTTTGAGGCGGTGCTGGACGCGCTGCCGTTGCAGGCGCGGGACTGGGTCGAGGCGGCCAGGCAGCAACTGGACTCGGCTGACGTTGTGCTGCTGGAGGTTGATCATGCGCAGGGCTTGCTTCCCTTTTTGAAGGACTACCAAACACGCTTGATCGCCGATATCGGCCACGATGATTGGGAGCGGGCCGCGCGGGATGAAGCGGCGTCGTTTGATGATGTGGCTGCCAAGTGGGGCGCGGGCAAGGGCTGGCGACTTTATTGTGTACGGGATCTGGTGCGTGCTTGTGAGCAGTCGGCGGTGGAGCAGCAGCCTGTTTACATCGCGTTCAGCTAGGGCATCTGTGGCGGGGCACGGAGCAAAGAAAAATACACTTTTTGCTGCGCGGGGCGTCCAACCCTGAAACCGCCGTCAAGGCTTTCATCTCCAGGCAGCTGCTCTCAGCTAAGGACCGATCATGGTGACGTTGTTTATTTTTCTTCTGGCCTGCGGTGCTGCTGCGAGCACCGGCATTATCTTCAAACCGGGCGACTGGTACGCCACCCTGGTCAAACCCAGCTTCACCCCTCCCAACTGGCTGTTCCCGGTCGCCTGGACCATCATCTACCTGCTGCTGGCTTGGGCTGGCTATCGCTTGACCCTGATTCCCAGCAGCGAAATCGTGCTGGCTCTATGGGCCGCACAGATCGCCCTCAACACCCTGTGGACGCCCGTGTTCTTCGGTGCCCACCGGATTTTCGCCGGGATGGTGATCATCACGCTGCTGTGGCTGGTAGTGGCCGCCATGGTGCTGCTGACGGTGCGGCTGGATTTGATCACCGGGCTGATCCTGTTCCCGTACCTGGTGTGGCTCAGCGTTGCGGCTGCGTTGAATTTCTCCATCCTGCGCAATAACCGCTGAGCCTGGCGGCGTGGGCAGAGGGCGGAAACATCATTGCCATGATGCCCACGCACACTGGCCAAGGTGAACATCTCTTTTAGAGATAGAGGGAATATCGAATTGGAAACTCACACGCTGTGGCCTGCTGAAGAACATGAACTGGCGCAAATGCAGCGCTTTAACCAGAAGCTCGCCTGGATGCCGCGCTTTCGCATCCGCAACCGCGTGACGCCCCGGGTGATCCAGGCGCTGTTGCGCTCCAGTCAGATGGTGGCCGGCAACAAGTTGCTCAAGCATGGCCTGCAGGCTGAAAGCCGGCGGGTGGGCTCGGTGCCGGTGCGCATCATCCGGCCGAAGGGCAAGGCCAAAGGCGTGGTGCTGGATATCCATGGCGGCGGCTGGGTGATCGGCAATGCGCAGATGAATGACGACCTCAACGTGGCCATGGTGAATGCGTGCGAGGTGGGGGTGGTGTCGGTGGATTACCGGCTGGCGGTGAATACACCGGTCGAAGGGATTCTGGAAGACTGCCTGGCCACGGCGCGCTGGTTGCTCGGGGACTGTGAGGAGTTCGCCGGCCTGCCGGTGATCGTTGTCGGCGAGTCTGCCGGTGGGCATCTGGCGGCGGCCACGCTGCTGGCGCTGAAGCAATCGCCCGAATTGCTGGCGCGGGTGAGCGGGGCGGTGCTGTATTACGGCGTCTACGATTTGACCGGTACACCGAGCGTACGCACGGCGGGGCGGGAAACGCTGTTGCTGGACGGGCCGGGCATGGTGGAGGCGCTGCGTTTGCTGACGCCGGGCCTGAGTGACGAGCAGCGTCGGCAGCCGCCGTTGTCACCGTTGTATGGCGACCTTGCCGGGCTGCCGCCAGCGCTGATGTTTGTGGGGGAGCTGGACCCGTTGCTGGACGACACGCTGCAGATGGCCGAGCGATGGGCGGGGTCCGAGGTGTTTTTGTTACCGCAGGCGGCTCATGGGTTTATTCATTTTCCGACGGCGATGTCGGGCCGCGTGCTGGCTTACAGTCGCGAGTGGATAACGGGTCGTTTACGCTCGGTTGGTTGATATTGGATTTTTACAACAAGGCCACATGGAAAGATGAAAATAAGAAAGTCGTTCATCGCGTCGCTGGGGATTTTATCGCTGGTTCAAACGTCACTGTCCTTTGCGGACAACGCTAACGGGAAAAACATTTATCTGCAGCGATGCGCCATGTGCCACGGCGCGGATATCAAAGGCACGGGACCCTTGGCGAATAAAAGCAATCCGCCTACGCCTGACCTGACAACGGCTACTTTCAAAAAACGCTTGAGTGATTATCCGGGCGTTATCGTGTCGTCCGTCATTCTTCGTCCAAATGGCGACCTGATTCCCAGAACGTTGCGGGAGAACGGTGTGAAGTTGTCACCGTTCACCTGGAAAGTTCAGGACTTCCGCGATTTGAACGAGTACATGAGCGGAGTGATTTCAAAAAGCCGATGATGCTGCTCGTTCCCACGCTCCGCGTGGGAATGCATCCCGTGACGCTCCGCGTCACCAACAGCGGGACGCAGAGCGTCCCCGGCGGCATTCCCACGCGGAGCGTGGGAACGATCAGTCAGCAACCGCTCAACGCTACCTGCGGACGCTCACCTGCAAAGAAGAACGGCCGCAACCGCACGCCCACGCTGTTGCCGATAAACGCCGCCACCAACCACACCCAGCCATGCAGGCTGCCCGAGGCAATCCCGCTGAAGTACGCGCCGATATTGCAGCCATACGCCAGGCGCGAGCCGTAACCCAGCAGCAGGCCGCCGATCACCGCCGCAAACAGCGAGCGTGCCGGAATCTTCAGGCTTGGAGCGAAACGCCCGGCCAATCCCGCAGCCAACAGCGCACCGAGGATGATGCCGACGTCCATCACACTGGTGACGTCTTCCCACACCGGCGCCGCCAGGGCCTTGGCATTGCCCGGCATTTGCCAGAACGCCCAGCTGCCTACGTCCAGGCCCAACCCGCCGGCAACCTTGGCGCCCCACAGGGCGAACGCCGAAGTGATACCCCATGGCCGCCCGGCCAGTGCCAGGGTGGCGTAGTTGAGCAGGGCCAGGCCAATCGCGCCCCACACCAATGGCCATGGCCCGCGCAGGAAGCGGCGCAGGCCCTGGTGTTCGCTGGTGACGCCGGCTTCGAGTTGCCCGTGACGACCTTTTTCCAGGCGCACGGTGACTGCTGCGATGATGCCAAATACGGCCAGGCTCAGCAGCAAGGCCGGCACCACGCCGAAGCTTTTGACGATGGAAACCGCCGGGAACGAAGGCAGCGAGAACCACCAGTCGACGTGGTGAGTCGCGATCAACGAACCACAGATAAAGAAGAACAGCGTCACCAGCATGCGCGCGTTACCACCGCCCACGGTGAACAGGGTGCCGGACGCACAACCGCCGCCCAGTTGCATGCCGATGCCGAAGATGAATGCCCCGAACACCACCGAAACCCCGGCCGGCGCCACCAGCCCGACCACGGGTTGGCCGAACAGGGTGCCGGCCCCCAGCGCGGGGAAGAACAGCACCACGGCAATCGCCAGCATCACCATCTGCGCACGCAAGCCCGCGCCACGCCGGTCGGTGATGAACACTCGCCAGGCCGAGGTGAAGCCGAAAGCCGCGTGGTACAGCGTCAGGCCCAGTGCGGCGCCGACCACCAGCAACAGCACCTGGCGCGAGCCGACGCTGTTTTGCAGGAAGACGGCGCCGAACAGCAGGATGGCAAACGCCAGCAATGGCGCGACCGGCTTGCGCGCTGGGGTTGTGGACAGGGAAAGGCTCATCGGGAATCTCGGGTGATGTGGGTTAAGGGCGAGGTGGCGAAGTATAAACCTCGCGCTCCGCCACTGGCGCCTTGAAAAGCAACGCCAGCGCCACGATCACCGACAGCGCCACGGCCACTGCGCCCGCCAGGTACACCGATGCCACTCCGGCCACGCCGGCCAAGGCGCCGATCACCGGGGTGCTGACCCCCAGCGAAATATCCAGGAACGCCACATACGCACCCATCGCCAGGCTGCGGGATTGGGGCGGCGCGCGCTTTATCGCCTCCACCCCAAAGCCGGGAAACGCCAGGGAGTAGCCGAAGCCGGTCAGCGCCGCGCCCAGGTAGGCGGTCAAGGCGCTGTCTGCGCCCCAGATCAACAGCTGCCCGGCGGCTTCGATTATCACGCACACCAGCGCGACCTTGGCACCGCCGATCTTGTCGGGCAGGTGCCCAAAGAAAATCCGCGCGCCGATAAACGCCAGACCAAAGGCGGTAAACGCCAATGACGCATTGCCCCAGGCCTTGGTGGCAAACAGCAGCGCGATAAACGCGGTAATCACGCCAAACCCGACGCTTGCAAAGGCCAGGCCCAACCCCGGTACCCACACCGAGCGCAGCACCTTGAAAAACGAGGTGCGCCGCTGGCTGGTCGGCGCAACGCCTTGCGCTCCGGCGACGATGGCCAGTGCCAGCAGCGGAATCACCATGGTCCCGACGGCGATCCCGCTGAAACCCCACTGGCTATTCACCGCCACTCCCAGGGGCGCCCCCAGGGCAAACGCGGCGTAGATTGCGATGCCGATCCAGGCCATGACCTTGCCGGTATTTTGCGGCCCCACCAACCCGACACCCCAGCCCATCGAGCCGGTCACGATCAGGCTTTCCCCCAGCGCCAGCACCACGCGCCCGGCGAGCAACACCCACACCGAGACCACCGGTGATGCCACAAACGCCAGGGACGCGAGGTAGATCAAGCCGGAGCTGGCCGCCACCAGCATGCCCACAAGCATGGCGCGCTTGGGGCCGCGCATATCGGCAAAATTGCCGGCCCAGGATCGCGACAACAATGCCCCGGCAAACTGCGCACCGATCACCACGCCCACCACCAGCGGGTCCATGCCCAAGGTGTTGTGCAGGTGCAGCGGCAGCAGCGGCAGTTGCATGCCGATGATCAGGAACCCGACAAACACCGCCAGGGTGATAGGCAGTAATTTCAGTACCACTGGGCTTACCAATCCAGACATGAGTTGAATCCTCTGACGGGCATCAGCCCAGGCGAACGGAAAGCTCGACGTCGTCACCGATCGGCACCGACAGGTAGCCGTTTGCTGGCGAACGCACCCGGGCCAGGTAGTCGGGGCAGTAGTCGGTGTTGTCGGCGATGATCAGCGCGCCGGGCTTGAGGCGGCTTTCCACAAGGTTCAACACGTCGCCATACAGCGCCTTGGCGCCGTCAAGCAGCAGCAGGTCGACGCTGTCGGGCAGGCCGGTGGCCAGGGTAACCAGGGCATCGCCTTGGCGGATCTCCACAAGGTCGCTCACGCCGCCTTGCTCCAGGTGTTGCCGGGCGAGAGCGATCTTCGAGGGCTCGAACTCGCTGCTGATCAGCGTGCCGCCGCCGTTGTCCCGCAGGGCGGCCGCCAGGTGCAGGGTGGACAGGCCGAACGAAGTACCGAACTCGACGATGGCCTGCGCTTTGCTGCTGCGTGCGAGCATGTACAGCAGGGTGCCGGTGTCGCGGGAGACGGGCAACCACAGGTCTTTCAGCATTCCGTAGAGTGCCAGGTAGTCGGTCTTGCTGCGCATCAGGCGGTCGCGTTCTTCGTGGGTCACTGTGTTGATGACGGGGCTGGTGGCGGCATCGGCCTGTGTGTACAGCCGTTCAATCAGGGCCGCCATCGGGGCCGAGGTAAGCGTATTCATGGGGATGTCCTGCTGCAGGTTGAGCGCCGTGAGGCGCCGGGCTAGTATGCGAATGATTCGTCGCATTTAAAGTATGCGAACAATTCGTCACATTCGCTATTCGCATTCCAACGGCAGCAGGAACGCCCCATGACCGATCGCCAGACCTCGCAGATTTCCTCACGCAAAGAGCCCAAACAGGCGCGATCCACCGGGTTGGTGACGGCCATTCTCGAAGCGGCTATTCAGGTTTTGGCCAAGGAAGGCGCCAGCCGTTTCACCACCGCACGGGTCGCGGAAAAGGCCGGTGTCAGCGTGGGGTCGGTGTACCAGTACTTTCCCAACAAGGCGGCCATCCTGTTTCGGCTGCAGACCGATGAGTGGCAGCAAACCTCGCAGATGCTCAGCCGCATTCTGCAGGACGTAAGCCAGCCGGCCCTTGAGCGGTTGCGGGCGTTGGTGCATGCGTTTATTCGTTCGGAGTGTGAGGAGGCGCAGATGCGCGTCGCCCTGAGCGACGCCGCGCCGCTGTACCGTGATGCGCCCGAAGCCCATGAGGTTCGCGCAGAAGGGCAACAGATTTTCCAGGCGTTCATGCTGGAACTGCTGCCGCAGGTGCCTGAAGCCACCCGCGCCCTGGCCTGCGATTTGATCGCCACCACCTTCAGTTCGGTGGCGAAGGAATTCTCGGGAAGCCCGCGCACCGAGGCGCAAATCACCGCCTATGCGGACGCCATGGCGGATATGTTCGGTGCGTACGTGACGGTGCTGAACCAGACAACACGATGACCCGCAGGGCGGGCCATCGTTTGCAGCGCTTGCTTAGCGGCGGTTCAGCCACACGGTCTGCGCGTTGCAGAATTCCCGCACACCAAAGTGCGACAACTCCCGCCCGAAGCCGCTCTTTTTCACACCACCAAACGAGACCCGGGGATCGGACACGCTGTAGGCGTTGATAAAGATCCCGCCGGTTTCCAGTTGGTTGGCGATGCTGCGTGCCTTTTCTGGGTCGGTGGTGAACACACTGGCGGTCAGGCCGAACTCACTGTCGTTGGCCAGGGCCACGGCGTGGTCCGCATCGCGGGCGGTGATGATGGAGGCGACCGGGCCAAACAGTTCCTGTTTGAACGAGGTCATCTGGTCGGTGACGTTGGCCAGCACGGTGGGGGCGTAGTAGTTGCCCGCGCCTTCGACTTTGCTGCCGCCCAGCAGCAGGGTGGCGCCTTCGGCCAGGGTGGCCTGGACCTGGCCGTCGAGTTCGTCCCGCAGGTCGAAGCGGGCCATCGGCCCGATGTAGGTCTCGCTGGCGGTCGGGTCGCCCATCACCAGGTTGCGGCTGGCTTCGAGGAATTTGGCGGTGAAGGCTTCCACCACGCCTTCTTCGATGATCAGGCGCTTGGCGGCGGCGCACACCTGGCCGGAGTTCTGGAAGCGGCCGATCAGGGCGGCTTGCACGGCTTCGTCGAGGTTGGCGTCGTTGAGCACAATGAACGGGTCGGAACCGCCCAGCTCCAGTACGCATTTTTTCAGCGCGGCCCCGGCCTGGGAACCGATGGCCATGCCGGCGCGCACGCTGCCGGTGAGGGTCACGGCGGCGATGCGCGGGTCGGCGATGGCTTTGGACACGCCGTCCTGGGTGACGTTGATCACTTCGAACAGGCCATCGGCAAAGCCGGCGCGCTGGAAGGCTTGTTTCATCAGGTACGCGCTGCCCATCACGTTAGGCGCGTGCTTGAGCACGTAGGTGTTGCCGCTGAGCATGGTTGGCACCGCGCCGCGCAGCACTTGCCACACCGGGAAGTTCCACGGCATTACAGCGAGGATCGGGCCCAGCGGGCGGTATTCGATCTGGGCGGTGCCGTTGTCCACCAGGGTGGCTTCCGGGGCCAGCATGGCTGGGCCGTGGGCGGCGTACCACTCGGCGAGTTGCGCGCATTTTTCGATTTCGCCACGGGCCTGGGCGATCGGTTTGCCCATTTCCAGGGTGATCATCTGGGCCATTTCTTCGGCCTGGTCGCGCAGGGTGCTGGCCAGGGCCAGCAGTAATTCGGCGCGCTGGGCGACGGGGGTATTGCGCCCGTTGCGGAAGGCGTTGATCGAGCGGGTGAGGGCGGCATCCAGCTGCGCCTCGGTTTCGTACGGGTAGCTGGCGACCGTTTCACCGTTGGCGGGGTTGATCGACAACGCGTGGGTCTGGGAGGAAATGGAGTTCATGGCACCGTCCTGCGCAGTGAATGGGATGGAGGCCAGCGTACGGGGCTGTATCTTTTTCGGAAACTGAATAATATTAAGCAATACGTTCACGTTTGGAGAATGACTTGGATCTGGTCCAGCTGGAAATTTTCAAAGCCGTTGCCGAGCAAGGCAGCATCAGCGCTGCCGCGCAGCTGATCCATCGCGTGCCGTCGAACCTGACCACGCGGATCAAGCAATTGGAGCAGGACCTGGGCGTGGACTTGTTTATTCGCGAGAAGAGCCGATTGCGTTTGTCACCGGCCGGGTGGAATTTCCTCGGGTATGCGCGGCGCATTCTGGATCTGGTGCAAGAGGCCCGGGCGACGGTGGCGGGGGAGGAACCCCAGGGCGCGTTTGCGTTGGGCTCGCTGGAGAGTACGGCGGCGGTGCGCATCCCGGCATTGCTCGCGGCGTATAACCAGAAGCACGCCAAGGTCGAGCTGGACCTGACCACCGGGCCGTCCGGCACGATGATCGAGGGTGTGTTGTCGGGGCGGCTGGCAGCGGCGTTTGTCGATGGGCCGGTGTTGCACGCGACGCTGGAGGGCGTGGCGGTGTTCGAGGAGGAAATGGTGGTGATCGCGCCGTTGCATCACGCGCCGATCACCCGGGGGCGGGATGTGAGCGGGGAGAGCATCTACACGTTTCGTTCGAACTGTTCGTACCGGCATCACTTCGAGCGTTGGTTTTCACAGGATGGCGCGGTGCCGGGGAAGATCTTTGAGATGGAGTCCTACCACGGGATGCTCGCGTGTGTGAGTGCCGGTGCCGGGTTGGCGCTGATGCCGCGGAGCATGCTGGAGAGCATGCCGGGGTTTACGGCGGTGAGTGTGTGGCCGCTGACCGATACGTTCCGGATTCTGAATACCTGGCTGATCTGGCGCCGGGGTACGGTGTCGCAGAGTCTGAACAGTTTTGTGCAGTTGCTGGAAGAGCGTGGCGTGGCCCTGGCATCGTAGCCGTAGCAGCTGTCGAGCTTCAGCGAGGCTGCGATGGCGTCGGCACAGTCGACATTTATGGTGCCTGACCCACCGCTATCGCGGCCTCGCTGAAGCTCGACGGCTCCCACATTTGATCTTTGTCAGCCGCCAAATTGCAGGGGGACTGCTTGGATCGAGTTGAACCAGCCACACGAGCGCGGACTGAAGGCGGGAGTAGATCCCCTGTGGGAGCTGTCGAGCTTCAGCGAGGCTGCGAAGGCGTCGGCACAGTCGATATTGAGGGTGCCTGACCCACCGCTATCGCGGCCTCGCTAAAGCTCGACGGCTCCCACATTTGATCTTTGTCAGCCGCCGAACTGGAAGGTGCCCATGGCCAGCTTGGCCATCAGGGCGCCGGCGCCCAGTTGCACCAGCCACAAGGCCAAACCACCGAGGAATACGCCGAGCGCGACTTGCAGCACCAGGCTTTTCTGGCGCTTGGCGGGGGGTGGGCGCGGGGTGAAGTGGTCCAGTTCGTCGCGGTCGGCACGCAGGTCCAGGTCGTCGTTTCTCATAGGATACTCAAGGGGAAGGGACTGTCTTGCTGTCAGTCTAGGGGCAGCGGACTGAAAGCAGCGAATTTTTAGGGGCTGAACACCCGCTCTTGAAGGCAAACCACCCACCCTGTGGCGAGGGAGCTTGCTCCCGCTGGGCTGCGCAGCAGCCCCAATTCAGGCACCGCATTCATTCATAAAGTTCACGGTGGCAGGTTTTGGGGCCGCTTCGCATCCCAGCGGGAGCAAGCTCCCTCGCCACAGGGGGCGCGGTTTTCAGAATGAAAAAGGGGAAGAGCCATTGGCTTCCCCTTTTTTTGCATCACAACAGGCTTACAGCACCTGAACGATGGCCTTGGTCACTGCATCAATGTTTTTCTGGTTCAACGCCGCCACACAGATACGGCCGGTATCCAGCGCGTAGATACCAAACTCGTTGCGCAGGCGTGTCACTTGTTCAACGCTCAGGCCGGAGTAAGAGAACATCCCGCGCTGGCGACCGACGAAGCTGAAGTCGTGGCCCGGAGCAGCCTTGGCCAGGTCAGCCACCATCTGCTCGCGCATGCCGCGAATGCGCAGGCGCATTTCCGCCAGTTCCGCTTCCCACTGGGCGCGCAGCTCAGGGTTGTTCAGCACCGCTGCCACGATCGCCGCGCCGTGGGTCGGCGGGTTGGAGTAGTTGGTGCGGATCACGCGCTTGACCTGGGACAGGATGCGGGCGCTTTCTTCCTTGGAGTCGGTGACGATGGACAGGGCGCCCACGCGCTCGCCGTACAGCGAGAACGACTTGGAGAACGAGCTGGACACAAAGAAGGTCAGGCCCGACTCGGCGAACAGGCGCACCGCAGCGGCGTCTTCGTCGATGCCGTCGCCAAAGCCCTGGTAGGCCATGTCGAGGAACGGCACGAGGTTTTTCGCCTTGACCACGTCCAGCACTTGTTGCCAGTCGGCCGGGCTCAGGTCGACGCCGGTCGGGTTGTGGCAGCAGGCGTGCAGCACGACGATGGACTGTGGCGGCAGGGCGTTGAGGTCTTCCAGCAGGCCGGCGCGGTTTACGTCGTGGGTGGCGGCGTCGTAGTAACGATAGGTCTGCACCGGGAAGCCGGCTTTTTCGAACAGCGCCTGGTGGTTTTCCCAGCTCGGGTCGCTGATGGCGACGACGGTGTTGGGCAGCAGTTGCTTGAGGAAGTCAGCGCCGATTTTCAGGGCGCCGGTGCCGCCGACCGCTTGGGCGGTGATGACGCGGCCGGAGCTGATCAGCGGCGATTGCGCGCCGAACAGCAGCTTTTGCACGGCCTGGTCGTAGGCGACAATACCGTCGATCGGCAAGTAGCCACGGGCGGCGTGTTGCGCCACGCGAATGGCTTCCGCTTCGGCAACGGCACGCAAGAGTGGAATCTTCCCCTCCTCGTTGCAGTAAACGCCCACGCCAAGGTTCACCTTGGTGGTTCGGGTATCGGCGTTGAATGCTTCGTTGAGGCCCAGGATTGGATCGCGTGGTGCCATTTCGACAGCGGAGAACAGGCTCATTTTTGCGGCAGCTCTATAGAGAGTGGAGGGACGTGTCGCGCTCCAGCCGAATGCACTAGAGCGGTGCACAAACGGGGAGCTAGTATAGAGGCCATCACTGCTCACGGCGACAGCCGAAACGGCTTTTCGGCCAAGTTTTTCGGTTTATTTACCGACCGTTAGTCTTATTGCAACATGGGTGACCAACGGCATGTAGGACGATTGCCTTGAAACCCGTCACATTCGCCTCCACTTCTACAGCTATCATGGTTTTTTCCTGCAACCTGCGCCGAACAGTCGCGGGTCGCGGTCTTTTTCGTCCCCGTTGCTTTTTCCGGCCCCGGGGTGACTCAAGAGGTACGTTATGTCGGATTTCCAGCTAGTCACCCGTTTCGAGCCTGCCGGCGATCAACCGGAAGCCATCCGCCTGATGGTCGAAGGCATTGAGGCCGGCCTCGCGCACCAGACCTTGCTCGGGGTGACCGGCTCCGGCAAGACTTTCAGCATCGCCAACGTGATCGCCCAGGTGAACCGCCCGACCCTGGTGCTGGCGCCGAACAAGACCCTGGCCGCGCAGTTGTATGGCGAGTTCAAGGCGTTCTTCCCGAACAACGCGGTGGAGTACTTCGTTTCCTACTACGACTACTACCAGCCGGAAGCCTACGTGCCGTCGTCCGACACCTTTATCGAGAAAGACGCCTCGATCAACGACCACATCGAGCAGATGCGGCTCTCGGCGACCAAGGCGCTGCTGGAACGTAAAGACGCGATCATCGTCACCACGGTGTCGTGCATCTACGGCCTGGGCAGCCCGGAAACCTATTTGAAGATGGTGCTGCACGTCGACCGCGGCGACAAACTCGACCAGCGCGAACTGTTGCGTCGCCTGACGAGCCTGCAATACACCCGCAACGACATAGACTTCGCCCGGGCGAGCTTCCGCGTGCGCGGCGATGTGATCGACATCTACCCGGCGGAATCCGACCTGGAAGCGATCCGTATCGAGCTGTTCGACGATGAAGTCGAGAGCCTGTCGGCCTTCGACCCGTTGACCGGCGAGGTGATCCGCAAGCTGCCGCGCTTCACCTTCTACCCGAAAAGCCACTACGTGACCCCGCGCGAAACCCTGATGGGCGCCATCGAGGGCATCAAGGCTGAGCTGGTGGAGCGCCTGGAATACCTGCGTTCCAACAACAAGCTGGTGGAGGCCCAGCGCCTGGAACAGCGCACCCGCTTCGACCTGGAGATGATCCTCGAGCTGGGCTACTGCAACGGCATCGAAAACTACTCGCGCTACCTTTCGGGCCGCGAGTCCGGGCAGGCGCCACCTACCTTGTTCGATTACCTGCCGGACGATGCCTTGCTGGTGATCGACGAGTCCCACGTCAGCGTGCCGCAGGTGGGCGCGATGTACAAAGGTGACCGTTCCCGTAAAGAGACCCTGGTGGAATACGGCTTCCGCCTGCCATCGGCGCTGGATAACCGGCCGATGCGTTTTGACGAGTTCGAAGGCATCAGCCCGCAGACGATTTTTGTCTCGGCCACGCCGGGTAACTACGAGGCCGAACATGCCGGGCGTGTGATTGAGCAACTGGTGCGCCCGACCGGCCTGGTGGACCCGCAAATCGAAATCCGCCCGGCGCTGACCCAGGTGGATGACTTGCTCTCGGAGATCACCAAGCGCGTGGCCCTGGAAGAGCGGGTGCTGGTCACCACGCTGACCAAGCGTATGTCCGAAGACTTGACCGATTACCTGGCCGACCACGGCGTGCGCGTGCGCTATTTGCACTCGGACATCGACACCGTGGAGCGCGTGGAAATCATCCGCGACCTGCGCCTGGGGGCGTTCGATGTGCTGGTGGGGATCAACCTGCTGCGTGAAGGCCTGGATATGCCGGAAGTGTCCCTGGTGGCGATTCTGGATGCGGACAAGGAAGGCTTCCTGCGTTCCGAGCGCTCGTTGATCCAGACCATTGGCCGGGCGGCGCGCAACCTGAATGGCCGGGCGATTCTGTATGCGGACCGGATTACCGGTTCCATGGAACGGGCGATTGGCGAGACCGAGCGTCGTCGCGACAAGCAGATTGCCTACAACCTGGAGCATGGCATCACGCCGAAGGGTGTGTTCAAGGACGTGGCCGACATCATGGAAGGCGCAACGGTGCCGGGTTCGCGCAGCAAGAAGCGCAAGGGCATGGCCAAGGCTGCGGAGGAGAATGCCAAGTACGAAGCGGAATTGCGTTCGCCGAGCGAGATCACCAAGCGTATTCGCCAGCTGGAAGAGAAGATGTACCAGTTGGCGCGGGATCTGGAGTTTGAAGCGGCGGCGCAGATGCGCGATGAGATCGGCAAGTTGCGGGAGCGGTTGCTGGCGGTCTGATGATCGTTCCCACGCTCTGCGTGGGAAAGCAGCCCGGGACGCTCTGCGTCCCAAGAGCGGACGCGGAGCGTCCAGTGAGGCATTCCCACGCAGAGCGTGGGAACGATCTTCAAGCTCTTTGTGGCGAGGGAGCTTGCTCCCGCTGGAGTGCGAAGCGCTCCCAGAATTTTGGGGCCGCTTCGCAGCCCAGCGGGAGCAAGCTCCCTCGCCACAGGTTATTTCAGTGGGCTTCCCCAGCCTTGAGCCCCGCCGGCAACGCCTTGGTCAACAAGATCGCCACCATGCTGATCCCCAGCGCCAATCCCACAAAGTGAAACGCATCGTTGTAGGCCATGATCTGCGCCTGCTGATGCGCTATCTCACTCAACTTGCCCAACGCCGCCGTCTCACTCCCAAACGTCTCCGTCAGCCTGGCCATGCGCTCTGCCACCTGTGGATTGGTCGGCACAATCGCCTCACGCAGGTAATCAAAGTAGGTCTTGGTGCGCGCATCCAGCAGCGTCGCCAGCAACGCAATCCCGATCGCCCCGCCCAGGTTTCGCAGGATATTGAACAGGCTCGACGCCGACCCCGCGTCCTTCTGCATGATGTATGCCGTGGCAATCAACGAAATTGTCACCATGATCAACGGCTGCCCCAACGCACGGATGATCTGGATGCGGTTGAACTGGTCGCCAGCAAAGTCCGGGTTCAGCACCCCCGATGAAAAACTCGCCAACCCGAACAGCCCGAACCCCAGGGTGCACAGCCATTTGGGCGACACGTACTTCATCAGCTTGGGCACCAGCGGAATCAAAAACAGCTGCGGAACCCCCATCCACATGATCACTTCGCCGATTTGCAGGGCGTTGTAGTTCTGGATCTGCGCCAGGTACAGCGGCAGCAGATAAATCGAGCCATACAACCCCACGCCCATCCCCAGGCTCGAAATACTCGATAGCCCGAAATTGCGATTGCCGAGGATCCGCAGGTTGATCAGCGGGTTGGGCTTGGACATCTGCACGATCACAAAGGTGATCAAGCTCAACAGGGCGACGGTGCCCAGGCTGACAATCAGGCTGGATTCCAGCCAATCCTTGCGATGGCCTTCTTCCAGAAACACCTGCAAACACCCAAGGCCTACGGCCATGGTAAGGATGCCGAGATAGTCGGTGCTTTTGAGCAAGTCCCAGTTGGAGTCCTTTTTCTCCAGGCCGTACAGCAGCCCGGCGATCATGATCAGGCCCGGTGGGATGTTGATGTAGAAGATGTATTCCCAACCCCAGTTTTCCGTGAGCCAGCCGCCAATGGTCGGGCCGATGGACGGGGCGAAGGTGGCGGTCATGGCGAACATGGCCATGCCTTTGGCGCGGTGATGTTCGGGCAGCTTGATCAGCGTGAGGGTGAACGCCAGGGGGATCAGCGCGCCGCCGGTAAAGCCCTGCAGCGCGCGGAATACGATCATGCTTTCCAGGCTCCAGGCCATGGAGCACATCAGCGAGGCGATCAGGAACCCGCCCGAGACCCACACCGCCAGCCGACGCGCCGACAGCAGCTGCACCAGCCAGGCGGTGAGGGGGATCATGATGATTTCGGCCACAAGGTAGGAGGTGGAAATCCACGAACCTTCTTCCAGGGTGGCCGACAGCGCGCCCTGGATGTCCTTGAGGGACGAGTTGGTGATCTGGATGTCGAGCACTGCCATGAAGGCGCCGAGCATCACGCTCATGACCGCGATCCAGTCGCGCCGGCTCGGTTCGCCTACCGGCGGCAGCAGTTGATCACCGGCCATCGTGCGGGTCTTGGATGTTCACTTTGACCGTCACCGACATGCCCGGGCGGATTTTGCCCTGCAGCGGGTTGTCGGTGGCGAAGGTCAGTTTGACCGGAATCCGTTGTACGACTTTGGTGAAGTTGCCCGTGGCATTGTCCGGCGGCAGCAGGCTGAATTGCGCGCCGGAAGCGCCGAACAGGTTGGCCACGCGGCCTTCGATTGGAGTATCGCTGTAGGCGTCGAATGTCAGCTCGGCTTTTTGCCCAGGCTGCATGTGGCCGATCTGGGTTTCCTTGAAGTTGGCCTGCACCCAGATGTCCTGGTCCGGGACGATCGACAGCAGGTAGGCGCCGGCCTGTACGTATTGACCGTTGCGCGCGGCACGCTGGCCGATCAGGCCGCTGATGGGCGCGTGGATTTCGCTGCGGGTCAGGTTTAGTTCGGCCTGGGCCAGGTCAGTCCTGGCGTTGGCGATCATCGCGTCGAGGCGCTTGATCTCGGCGTTCAGGGCGTTGACCTGCTGGCGCTGGCCCTGCAGGTCGGCCTGGGCCATGGTCACCTGGGAGCGGGCGATGTGGTTGTCGGCGTCGAGGGTGGTGACCCGTTCTTCGGAGACATAGCCGGGTTTGCGCAGGGTTTGTGCGCGGTTCAGGTCGATCTGCGAGCGGCCGAGGGTGGCCTGGCTGGACGAGACCTTGGCTGCACCGGCGGCGATCAGGCTGGCTTGCTGGGTCAGTTTGCTCTGGGCCTGCACACGCTCGGCTTCGCGCATGGCCAGGGCGGCGTTGGCGCGGTCGACGGCGAGGTGGAAGTCGTCGCCTTCGAGCTTGACCAGCAGTTGGCCTTTTTCCACGTGCTCGTTGTCGCCCACCAGCACCTCGACGATGCGCGCACCCAGTTGGCTGGAGACCCGGGTGATCTCGCCCTGGACGTAGGCGTTGTCGGTGCTTTCATAAAAACGGCCCTTGAAGAACCACTGGGCGAAAAAGCCCCCGGCGATCAGGACCACGATAAACAGGAAGATAAACAGGCGGCGTTTGAGCGGGGCAGGCATGGCGATGATGTCGTCGACAAAAGGTAATGGAATATAGCCAGCGAACGGTCTGGCAAATAGCCATGTCGAGACTTGAGACCGGAGCTTGTCTCATATGCCCTTTGTTCGCCTCCCCACGCTGGAGCCCAAGGGCTTGGGGCTGTTACCATTCGCCCCTTGTTTCATTTTCAGTTTTATCGCCAATTCGAGACCCGCCATGACCACCGTCCGCACGCGCATCGCGCCATCGCCTACTGGGGATCCCCACGTAGGTACTGCTTACATCGCCTTGTTCAACTACTGCTTTGCCAAGCAGCATGGCGGTGAATTCATCCTGCGGATCGAAGACACCGATCAACTGCGCTCCACGCGCGAGTCGGAACAGCAGATTTTCGATGCCCTGCGCTGGTTGGGCATTACCTGGGCTGAAGGCCCGGACGTCGGCGGCCCCCACGGCCCGTATCGCCAGAGCGAGCGCAGCGACATCTACAAGCAGTACACCCAGCAACTGGTTGACATGGGCCATGCCTTCCCGTGCTTCTGCACCGCCGAAGAGCTGGACCAGATGCGCGCCGAGCAGCAGGCCCGTGGCGAAACCCCGCGTTATGACGGCCGCGCACTGCTGCTGTCGAAGGAAGAAGTGGCCCGGCGCCTGGCCGCCGGCGAGCCGCACGTTATCCGCATGAAGGTGCCGAGCGAAGGCGTGTGCGTGGTGCCGGACATGCTGCGCGGTGACGTCGAGATCCCGTGGGACCGCATGGACATGCAAGTGCTGATGAAGACCGACGGCCTGCCGACGTACTTCCTGGCCAACGTGGTGGACGACCACCTGATGGGCATTACCCACGTACTGCGTGGCGAAGAGTGGCTGCCATCGGCGCCGAAACTGATCCTGCTGTACGAGTACTTCGGCTGGGAACAACCGCAGCTATGCTACATGCCGCTGCTGCGTAATCCGGACAAGAGCAAGCTGTCCAAGCGCAAGAACCCGACCTCGGTGACTTTCTACGAGCGCATGGGCTTCATGCCCGAAGCGATGCTCAACTACCTGGGCCGCATGGGCTGGTCGATGCCGGACGAGCGCGAGAAGTTCTCGTTGCAGGAAATGGTCGATAACTTCGACCTGTCCCGCGTGTCCCTGGGTGGGCCGATCTTCGACATCGAGAAGCTGTCGTGGCTCAACGGCCAGTGGCTGCGTGACCTGCCGGTGGAAGAGTTCGCCAGCCGCGTGCAGCAGTGGGCGTTGAACCCCGAGTACATGATGAAGATCGCGCCGCTGGTGCAGGGCAGGGTGGAGACCTTCAGCCAGGTCGCACCGTTGGCGAGTTTCTTCTTTGCCGGTGGCGTGAACCCGGACGTGAAGCTGTTTGAGTCGAAGAAACTCTCGGGTGACCAGGTTCGCCAGTTAATGCAGTTGATCCTGTGGAAGCTCGAAAGCCTGCGCCAGTGGGAGAAGGATGCGATTACCGCGACTATCCAGGCGGTGGTTGAATCCCTGGAGCTGAAATTGCGCGATGCCATGCCGCTGATGTTTGCCGCGATCACCGGGCAGGCGAGTTCGGTGTCGGTGCTCGATGCGATGGAAATTCTGGGCCCGGACCTGACTCGCTTCCGTCTGCGCCAAGCCCTTGATTTGCTTGGTGGTGTGTCGAAGAAAGAGAACAAGGAATGGGAAAAGCTGCTCGGCGCTATCGCTTAAGCACGCTGTTGTAACGGCCAAACCCCGGTTTTCCGGGGTTTGCTCGGTAAGTGATTGTTATCTCGGCAAAAAATTTTGAAAATTGTTGAAAATAAATTTGACACGTTTCGAATACGCCATTAAGATTCGCCCCGTCCTCACCGACGAGGGGCTATAGCTCAGCTGGGAGAGCGCTTGCATGGCATGCAAGAGGTCAACGGTTCGATCCCGTTTAGCTCCACCAATTTACAGGTTCAAGGTCTGGCCACACCGTCCTTGAATTCGATCAGACTCAGCCTGATCACGTTGTATAGAAGGTTTGTGTCCCCTTCGTCTAGTGGCCTAGGACACCGCCCTTTCACGGCGGTAACAGGGGTTCGAGTCCCCTAGGGGACGCCAGTTTCAACAAGCAGTTCGAAAGGTCTGCTGCGCCGCGAGGCGAAAAATCCGGGGCTATAGCTCAGCTGGGAGAGCGCTTGCATGGCATGCAAGAGGTCAACGGTTCGATCCCGTTTAGCTCCACCAATTTACAGGTTCAAGGTCTGGCCACACCGTCCTTGAATTCGATCAGTTCTCAGCGCTGATCAGTTGTACAGAAGGTTTGTGTCCCCTTCGTCTAGTGGCCTAGGACACCGCCCTTTCACGGCGGTAACAGGGGTTCGAGTCCCCTAGGGGACGCCACGATTACCCGCTCTGCGGGATTTTTAAGGGTCATTCAATTATTGAATGGCCCTTTTGTTTGTCTGGCGTTTGGCCAACCCTCCTTCCTTTTTCCCTGAATGTTCTTCTGACCAATGGTCATGCCTGTGGCTTGCGAAATATTATTATGGTAATAATATTCGAAGCATGAGATTCGGAGGCAACGATGAACGATAAAAAAGCGCAAACCCGTGAACGCATTCTGCAAGCTGCCGGCGCCGCCCTGGTACAACGCGGCCCGGCCGAGCCGAGTGTGGGTGAAGTCATGGGCGCGGCGGGGCTTACCGTCGGCGGTTTCTACGCGCACTTTGAAAGCAAGGACGCACTGATGCTGGAGGCCTTCACCGAGTTGCTGGCCCGGCGTCGCGCCGCCGTCGATGACATGGACTCCTCGCTGACCGGTGAAGAGCGTCGCGCGCTGGTCGCAGCGTTCTACCTGTCGCGTAAACACCGTGACTCCACCAGCCAGGCGTGCCCGATCCCGTCCACCGTGGGCGAGATGAGCCGCCTGCCGGACGAATTTCGCCAGGCCTTGAACGAACACTGCGAACTGATGGCAGCACAGCTGGCCGCCAGCCCGGAAGACACCGACAAGGCCTTGGCCGACATGGCACTGATGATCGGTGGCTTGTCGCTGGCCCGCGCCCTGGGCCCGGGTGAGTTATCGGATCGTGTGTTGCGTGCGGCCAAGTCCGCAGTGCGTTAAGAACGGCTTCTGGCCTGAGGGATGAGCGATGGGCACGTTGAAATGGATTCGTGGCGTCAATGGCACCTTGGGCCGGCTGGCGCCGCAAACGGTGGCTAGTAAGATGCGTCGGGTGTTCATGACGCCTCGCGATTTGCCGCCCCGTGACTGGGAGCTGCCGCTGCTGGCGCAGTCCGAGCGCATCACTTTGCGTTTCGGCCTGTCGGCGCTGAAGTGGGGCCAGGGCCCTGCGGTGCTGTTGATGCACGGCTGGGAAGGGCGCCCAACGCAATTCGCCAGCCTGATCAGCGCATTGGTGGAGGCGGGTTATTCGGTGGTTGCGCTGGATGGTCCGGCTCACGGGCGTTCGCCGGGGCGCGAAGCCCATGTGCTGCTGTTTGCCCGCGCCATGCTGGAAGCGGCTGCCGAACTGCCACCGCTGCATGCGGTTGTCGGTCACTCCATGGGTGGGGCCAGCGCGATGTTGGCGGTGCAGTTGGGCTTGCGCACCAAGGCGTTGGTCAGCATCGCCGCACCCTCGCGGTTTCTCGACGTACTGCGCGGCTTTGCCGGCATGGTCGGTTTGCCGGCGCGAGCGCGTTCGGCGTTTATCCAGGAGGTCGAGCTGACGATGGGCATGCCCCTCAAGCACCTCGATGTCGCCCACTATCAAATGAATATCCCGGGCCTGATCGTGCATGCCGAAGACGATACCTTCGTCTCGGTCAAGGCTTGCCAGGTCATCCATGACGCCTGGTTCGACAGCCGCCTGCTGCGCCTGGAGCAGGGCGGGCACCAGAAAGTGCTGGCGGATCCGCGTGTGATCGAAGGCGTGCTGGCGCTGCTGGCCGGCCGCCACGTGCCGGAGCGCCAAACCGCCTGAGCCATGGGTTACACTGCTCGCCGCCGACATTAATCGACCGGGAGCACCCCATGGGCTGGGATTTGGCAACGCCGTTTATCATTGATCTGCAGGTCGGTGCCGACGACATCGACGGTCTGGGGCACGCCAACAACGCCGTTTACGTGTCCTGGCTCGAACGCTGCGCCTGGCGCCATTCCCAGCGCCTGGGGCTGGACCTTAGCGAGTACCGCAGGCTGGATCGCGCGATGGCCGTGGTGCGTCATGAGATCGATTACCTCGCCGCCGGTTACGAGGGCGATGAGCTGCAGTTAGCGACCTGGATCGTCGACTGGGACCAGCGCCTGAAAATGACCCGACGCTTCCAGCTGGTACGCCCGCGTGATGGCGCTACCTTGCTGCGAGCGCAAACCACCTTTGTCTGCATCGAACTGTCCAGCGGCAAGCCCAAGCGCATGCCGTCGGAATTTCTTGAGGGTTATGGCCCTGCGCTGCAAGGCGAATTACCTGCCAGCGTCTGAAACCAGTAAACTGCGCCACGTTTTTCGTTGAGTGTTTTCCATGCAAATTGCTTTGGCGCCCATGGAGGGGTTGGTCGACAACATCCTGCGGGACGTGCTGACCCGGGTCGGTGGTATTGATTGGTGCGTGACCGAGTTCATCCGGGTCAACGACCGCCTGCTGACGCCTGCCTATTTCCACAAACTCGCCCCTGAGTTGCTGCACGGTGCCAAGACCGCTGCCGGCGTGCCGCTGCGTGTGCAGTTACTCGGTTCAGACCCGGTGTGTTTGGCGGAAAACGCCGCCCTGGCGTGTGAGCTGGGCTCTCAGGTGGTTGACCTCAACTTCGGTTGCCCGGCCAAGACCGTGAACAAGTCCCGTGGCGGTGCGGTGCTGCTCAAGGAGCCGGAGCTGCTTAACCAGATCGTCGAACACGTACGGCGTGCGGTGCCGGCACATATTCCCGTCACGGCCAAGATGCGCCTGGGCTTCGACAGCCCCGACGGTGCCTTGGTGTGCGCCACGGCCCTGGCCGAAGGCGGCGCAGCGCATATCGTGGTGCATGCCCGCACCAAGGCTGATGGCTACAAACCTCCGGCGCACTGGGAGTGGATCCCGCGTGTGCAAGAGGTGGTCAAGGTGCCGGTGTTCGCCAACGGTGATATCTGGAGCGTTGAAGACTGGCGGCGGTGTCGCGAAATCAGCGGTGTCGAAGACATCATGCTCGGTCGCGGCCTGGTGGCCCGTCCCGACCTGGCCCGGCAGATTGCTGCCGCGCGGGCCGGGGAAGAGGTGGTCGAGATGACTTGGGCGCAGATGCAACCCATGCTCCAGGAATTCTGGCGGCAATCCGTTGAGCAATTGACCGAGCGCCAGGCGCCGGGACGCTTGAAGCAATGGCTGGCGATGCTGACCCGCAACTATCCCGAAGCAGTTGAACTATTTACGCTGATGCGGCGGGAAACCGACCTGGAGCAGGTAGGACGATTGTTAGGGGTGCCTGATTCGGTTGCGCTGCAAAATTGAGTACATATATATAAGCGTTTCAATTCACTAGGAAAGGGTGCCGTGGGCGCCCTTTTTTTTGCTTGAAATAAGGCCGCGGATCGTTAACAGCGAGTGTTTGTGGGCACGTGACTAGAGCTTTTTGATTGCTTTATATATGTGAGCAAGTTTCTTGTTTGCTACAGAGTCTTGCGGTGTCAGCGGCGCATATTTTTAAGTTTTGTTAGTTGGAGTATGAGGGGCGCGCGCAATAACACAGATATGAATGACTGGCGTGGGTGAGTGATTTCATCAATTTGCCTTAACGGCTGACTGTTGCCTGATATATCCATTTTGCCCACGGCGACCACCGGGTAAGCATGATGTTTTACGGAAAGTCCATAGGATAAAGTCTCTATTTTCATTTGATTTCCTTATGTGAAGGCCGATTTTCGGAACCCGATGCTCGCAACACCCACGAAAGTAGGGAGTGTGCAGCACTCGGGTTTGTTTCCAGTCCAGAACCTGGACGGTCTGTTTGCAGACCGCTGAAGTAGTTTTGGCAATCACTGAATAAGGATTTTTTTATGTCTAATTTGTCGGTCAATAATTTCCCTCGCTTGACTAATGACTTCAATCAGCAGAATGCAGACCTGCCAAAGTCTGTCGACAAGAGCGCCGGCGAAATCCGGGCGAACACGCCCGGCACAGTATTGAAAAACAATCCTGCCGTGGTGACGGATGGAACCGTTACCTTCAACAAGGATGCACTCGAGAAGTTGTTCGAGTTGTTTGAATATGCATTCAAGGCCATACGGAACATGCTGTCCGGACAGGGCGGGATGCCCAAGTTGGTACCCGATGCTGGCCCGCTGCCTAAACCCGAAAAGAGTAGCGATACTCCGGTGAAGGATAAGGCGGACAGTAAGTCGAATGTGCCGGACACTGCGGCCAAGGACAAGGCGGGGACTGACTCGCAAGTGCCGAACACTGTAGCCAAGGACAAAGCCGAGACCAACTCGCCGGTATTGAACACTGCACTCAAGGACAAGTCCGGGCCCAACCCTGAGGTGTCGGTACAGAAAGACAAGCCAGCAAACAATCCAGCGGTCCCGAGTTCCGAGGTTAAGGTAACGCCTAAACCCCTGCCAGAGCCCCGCAGGCCAGACCCCGCATCGGGCAAGGACGTGCAGCCGAACGCCCGGAGCAGTTCCGACGTGAACGTCACGGTCCAAGTGATGAACTGCCATTGTCCTCACCCGGATGCAACGAAGCCGGTCCCGCCTAAGCCCGATGCACCGGTCCCGCCGAAGCCAGACGTGCCAGTTCCGCCGAAGCCCGATGCACCGGTCCCGCCGAAGCCGGACGTGCCGGTCCCGCCTAAGCCAGATGCACCGGTCCCGCCGAAGCCGGACGTGCCGGTCCCGCCTAAGCCCGATGCACCGGTCCCGCCTAAGCCTGATGCACCGGTTCCGCCGAAGCCCGATGCACCGGTCCCGCCGAAGCCGGACGTGCCGGTTCCGCCTAAGCCCGATGCACCGGTTCCGCCGAAGGCAGACGTGCCAGTTCCGCCGAAGCCCGATGCACAGGTCCCGCCGAAGCCAGACGCTCCGGTCCCACCGAAGCCGGATGCGCCTAAACCAGATGCTCCGAAGCCGGATAAGCCGGAGCCGGACATCACTTCGCCAGGGCCGTCTGAGGATTTCTTTGAGTTCGAAACCAGCGGCAGGCGTCGAGCGTTCGACAACGACTGGCGGTTTAATCCCGGCCGCCGGATAAGCAGGTAAGTCGGCCACTTCCTCAGTTTTTTTCAACAAGGCGCTCCCGATAAAAAACGTCGGGGGGCCCTTGATGAAGGATGGTTATATGTCTTGTTCAGAAATCAATAATGCGGGCGCGGTCAGAAACTATTATCAACATTCGCAAACCGGCAACACACCAGGACGATCGGTTCCCGTGCAGCCGGTATTCGTTAATAACCAAGTCCTCTCATCGTTCGGTAATAACGATCAAAGTACCGCTGGGAACACAGCCAGCGACACCCCGCTGTTAGCAAAGCTCCTCGAACTGTTCACCCAGTTTTTTACACAGTTGCAAGGCCTGCTGGCGGGCAAGGAACTGGCGAATACAGTGGCGACCAAGGTAACGCCTGCGCCCCCGCCGGCAGTGCTGCCCAAGCCGGATGCCCCCCTGCCGGATCCAACACCGCAGCCGCTTCCTGATCTGTCCGATAAGCGCAACGGCGCCAAGCCGGCAAATATATGGAACGGTTTTCGCCAGGGCCCTGACGGTAATTGCGTGACCATTTCGGCGATCAAGGCGGCGATGGCGAAGTTCGGTCAAAGCCCGACTGATATCTTCAAGTCTGTTCAAGCCAAGGGTGATGGCTATCACATTGTCATGCGTGACGGGTACGCGCTGGATTTGAGCAAGGATGAATTGGCCCAGGCCAGGCGTGGCTCGAAGTTTGTCCCGATGCGCGATCCCGGCATGCTCAAGGATGCGCACTTTCTATTTGCCGTCAGCGCCAAGCGAGCGATGCTGGAAAACAATGACGGGACTGCAGGCAGGAGCTTTCAATCCGCGATAAACAGCCTCAACGACGGTGAGGACGAAACGGGGCCCGGGGAAGGCTTCAAGCGTCTGGGCTTGCGCCAGCATATGAAAGAAGTTCCGGTCAGTGCGTTTGCTGATAAATCATTGATCGGTATGGTCAACAGGAGCAGGCACTCTGTAGCAGTGGTTGATGGGTGTGAGGAGATGTATGGGACTAAAGCGGGAAGACCGCGGTTTGGACGGGCTATTGCATTGGTTGGCTAACGGGCCGTCCATAAAACAATAAGAAGATGATCGTTGCTGCGCAACACGTTAAATCTATAACTAGATCTTGTTGAACTTATTATCTGACTGAGTGCAGTTCATCGCGTGCAGAAAATACTGTATGCCGTGTTCATGCACTTTCTTTTAATGCCTGAACGCAACGTGCAGGTGGCAGCGTTTACCACGGGCTATTGTGTGTTCGCCCTTTAAAGGAGTGCTCCATGATTTCGATGAATACGGGTTATGCAATGAGTACGGCGGTCCATCATCCTGCGCGTGTATACGGGGGTGAAAATAAATCCGTCGACAGTGTAAGTACTTTGAATTCTACCGAGCGACAGTTCGGTGAGCATTTTGATACGAGCAGCCATTCTGCTGTTATCCAGATGATGATATCGACCTTCGGTCCTGCGCGCGCTGATCTATTTGATGAAGTAAAGCGCGTTGGCTCGGGGTATGACGTTACGCTGAAAGACGGTTATAAGTTGCATGTTGCCGATCATGAAGTGCATGGCACTGCCTCAGCGTCGAGATTTGTCGGTGGTGATGCCAGTACAGTGGAAAACGCGAATTTCGCATTGGCTGTCTTCGTCAAGCGCAAACAATTGTCCAGTTCCGACAGCCGTATCAGCAGCAGCTTTAACGCGGCCTTGACCACGTCCTTACAGGGTGAGACTGCATCGAACCTGCTCAAGGGCATGGGCATGGGCCGTTTTATGCAGCAGATCCCTTCGGAGCAACTCGTCGGCAAGAACTCTGTCGGCGTCATGGAGGCGCATAACTTCGGTGCCGCGTTGATTCGGGATGGGGTGGCGCATCGGTTTGACCGTCAATATCGCCCCGACCGTCCCTACGTCTACGTGCTGGACAAGGAGGGGCAAACGGCTAAGCCGGTCAAGCGAGATGTGCCGGTTGCTCCGGTCGATGTTCCCCACGTCGATACGCCGTCCACCCGGCGTGGCCGCAAGCCCGTTGACATTCTCAGCGGATTTAACGCGGCCGAGCGAGGATTCGGTGAGGTTGTTGATGGCAGCAGCCATGCCTGCGTCATAAAAATGATGATGATGAGGTTTGGTCCAGACGCCACGGATATGTTCGAGAAAGTCACCCCGGCGGGAGACGGTTATGACATCACGATGAAGGACGGTTTCGAACTGCATTTTTCCCTGCAAGAGTTGCAGCAAGCGACCACGGCCTCGCGTTTCGCTGGGAACAACCCCGACGCGGTGAAGCAGGCCAACTTCATGCTGGCGGCGTACACGAAGCGCAAGCAGATGACCCGCGGTGACCAGGACCCTGGGGCATCGTTTGAAAAGGTTTTATCGAACACGCTCAAAGGCGATACGGAATACCGCGTGTTGAAGGGCTTGGGCATGACTGGCTTCTTGCGCATCGTGCCACCCGCCAAGATGCAGGAGCAGGGCGCGGTCGGGGTGGTCAGTACTTTTGGCTATTCGAGTGCCTTGGTACTGGATGGCCTGCAGCACAGCAATGGTGACAAGCCATCGATCGTCAAATCTTATGGCTACATGCTCGCCGAGGAGGTACCGGACGGAGTGCCCGTTGGTTCAAGCTCGCGGCCCCTGCCTATTTCCAATGTGCCGGTCGGGGTCAAGCCTGGGGATATCTGGCGTGGATTCTATCAAGGCGTCGAGGGGAACTGTGTCACGGTATCGGCGATCAAGGCGGCGATGATGAAGTATGGGCAAAGTCCCCGGGGCATCTATAAAAACATCACCGAGACCCGCGACGGTTACACCGTGACGATGCGCGATTCCAGCAAGGTCAGCTTGACCCATGCAGAACTGAAAACAGCCCGGGAACACTCGAATTTCAAAGGCACCGACGCCGGCCTGCTCAAGGATGCGAATTTCCTGTACGCCGTCAGCGCCAAGCGGGCGCAAATGGAGAACCACGAGTTTCGTGCCGGCGAGAGCTTTGAAGCGGCGATGAGTACGCTCAATGATGGCGAGACCCCCGGTGATGCACTGCGGCGTCTGGGTTTGTTCGCCTTTACCCGAAGCAGCAGCGTCCAGGCGCTGGCAGATGGTGCAACCGGCACGTTGGCGAACTTCATGCATTCTGTTGTCGTCGTTGATGGGGCTTTTGATGATTACGGGTATAAACACCCACTGAAATCATCAAGCTGGATGGATGAAGAGGGCACCGCGCTAACGCTGGTTTAGGTTCAAAGGTGCAAAGTTTGAGAAACACAGGCCACGAGATCTCGTGGTCTTTTTTCTGCGCGCAGAAAAGACAAGTCCGATGGTGGCCGGCTGCATATGCCTTGCAATCTGTGTCCGCATACGTAGTTGGCCTCGGCTACTCTCATCGACTCTTGGAACCTCCTGGTCATGGATGAAATTCAACAGCATTGGCTGTATGCCCTGTCTGCTCCCATGGTGTCCATCAACCCTGGCGCCGGTTATCTCGAGCCGGCTTTCCATGCGGGTCCTTCCCCTATTGATCTCGACGGCAGCTGGGGAAACAATGATCGCGACCAGTTGTTCGGCATGTTGTCCCTGGCGGACAACGGCCATGCACGTCACCTCAACGAGGCCTACCATCAATGGGTGACGGTAGGGGAGACGGCCAAACAATGCGGCAACCATCCGTTGCACCGCAGGCATACGCGTCGCGCCGCCCAGCAGCGCCGGGGAGTGCTTTGCATCCTGCATGGTAGGCGTGTCCGAAAATGGAAAGCACCTGAACCTACAGGCTCAAAAAGCAGCTGCCCATCAGGAAAATCCGGTGCGACTTATTCCGATGAAGTGGCCTGAGGCATTCGCTTCAGTACCTGCCTGAACCCTTCCACCGGCAAGGGCCGACTGTGCAGATACCCCTGATACAAATGACACCCAAGCCCCTGCAAAAACGCCAGTTGCTCAGGGGTTTCCACTCCTTCGGCAATGACGTCCAGGTTCAAGCTGCGCGCCATGGCCACAATGGCACGGATGATCTCCGCATCGTTGGGGTCATGGGTGGCGTCGCGCACAAACGACTGGTCGATCTTCAGCGCATCCACCGGCAGGCGCTTGAGGTAGGTCAGCGACGAATAGCCGGTGCCGAAATCATCCATCGCAAAACTCACGCCGAGCTTTTTCAGGCGGCGCATTTTGCTGATGGTGTCGTCCAGATTCTGGATCACGATGCCTTCGGTGATCTCCAGCTTCAGCAGGGTATAAGGCAGGTGGTGGGTGCGCAGGCTGCGTTCTACCCGTTCGACAAAATCATTCTGGCGAAACTGCCGCGGGCTGATGTTGACGCACAGGCTGAAGTTCAGCGGGTCTACCAGGCCCTCGGCAATCAACTGCGCGAAGGTGCTGCAGGCTTCGTCGAGGATCCAGGTGCCGACTTCAAGGATCAGGCCGCTGTCTTCCAGGACCTTGATGAATTCCGTCGGGGACTGTGCGCCCAACTGCGGATGTTGCCAGCGCACCAGGGCCTCGGCGCCGACGATGGTGTTGCCGCGCGCATCCACCTGGGGTTGGTAATGCACGCTGAACTCACCGCGGGACAGGGCCAGGCGCAGGTCGGTTTCCATGCGCAGCCGCTCGCTGGCGGTTTTCTGCATGCTGTTGTGGAACATCTGGATGGTGTTGCGCCCTGAATCCTTGGCCCGGTACAGGGCGATGTCGGCGCGCTTGAGCAAATCGGCCGGGGTTGAGCCGTGATCGGGGATCAGCGCCACGCCAATGCTCGGGGTGACTTGCAGGCGGTGGCCATCCAGGAACATCGGTTCGGATAACAGTTCGCGCAGGGTATCGGCCAGCTCCTGGACTTGAGTGCTGACTTGAGGGCGCGTGCCTTCCAGGCCGCTGAGCAGCACCACAAACTCATCGCCGCCCAGGCGTGCCACGGTGTCTTCCATGCGCACACTGGCTTCAAGGCGTGCAGTGACGATCTTCAGCACCGTGTCGCCGACCGGGTGGCCGAGGGAATCGTTGATGTGCTTGAAATGGTCCAGGTCAAGAAACAGCAGGGCGCCCCGCAGGTTGTGGCGCTTGAGCAGGGCGATCTGCTGGCTCAGGCGGTCCATCAGCAGGGCGCGGTTGGGCAGGTTGGTCAGGGGGTCGTGATAGGCCAGGTGGCGAATCTGCGCCTGGGCGTTTTTCAGCAGGCTGACGTCCCGGGCGGTCAGCAACAGGCAGGGGGTTTCATTGAGGGTGATGGGCTCCACCGACACTTCAACCGCCAGCACTTCGCCGCGCTTGTTGTGCCAGAGCATTTCCAGGTGATGAATGCGGCCCTTGATCTGCAACTCGGCCAATAACGCCGCGCGCTGGTTTTCATCGGCCCAGATGCCGATCTGGTACAGCGTCAGGCCGATCGCTTCTTCGGCGCGGTAGCCGGTGAGGCGGCAGAAGCCGTCATTGACCTCCACGTAGCGCCCGGTATCGCGCTCGGTGATCGACACCGCATCGGGGCTGGAATGAAAGGCCTTGGCGAACTTCTCTTCGCTGGCCTTGAGCGCCGCTTCCGAGCGCTGTTGTTGGGTGATGTCCCGCAGGGTGGTGACGATGCAGGGTTGGTCGCTGACCTGGATCAGGCGGCTGGATATCACACAGTTCAGGGTCTGGCCGTTCTTGTGATGAACGGTGATTGCCACGTTGCTCAGGGATTGTTCGCGGATCACCTGCTCGATGCGCTGCAGGCGTTGGCTGGACTCCTCCCACAAGCCGATCTGCTCGGCGTTGTTGTTGAGCACCTCGGCGGCGGTCCAGCCGAAGGTCTGGGTGAAGGCCGGGTTGATCTCGATAAACTGGCCGGTCTCCAGGCGCGTCACGCAGATCGGGTCGGGGCTGGCGAGGAACAGGCTGGCGAATTTTTCTTCGGATGCGATCAGGCGCTGCTCACGTTCAACCTGGTCGGTGATGTCGAGCAGGGTCCCGGCCATTCGCAACGGTACGCCCGTGTCATCGCGATACAGGCGGGCGCGGCTTTCCAGGTAGCGCGAACTGCCGTCTTCCAGTTGCACGCGGTAGGTCAGTTGGTAGTTGCCCGCCGGGCCTTCGCGCAGGGTGCGGTAGGCGTTGCGCATGCTCTCGCGCTCTTCCTGGGGCATGCCTTCAAAGAAGGCCTCGAAGGATTCGTGGAACGGTTGGGGTTCCAGCCCGTGCAATTGGGCGGCGCGGGCCGAGCCATAGAGCATGCCGCTGGGGATGTGCCAGTCCCAGGTGCCCAGTTGCGCCGAGTCCAGGGCAAGGTCCAGGCGCTCCTGGCTGTCCTTGAGGGCCTGCTCGGCATTCTTGCGCTCGGTGGTGTCGAGGAAGGTGCTGATCAGGTAGTCCTCGCCGTCCAGCTCGACTTTCTGGGCGCTGAGGGTGCCATCGTGGACCTGCCCGTTGCTGGCGCGAAACTGCACTTCCATGGTGATGGGGGCGCCTTTGCGCTGGGTGGCCTTGACCAGATGCGCGCGTTGTTCCGGGTGTACCCAGAGGCCCAGCTCCAATGTGCTGCGGCCAATGGCATCGGCCAACGGCCAGCCGAACAGGCTCTCGAAATACTGGTTGGCTTCGCTGATCAGGCCGTCCGCCTGGCGGGTCAGCAGGACCATCAGCGGGCACAAATGGAACAGGGTGGCGAAGCGCTTTTCCGAATGGCTGAGGGCGTGTTCGCGCTCGCGCTGGTGGGTGATTTCGCGGATCACCCCGATCATTCGACGACGCCCGGCCTTGTCCGGTAGCAGGCTGCCGTTGATTTCCAGCCAGTGCAGGCTGCCATCGGGCCATTGGATACGGTGGTGCATGGCCTGGACAGCGGGTTCGCCGGCCAGCACCGCATGAAAGGCCCGGACCACCTTGGCGCGGTCCTCGGGGGCCAGCAGGTCCAGGTACTCCAGGTCTTCAGGCAGCGGCTGGCGCGGGTCGAAGCCGAACAGGGCCTGAGTGCCTCGGGACCAGCTGATCCGGCCGGTATCGATTTCCCAGCTCCAGGCGCCCAGCCGGGCAGCGTTGAGCGCCGCCAGCAGTTGCGGCGCGCTGTCCCAGCTTTGCTCCGCCTCCTGTGGGTCCAGGGCGTAGATGCGGGGCAGGGGTGGCACGGTATCGACGGGGTTGCGCATTATCAAAGGGCCTTGGCTCGATGGGCGTTCGGCGCGGGTTCCACGGTCTACGGGCCACGGCGATTCAAGCCTGATTCCCTGGCAGATCGACCTGTGCATCCAATAGGCTCATGAAAGCCCGCGCAGCGTTCGACAGCGTCCTTTCGGTGTGCACGATATAGCCTAGCTGGCGACTGAGCTGTATGCCCGGCAAAGCGATGCGTGCCACCTGGTCATCGAGCATGGTGCGCGGCAACACGCTCCAGGCAAGGCCAATGGAGACCATCATCTTGATGGTTTCCAGGTAGTTGGTGCTCATGGCGATGTTTGGCGTCAGGCCCTGGGCCTCGAACAGCCGCTGCACGATATGGTGGGTAAAGGTGTTGCCGCCGGGAAACACCGCCGGGTGCCGGGCGATGTCCGCCAGGCTGACGCTGCCGTTGCTGATCAGGCTGTGTTCCGGCGCCACCACGAAATCCAGTGGGTCGTCCCACACCGGGGTGGCCCGCACCAGCGTGTGGGGTTCCGGCGCCAGGGTGATCACGGCCACTTCGGCGCGGCCATGGAGGATTTCTTCGTAGGCCACTTCCGAATCGAGGAACTGAATGTCCAGCGCGACATTCGGGTATTCCCGGGTGAACGTGCGCAGGACCGGTGGCAAGCGGTGCAGGCCGATGTGATGGCTGGTGGCCAGCGTCAGGCGCCCGCTGACTTCGCCGGTGAGGTTGGTCAGGGCGCGGCGGGTGTCGTCCAGTACATTGAGAATCTGATACGCCCGGGGCAGCAGCGCCCGTCCGGCTTCGGTGAGGCCGACTTCACGCCCCAGCCGGTCGAACAGGCGCACCTTTAATTGTTGCTCCAGGCCGGCGATGCGCTTGCTGATGGCCGGTTGGGTCAGGTGCAGGCGTTCACCGGCACCGGAGAAGCTGCCGGTCTCGGCGATGGCGATAAAGGCATTGAGGTTGGCCAGGTCCATTGTGCTATTCCAGTTGGTAATCCAAAGCATAAAAAATATGAATTTGAGTTATTTAATGTAGCGCCATACCATCAGCCTCACAAGCCAAAGGGTTATTGAATCGTTCAAGGCCCGGGGCATAGAAACACCTGATGAGGACCGCGTGATGGCCGGCAAAACGCTTTACGACAAGCTTTGGGATTCCCATGAAGTGAAACGGCGCGATGATGGGTCGTCGCTGATCTACATCGACCGTCACATCATCCATGAAGTGACCTCGCCCCAAGCGTTCGAAGGCCTGCGACTGGCCGGGCGCAAGCCTTGGCGCGTCGACTCGATCATCGCCACCCCGGACCACAACGTGCCGACCACACCGGAGCGTAAAGGCGGGATCGACGCCATCGTCGACACCGTGTCGCGCCTCCAGGTGCAGACCCTCGATGATTACTGCGACGAATACGGCATCACCGAATTCAAGATGAATGACGTGCGCCAGGGCATCGTTCACGTGATCGGCCCGGAGCAGGGCGCCACCTTGCCTGGCATGACCGTGGTTTGCGGCGACTCCCACACCTCTACCCACGGTGCGTTTGGCGCGTTGGCGCATGGCATCGGCACTTCCGAGGTGGAACATGTATTCGCCACCCAGTGCCTCGTCGCCAAGAAAATGAAGAACATGTTGGTGTCGGTGGAAGGTGAGTTGCCTTTCGGCGTCACCGCCAAAGACATCGTCCTCGCGGTGATCGGCAAGATCGGCACCGCCGGCGGTAACGGCCACGCCATCGAATTCGCCGGCAGCGCGATTCGCGACCTGTCCATCGAAGGCCGCATGACCATCTGCAACATGTCCATCGAAGCCGGTGCCCGTGTGGGCATGGTAGCGGCGGACGAAAAGACCATTGCCTACGTCAAGGGTCGCCCATTCGCACCGAGCGGTGCCGATTGGGACGCTGCAGTCGAAGCCTGGAAAGACCTGGTGTCCGACGCCGATGCCGTATTCGACACCGTGGTCACCCTCGACGCCGCCCAGATCAAGCCGCAAGTCAGCTGGGGCACCTCGCCGGAAATGGTGTTGGCCGTTGACCAGAACGTGCCGGACCCGGCCAAGGAAACCGACCTGGTCAAGCGTGGTTCCATCGAGCGCGCCTTGAAGTACATGGGCTTGAAAGCCAATCAGGCGATTACCGACATCCAGCTGGATCGCGTATTCATCGGCTCCTGCACCAACTCGCGGATCGAGGATTTGCGCGCTGCGGCGGTGATCGCCAAGGGCCGCAAAGTCGCCTCTACCATCAAGCAGGCGATCGTGGTGCCAGGTTCGGGCCTGGTCAAGGCCCAGGCTGAAGCCGAAGGCCTCGACAAGATCTTCCTCGAAGCCGGTTTTGAATGGCGCGAGCCGGGTTGCTCGATGTGCCTGGCGATGAACCCGGACCGTTTGGAGTCGGGCGAGCATTGCGCGTCCACCTCCAACCGTAACTTCGAAGGGCGTCAGGGCGCCGGTGGCCGTACCCACCTCGTCAGCCCGGCCATGGCTGCTGCGGCTGCCGTCAACGGTCGTTTCATCGACGTTCGCGAATTGATCTGAGGAATACCCGATGAAAGCTTTTACTCAACACACCGGTTTAGTCGCGCCGTTGGACCGTGCCAACGTGGACACCGACCAGATCATTCCCAAGCAGTTCTTGAAATCGATCAAGCGCACCGGTTTTGGCCCGAACCTGTTCGACGAGTGGCGCTACCTGGACGTGGGCTACGCCTACCAGGACAACTCCAAGCGCCCGCTGAACAAGGACTTTGTACTCAACGCCGAGCGTTACCAGGGTGCCAGCGTGTTGCTCGCCCGGGAAAACTTCGGTTGCGGCTCCAGCCGTGAGCACGCGCCGTGGGCCCTGGAAGAATATGGCTTTCGCAGCATCATCGCGCCGAGCTACGCCGACATCTTCTTCAACAACAGCTTCAAGAACGGCTTGCTGCCGATCATCTTGAGCGATGCCGAAGTGGATGAGTTGTTCCAGCAGGTGGAAGCCGATGTGGGCTACCAGTTGACCATCGACCTGGCGGCACAGACCGTGACCCGTCCGGACGGCAAGGTGTATCACTTTGAAGTGGACGCCTTCCGCAAGCACTGCCTGATCAATGGCCTGGACGATATCGGCCTGACCTTGCAGGACGGCGATGCGATTGCAGCGTTTGAAACCAAACACCGGGCCAGCCAGCCTTGGTTATTTCGTGACGCTTGATTCCATGTAGACCGGACTGGCCCCTTCGCGAGCAAGCCCGCTCCCGCATTTGATTGCATTTCAACTGAAGGAACTCGGTCGAATGTGGGAGCGGGCTTGCTCGCGAAAGGGCCAGCAACAGCAACACAAAAACCAGGGACATCATCATGACCAGCACCGCCCACACCCAAGTCGTGCAAAAACAATTCGGCGAACAGGCCTCGGCCTACCTGAGCAGCGCAGTACATGCTCAAGGCACCGAGTTCGCGCTGCTCCAGGCCGAACTGGCCGGGCAGGGCGCTGCACGACTGCTGGACCTGGGTTGCGGCGCCGGTCACGTGAGTTTCAACGTGGCACCGTTGGTTAAAGAAGTGGTGGCGTACGACCTGTCCCAACAGATGCTTGACGTGGTCGCCGCCGCTGCCGTGGACCGTGGCCTGGACAACATCCGCACCGTGCACGGCGCCGCCGAGCGCCTGCCGTTTGCCGATGGCGAATTCGACTTCGTGTTCAGCCGCTACTCGGCGCACCATTGGAGCGACCTGGGCCTGGCCCTGCGTGAAGTGCGCCGGGTGCTCAAACCGGGTGGCGTGGCCGCTTTCGTGGACGTCTTGTCACCGGGCAGCCCGCTGTTGGACACTTACCTGCAAACCGTCGAAGTGCTGCGCGACACCAGCCACGTGCGTGACTATTCCGCCGGCGAGTGGATGCGCCAGCTCAGCGAAGCCGGTTTGCATGTGCGCAACAGCAGCCGCCAGCGCCTGCGCCTGGAATACACCTCGTGGGTCGAGCGCATGCGCACCCCAGAGGTATTGCGTGCCGCGATCCTGGAGCTGCAAAAGGCAATGGGCCAGGAAGTGCGCGATTATTTCGAGATTCAAGCCGACGGCACCTTCAGCACCGACGTGCTGGTGGTGTGGGCCGAACGCTGATTAATTTTTCCCGACCTGCCCACGGGCGGGTCGCTTGATGAAATGAGGAACCCATGAGCAAGCAGATTCTGATTCTCCCTGGCGACGGCATTGGTCCGGAAATCATGGCCGAAGCGGTCAAGGTGCTGGAAGTGGCTAACGCCAAGTACAGCCTGGGCTTCGAACTGAGCCACGACGTGATCGGCGGCGCGGCCATCGACAAGCACGGCGTGCCTCTGGCCGACGAAACCCTGGAGCGTGCCCGCGCAGCCGACGCCGTGCTGCTGGGCGCCGTGGGTGGCCCGAAATGGGACAAGATCGAACGTGACATCCGCCCTGAGCGCGGCCTGCTGAAGATCCGTGCGCAACTGGGCCTGTTCGGCAACCTGCGCCCGGCGATCCTTTACCCGCAACTGGCGGACGCTTCCAGCCTGAAGCCGGAAATCGTCGCCGGCCTGGACATCCTGATCGTCCGCGAACTGACCGGCGGTATCTACTTCGGCTCGCCACGGGGCGTGCGCGAGTTGGAAAATGGCGAGCGTCAGGCCTACGACACCCTGCCGTACAGCGAGAGTGAAATCCGCCGTATCGCCCGTGTCGGTTTCGACATGGCCCGTGTGCGTGGCAAGAAGGTCTGCTCGGTGGACAAGGCCAACGTATTGGCGTCCAGCCAGCTGTGGCGTGAAATCGTCGAGGAAGTCGCCAAGGACTACCCGGACGTCGAGCTGAGCCACATGTACGTCGACAACGCCGCCATGCAGCTGGTGCGTGCACCGAAGCAGTTCGACGTGATCGTCACCGACAACCTGTTCGGCGACATCCTGTCCGACCAGGCCTCGATGCTTACCGGTTCCATCGGCATGCTGCCGTCGGCGTCCCTGGATGCCAACAACAAGGGCATGTACGAGCCGTGCCACGGTTCGGCGCCGGACATCGCCGGGCAGGGCATTGCCAACCCGTTGGCGACCATTTTGTCGGTGTCGATGATGCTGCGTTACAGCTTCAACCTGACCGACGCCGCGGATGCCATCGAGCAGGCCGTGAGCCTGGTGCTCGACCAGGGCCTGCGCACTGGCGACATCTGGTCCCAGGGTTGTACCAAGGTCGGTACGCAAGAAATGGGCGACGCAGTAGTCGCCGCGCTGCGGAATCTGTAATCTCTCGGGCCCGCTTGCAGATGTTGCTGCAAGGCGGCCCACTTTTGAACAAGGTGTAGTTGCGATGAAACGTGTAGGTCTGATCGGTTGGCGCGGTATGGTCGGTTCCGTGCTCATGCAGCGGATGCTGGAAGAGCAGGATTTCGATCTTATTGAGCCGGTGTTTTTCACCACCTCCAATGTAGGTGGTCAAGGGCCGTCCGTGGGCAAGGACATTGCTCCGCTCAAGGACGCCTACAACATTGAAGAACTGAAGACCCTCGACGTCATTCTGACCTGCCAGGGTGGCGACTACACCAGCGAAGTCTTCCCCAAGCTGCGCGAAGCCGGCTGGCAGGGTTACTGGATCGACGCCGCTTCCAGCCTGCGCATGCAGGATGACGCGGTGATCGTGCTGGACCCGGTCAACCGCAAGGTGATCGACCAGCAACTGGACGCGGGCACCAGGAACTACATCGGCGGCAACTGCACCGTCAGCCTGATGCTGATGGGCCTGGGCGGCTTGTTCGAAGCCGGCCTGGTGGAGTGGATGAGCGCCATGACCTATCAGGCGGCCTCCGGTGCCGGCGCGCAGAACATGCGTGAACTGATCAAGCAGATGGGCGCGACCCACGCCGCTGTCGCCGATCAACTGGCTGACCCGGCCAGCGCGATCCTCGACATCGACCGCCGTGTGGCCGAGGCCATGCGCAGCGAGGCCTACCCGACCGAGAACTTCGGTGTGCCATTGGCCGGCAGCCTGATCCCGTGGATCGACAAGGAACTGCCTAACGGCCAGAGCCGTGAAGAGTGGAAGGCCCAGGCCGAGACCAACAAGATCCTCGGTCGCTTCAAGAGCCCGATCCCGGTGGACGGTATCTGCGTGCGCATCGGCGCCATGCGTTGCCACAGCCAGGCGTTGACCATCAAGCTGAACAAAGACGTGCCGATCGCCGATATCGAAGGGCTGATCAGCCAGCACAACCCTTGGGTCAAGCTGGTGCCGAACAACCGTGATATCAGCATCCAGGAACTGAGCCCGAACAAGGTGACCGGTACCCTGAATGTGCCGGTTGGCCGTCTGCGCAAGCTGAACATGGGGACGCAGTACCTGGGCGCGTTCACCGTCGGCGACCAACTGCTGTGGGGCGCGGCTGAGCCGTTGCGTCGCATGCTGCGGATCTTGCTGGAGCGGTAATCGCTGCTGGTAATAAGAAACCCGCGTTCTGGTGACAGGCGCGGGTTTTTTATTGCGCGCTCGGGCCTCTTCGCGAGCAAGCCCGCTCCCACATTTGATCGCATTTCAACTGAAGAAACTCGCTCGAATGTGGGAGCGGGCTTGCTCGCGAAGAGGCCATCAGCCACACCACAACCCCCAGGTTAATTGCCTCACCCCCAGCCACCCGGTAAAGTGCCGCTCCCCCCGCAATGCCCGAGGCAGCCCCCATGACCCAGACCTTTGATATTGCCGTGATCGGCGCCACCGGCACCGTTGGCGAAACCCTGGTGCAAATCCTCGAAGAGCAGGACTTCCCGGTAGGCAGCCTGCACCTGTTGGCCAGCAGCGAGTCGGCCGGGCATTCGGTGCCGTTTCGTGGCAAGAACGTGCGGGTGCGGGAAGTCGATGAATTCGATTTCAGCAAAGTCCAACTGGTGTTCTTCGCCGCCGGCCCTGCGGTCACCTTGAGTTTTGCCCCGCGCGCCACCGCTGCGGGCTGCACCCTGATCGACTTGTCCGGCGCCTTGCCGGCCGATCAGGCGCCGCAGGTAGTGCCGGAAGCCAACGCGCAGATCCTCGATGGCCTGAAAAAACCTTATCAGGTCAGCAGCCCAAGCCCGTCGGCCACTGCCCTGGCCGTGGTGCTGGCGCCACTGCGCGGCTTGCTGGACATTCAGCGCGTCAACGTCACCGCCAACCTCGCTGTTTCCGCCCAGGGCCGTGAGGCTGTCAGCGAACTCGCCCGGCAGACCGCCGAGTTGTTGAATGTGCGCCCGCTGGAGCCGAAGTTCTTCGACCGGCAAATGGCTTTTAACCTGCTGGCCCAGGTCGGCAAGCCTGACGCGCAAGGCCACACCGCCCTGGAAAAACGCCTGGTGCACGAATTGCGCGCCGTGCTGGAAATGCCTTTGCTAAAGATTTCCGTCACTTGCGTTCAAGCCCCGGTGTTTTTTGGCGATAGCCTGACTGTGTCACTGCAATTGGGGGCAGCGGTGGATCTCGCTGCCGTCAACCGTGCCCTGGACTCGGCACCGGGTGTCGAGTTGGTGGAAGAGGGCGATTACCCCACGGCTGTGGGCGATGCGGTCGGTCAGGACGTGGTCTACGTGGGCCGGGTTCGTGCCGGTGTTGATGACCCTGCGGAACTAAATATGTGGCTGGCGTCAGATAACGTACGCAAAGGGGCGGCACTGAACGCCGTACAGCTGGCGCAGTTGTTGATAAAAGGCCTTGTGTAAAAGATACTTGGCGGCAATTTGTAGATTGATTCTAGCCAAGCGCTATGCTTGGCCCCAAGCTGGAAAAATTGCGCGTCGGTGACCTATCGGCTCGCCATGCCTAATGGCAGCGGTTACCCACCTTCTCGCCGGCCGGGGAGTGTTCAAAAAGGATGAGGCTATGGTTCAAGTTCGCAAACTGGTGTTAGCAATAGCGGCCGCCTCGGCGCTGTCCTCCGGTATGGCGCAAGCACTGCAGCTTGGGGAGATGACCCTCAAGTCGAAGCTGAACCAGCCGCTGTCGGTGGAAATCGAGTTGCTCGATGTCGGTGGCCTGACCGCCTCCGAGATCACCCCCAGCCTCGCGTCGTCCCAAGCCTTTGTGGATGCGGGCGTCGATCGCCAGGCGTTCCTGAACGATCTGACCTTTACCCCGGTGGTCAATCCCAACGGCCGCAGTGTGGTGCGTGTCACCTCCAGCAAGCCGCTGCCGGATTCCTACGTGCGTTTCCTGCTGCAGGTGCAATGGCCCAACGGTCGCCTGATGCGCGACTACAGCGTGTTGCTGGACCCGGCCAAGTTCGACCAGTCGACCCCGGCCGCCGGTGCACCTGCACCCGCGCCACGCTTGAGTGCGCCTGCGACGACGGCTCCGGCAGTCACCAAGGCCAAGGAACACACCACGACTTCCCGTGACACCTTGTGGGAAATCGCCGCGAAAAACCGCAATGGCGCCTCGGTGCAGCAGACCATGCTGGCCATTCAGGCGCTGAACCCTGACGCCTTTATCGACGGCAACATCAACCGCATGAAAACCGGCCAGGTCCTGCGCCTGCCGGATTCGGGGCAAAGCACCAGCCTGCCGCAGCCCGAGGCGATTGCTGAAGTGACGGCGCAAAACGCGGCGTGGCGCGAGGGCCGCCGTGGCGGCAATCAGCTCGCCGGCAAGGCGCAGCTGGATGCGACCAAGCGTACCCAGGCGGGTAATGCGCCGTCGCAGACCAATACCAAGGACAATTTGAGCCTGGTCTCGGCCGAAGCGGCCAGGAAGGGCGGGAAGGGCGCGGCGGGCGACAGCCGGGCCTTGAACAACAAGCTGGCAGTGACTCAGGAAAGCCTGGATTCGACCCGTCGCGAGAATGAAGAACTGAAAAGCCGCATGGCTGACCTGCAAAGTCAGCTGGACAAGCTGCAGCGGCTGATTGAGCTCAAGAACAACCAGCTGGCCAAGTTGCAGACCCCGGGTGGCGCTGCGGCGCAGCCTGCTGCAACGGCGGCGATGCCGGCCGAGCTGGCTACACAACCGGCTGCGCCGGCAGCGGCAGCTCCGGCAGCAACCCCCGCGGCTGCGCCGGTCGAGACCCCGGTCAAGCCGGATGCGGCGCCTGCCAGCACTGAAGGTAAATTCAACGACCTGCTGACCAACCCGATCGTGCTGGGGGTGATCGGCGGCGCAGCGGGTTTGCTGGTGCTGTTGCTTCTGCTGCTGTGGGCCCGTCATCGCAATGCGCGGCTTGAAGAAGAAAAGCACCTGCGCATGGCACGGGCCCTGGCTGAAGAGCCGGAATTTGCGCCGAACATTGATCACGACCTGCCATCTGACAGTTTCGAAGGCCTTGATGTGCCGCCGCCGAACGTAAAGCTGGCTCCAGCTCCAGCTCCGGCGGCGGTGGTTGCCCCGGTGATTGCGCCGGTGGTCGCACCTGTTGCTGTGCAGCGTCCGACCGACGCCCTGGCGCAAGCCCAGTCGCATATCGACCGTGGCCACCTGAACCAGGCTGCGGAAGTGCTGGAAGATGCAATCAAGCAAGAGCCCGCCCGCAGTGACCTGCGTCTCAAGCTGATGGAAGTCCACGGCTTGCAGGGCAACAAGGACGGGTTTGTCACCCAGGAGCGCCAGTTGGTCGCCAATGGCGACAACCATGCCCAGGTCGAACAACTGAAAAGCCGCTTCCCGGCCATGGCCGTGTTCGCAGCAGGCGTCAGCGCTGCCGTTGCCGCTGCCGCTCTCGACGCCCAATACGTCAAGGACCTGCTCAAGGACGACCCGGCACCGCCTGCACCTGAGCCTGCGCCGGACGCGTTTGACACAGACTTCGACCTCAGCCTGGACGATCTGGAGGCTGCTTCGCCAGCTGTGGTCCGCCCGACGTCGGACGACGACCTGAGCTTTGAATCGGTGCTGCAACAGCAGACCGAGGCCAAGGCCAGCGCGGAAGACCTGTCGGATTTCGACCTGGACCTGCAACTCGATCCACCCTCGTCGACCCAGTCAGACGACGACTTCCTCTCCGGCCTTGAAGACCAGATGAAGGACCTGCCGCCGGTAGAGCCGCCGACACTGACGCCGGCCGACCTGGACGACCTCGACCTGCCGGAGGATTTCGACCTGTCCCTGGCCGACGAGCCCGAGGCGCCTGCAGCGGCCAAGCCGGACGCGTTTGCGTCGGAGCTTGATGATGTCAACGCCGAGCTGGATCGCCTGTCGCAAAGCTTGGAGCATCCGCCAATCGAACCGTCCTTCACCGCCGACGACGCGGCGTTGGGTGGCGATGAGCCGGAATTCGACTTCCTCTCCGGTACCGACGAAGTGGCCACCAAGCTCGACCTGGCGCAGGCCTACATCGACATGGGCGATGCCGACGGTGCGCGGGACATTCTTGGCGAGGTGCTCAAGGAAGGCGATGACGGTCAGAAGGGCGAGGCCAAGGAAATGCTCAGCCGGCTGGCTTGATACGCGCGGTAAATACAACGGCAGCCTTCGGGCTGCCGTTTTGCCATCCAGGCACCAAATCCATGGCGTCCCAGGCGCACGGCCTTATAATGGCCGCCTTTGCGCAACTCATCAGGCTCTCAGTTCTTGGCAAATATAGATAACGCGGCCGCCGAAATGGCGGCCGCAGGCTTTTTCAGAATCGCCCTGGGCGTGGAATACAAAGGCTCGCGCTATCGTGGCTGGCAACGCCAGGCCTCCGGTGTGCCGACGGTGCAGGAAACCCTGGAGAAGGCGCTGTCGAAAGTCGCCGACTCACCGGTGTCGCTGATGTGCGCCGGGCGGACCGATGCCGGCGTGCACGCTTGCGGGCAAGTGGTGCACTTTGACACTCAGGCCGAGCGCTCGATGAAGGCATGGGTGATGGGCGCCAATATCAACTTGCCCCACGACGTCAGCGTCAGTTGGGCCAAGGTGATGCCGGCGGACTTTCACGCGCGCTTCAAGGCCATCGCCCGGCGTTATCGCTATGTGATCTACAACGATCAGATCCGCCCGGCCCATCTCAACGAAGAAATCACCTGGAACCACCGCCCGCTGGACGCCGAGCGCATGGCCGAGGCGGCCCAGCATCTTGTAGGTATCCACGATTTCAGCGCGTTCCGTGCCGGGCAGTGCCAGGCCAAGTCGCCGATCAAGGAAGTCCACCACCTGCGGGTGACGCGCCACGGCAAGATGATCGTGCTGGATATCCGCGCCGGCGCCTTCCTGCACCATATGGTGCGCAATATCGCCGGGGTGCTGATGACCATCGGTACCGGCGAACGCCCGGTGGAATGGGCCAGGGAAGTGCTGGAAAGCCGGATTCGCCGTACCGGCGGCGTCACGGCGCATCCGTTCGGCCTGTACCTGGTGGATGTGGAGTACCGCGACGAGTTCGAATTGCCCCAGCGATTCATCGGGCCACACTTCCTCACAGGTTTCAGCGAACTTGGCGGCTGACGCCCTCAAAAGCATTTGTTACCATCCGGGACTTTCCCCGACACGCCCTGAGGTTTCATCGACATGTCTGCCGTTCGCAGCAAGATTTGCGGGATTACCCGCATAGAAGACGCGTTGGCGGCGGTCGAGGCGGGGGCCGATGCCATCGGTTTCGTGTTTTATGCCAAAAGCCCGCGGGCGGTGAATGTGTTGCAGGCGCGGGCGATCATCGCCGCGTTGCCGCCGTTCGTGACCACCGTGGGGTTGTTCGTCAACGCCAGCCGCTGCGAGCTCAATGAAACCCTCGACGCCGTGCAACTGGACATGCTGCAGTTCCATGGCGATGAGAGTCCGGACGAGTGCGAGAGCTACCAGCGCCCGTACATCAAGGCGCTGCGGGTCAAGGCCGGGGACGATATTGCTGCGGCATGCGCTGCCTATGGCGGGGCTCGCGGGATTCTTCTCGACACCTACGTCGAAGGCGTTCCCGGTGGTACGGGCGAGGCGTTTGACTGGTCGTTGATTCCCGAGGGGTTGAGCAAGCCGATTATCCTCGCGGGCGGCCTGAATCCGGACAACGTGGCCAGTGCCATCCAGCAGGTTCGGCCGTATGCCGTGGACGTCAGCGGCGGGGTAGAGCAGGGCAAGGGCATCAAGGATCACGCAAGGATTCGCGCATTCATGCAGGCCGTGCGCGACAGCAGCGGGACGATGTGACGGCTGGCAGTCTGCCGCCGTCCATAACTACCACTGTGTAAAACAGCCCGGCGCCGCCTGTGGGAGGCCCGGAAATGAAGTGGCAACCCTGCACGGCAGGTTGTCTGGAAGGCTGAGGGCACAGGCAGGAAATGGCTGGTCGAACGTCTGACCCCGTCCAGTTTGTGTCATCGCCACATATGAATTTAGCTCAAGGGCATACGCGGGGCTGTGTTCAAGCCACCGGTACTGGAGAAAGAAAGCATGAGCAACTGGTTAGTAGACAAACTGATCCCTTCGATCATGCGTTCCGAGGTGAAGAAAAGCTCGGTTCCTGAAGGTCTTTGGCACAAGTGCCCATCCTGCGACGCGGTGCTGTACCGCCCGGAGCTGGAAAAGACCCTGGACGTTTGCCCCAAGTGCAATCACCATATGCGTATCGGCGCCCGCGCCCGCATTGATATTTTCCTCGACGCCGATGGTCGCTCCGAACTGGGCGCTGACCTGGAGCCGGTTGACCGTTTGAAGTTCCGCGACGGCAAGAAGTACAAGGACCGCCTGACCGCGGCCCAGAAGCAGACCGGTGAAAAGGACGCGCTGATTTCCGTCAGCGGCAAGCTGCTGGGCATGCCGGTGGTGGTTTCGGCCTTCGAATTCTCCTTCATGGGCGGCTCGATGGGCGCCATCGTCGGTGAGCGTTTCGTACGTGCCGCCAACTACGCGCTGGAAAACCGTTGCCCGATGATCTGCTTCGCCGCCTCCGGCGGTGCGCGGATGCAGGAAGCACTGATCTCGCTGATGCAAATGGCCAAGACCTCCGCGGTACTGGCGCGTCTGCGCGAAGAAGGTATTCCGTTCATCTCCGTGCTGACCGACCCGGTCTACGGCGGTGTGTCCGCCAGCCTGGCGATGCTGGGTGACGTGATCGTCGGTGAGCCGAAGGCGCTGATCGGCTTTGCCGGCCCGCGTGTTATCGAGCAAACCGTTCGCGAAAAACTGCCGGAAGGCTTCCAGCGCAGCGAGTTCCTGCTGGAGCACGGCGCGATCGACCTGATCATTCCGCGCGGCGAACTGCGTCCGCGCCTGGGTAGCCTGCTGGCGCAAATGATGGGCCTGCCGACACCTGTGTACGTCGCGCCTAAAATCGAGCCGATTGTCGTGCCACCGGTGCCTGCAAACATATGACCCAACGTACCCTGGGCGAATGGCTCGCCTACCTTGAGCAGTTGCATCCGTCAGCCATCGACATGGGCCTGGAGCGCTCGCAACAGGTAGCGGCCCGCCTCGGGTTGGGCCGGCCGGCGCCGCGTGTGATCACGGTGACCGGCACCAACGGCAAGGGCTCTACCTGCGCCTTTGTCGCGGCCTTGCTGCAAGCCCAGGGCCTGAAGGTCGGCGTGTACAACTCGCCGCACCTGCTGCGCTACAACGAGCGGGTGCAGCTCAATGGCGTCGAAGCCACTGACGAGCAACTCTGCGAAGCCTTCGCCGCACTTGATGCCGGGCGTGGCGAGATTTCCCTGACCTATTTCGAGATGGGCACCCTGGCGGCGTTCTGGCTGTTCGAGCGTGCGCAGCTGGATGTAGTGGTGCTGGAAGTCGGCCTGGGTGGGCGTCTGGACACGGTCAACGTGGTGGATGCCGACCTGGCGCTGATTACCAGTATTGGCGTCGACCATGCGGACTACCTGGGTAACACCCGTGAGTCCGTGGCCTATGAAAAAGCCGGGATCTTCCGCCAGGGCAAGCCTGCACTGTGCGGCGACCTGGACCCGCCGCATACCTTGCTGGACAAGGTGCGCGAGCTGGATTGCCCGTTCTTCCTGCGCGGGCGTGATTTCAATCTCGAGATTGGCGACCAATTCTGGCAATGGCGCGGGCTTGACGCGCGCGGTCAAACCGTCGAGTTGCGCGACTTGCCACTGCTGAACCTGCCGATGGAAAACGCCGCGCTCGCGCTGCAAGCCTACCTGTTGCTGGATTTGCCCTGGCATGCCGAGCAGATTGCCGCTACGTTGCAGGCTACTCGCGTGGTGGGGCGCCTTGACCGGCGCACGTTCGACTGGGAGGGCAAGCGCCTGAACCTGCTGCTGGACGTGGGGCATAACCCTCACGCCGCTGAATACCTGGCCAGGCGCCTGGCACTCACGCCGCCCGCCGGTCGCCGCCTCGCGGTGTTCGGGTTGTTGTCCGACAAGGACCTGGACGGCGTGGTTGCACCCTTGCTGGGCGACGTCCAGGCCTGGGCGGTTGCACCGCTGGATACGTCCCGCAGTCGTCCTGCCATCGAGTTGCAGGTTGCCTTGCAGAACCTTGGCGCGTCCGTGACGTCCCATGCAAGCGTGACAGCCGCCCTGGAAGCCCAGTGCGCGGTTGCGACGCCTGAGGATGAGATTCTGTTGTTCGGATCATTTTATTGTGTTGCCGAGGCGCTCGAATGGTTGGCCCGGCGCTCCACGGAGGAAGCTGCACATGGCATTACTGGATAGCGCATACAAGCAGCGAATGGTTGGAGCCCTGGTTCTGGTGGCGTTGGCGGTGATTTTCCTGCCGATGCTGTTTTCCCGTCAGGATGAGCAGCGCCAAGTGACCGTTGAAGCGCCAGCTGCGCCCCAGGCGCCTGCGGTGCCTCAGGTTCAGGTTGAGCCGGTGGTGGTTCCCGAGCCGCAAGCGCTGCCGGAAGAAGAGCCGGTGCCGACCGATGACGAAGTGGCTGCACAGCAAGCGCCGTCGATGCCGGTGCAGCCGAGCGTGCCGGTGGTTAAGCCTGCGCCTGCTGCTCCTGCAGTTGCTGCGAAGCCTGCGGCGCCGGCGCCAGCGCCAAAACCTGTGGCCCCGCAACCTGCGGCACCAGGCAAGCCGGACGTCGGCCAGAGCCGTATTGACCCGAATGGCTTGCCGATCAGTTGGTCGATCCAGCTGGCCAGCCTGGCTAACCGCGAAAGTGCTGATGCGTTGCAGAAGAAGCTGCGCACCCAGGGTTACAACGCCTATATCCGCAGCGCCGATGGCAAGAACCGGGTATTCATCGGGCCGCTGATCGAGCGGGCTGAAGCCGATCGCTTGCGGGACCTGTTGGATCGCCAGCAGAACCTCAAGGGTTTTGTGGTTCGCTTCCAGCCCGAAAAAGGCTGAGGCTGCAAGGATTCAAGCTGGGATGCGGTCAATGTGGGAGCGGGCTTGCTCGCGAAGCGGTGTATCAGTCAGCAGATTTATTGGCTGCCCCACCGCCTTCGCGAGCAGGCCCGCTCCCACAAGTGTTTTGGGTGTGCCGCAACAGGCCGGTTTCCCCTATAACTCATTGATTTCAAATGCACTGCCAATCACAGCTTACCGATAGCCCAGCGCTCTGCTAAAATGCGCCGCCTTATCCGTCTGTAGGCTGAACTGTGCCATTTACCTGGGTTGATTGGGCGATCGTCGCAATCGTCGCCATCTCCGCTTTGATCAGTCTGAGCCGCGGCTTCGTCAAAGAAGCATTGTCGCTGCTGACATGGATCATCGCAGGAGTTGTAGCCTGGATGTTCGGCGGTTCATTGTCTGTCTATCTGGCCGGATACATCGAGACACCTTCGGCTCGCGTCATCGCGGGCTGCGCCATCATGTTCATCGCCACGTTGTTGGTGGGGGCAATGGTCAATTATCTTATCGGCGAATTGATACGCGTCACCGGTCTCTCCGGGACCGATCGATTTCTCGGCATGGCCTTCGGCGCCGCGCGTGGCGGCTTGCTGGTGGTCGTGGCGGTCGGGCTGTTGAGCCTGGGGCCGGTACAGCAGGATTCGTGGTGGCAGGAGTCGGTACTCGTGCCAAAATTTCTATTGGTTGCAGATTGGTCCAAAAACCTCATTTTGGGGTGGAGCAGTCAGTGGCTGGCCAGCGGGATCAGCGTACCCGCTGATCTTCCGTTCAAGGAACACCTCTTGCCGGCCAAAACGCCTCAGTAAGTTGTGTTCAGTCAAGATTCATTAAGTAGGGGTTGCGTCGCATGTGTGGCATCGTCGGTATCGTCGGTAAGTCGAACGTGAATCAGGCGCTGTATGACGCGCTAACCGTCCTCCAGCACCGCGGCCAGGATGCTGCCGGTATTGTGACCAGCCACGACGGCCGGTTATTCCTGCGCAAGGACAATGGTCTGGTGCGTGACGTGTTCCATCAGCGCCACATGCAGCGCCTGGTCGGGCACATGGGCATTGGCCACGTGCGCTACCCGACAGCGGGCAGCTCGACCTCGGCCGAAGCCCAGCCGTTCTACGTCAACTCGCCCTATGGCATCACCCTGGCGCACAACGGCAACCTGACCAACGTTGAACAACTGGCCAAGGAGATTTACGAATCTGACCTGCGCCACGTCAACACCAACTCGGACTCCGAAGTACTGCTGAACGTGTTCGCCCACGAGCTGGCCCAGCGCGGCAAGCTGCAGCCGACCGAAGAAGACGTGTTCGCTGCCGTGACTGACGTGCACAACCGTTGCGTCGGTGGCTATGCGGTAGTGGCGATGGTGACCGGCTACGGTATCGTCGGTTTCCGCGACCCCCACGGCATCCGCCCGATCGTGTTCGGCCAGCGTCATACCGACGAAGGCGTCGAGTACATGATCGCTTCCGAAAGCGTGTCCCTGGACGTGCTGGGCTTTACCCTGATTCGCGACCTGGCGCCGGGCGAAGCGGTCTACATCACTGAAGACGGCAAGCTGCACACCCGTCAGTGCGCACTGAACCCGAAACTCACCCCGTGCATCTTCGAACACGTCTACCTGGCGCGTCCGGATTCGATCATCGACGGTGTTTCGGTGTACAAGGCGCGCCTGCGCATGGGCGAGAAGCTGGCGGACAAGATCCTGCGCGAGCGTCCGGATCACGACATCGACGTGGTGATCCCGATCCCGGACACCAGCCGCACCGCTGCGCTGGAGTTGGCGAACCACCTGGGCGTGAAATTCCGCGAAGGCTTCGTCAAGAACCGTTACATCGGCCGTACCTTCATCATGCCTGGCCAGGCTGCGCGCAAGAAGTCGGTGCGCCAGAAGCTCAACGCGATCGAGCTGGAGTTCCGCGGCAAGAACGTGATGCTGGTGGATGACTCCATCGTACGCGGCACCACCTGCAAGCAGATCATCCAGATGGCCCGCGAAGCCGGTGCGAAGAACGTTTACTTCTGTTCCGCCGCGCCTGCCGTGCGTTACCCGAACGTGTACGGCATCGACATGCCGAGCGCCCACGAACTGATCGCCCACAACCGTTCGACCCAGGACGTTGCGGACCTGATCGGCGCCGACTGGCTGATCTACCAGGACCTGCCGGATCTGATCGAAGCCGTCGGTGGTGGCAAGATCAAGATCGAGGAGTTCGATTGCGCGGTGTTCGACGGCAAGTACGTCACCGGCGATGTCGACGAGGCCTACCTGAACAAGATCGAGCAGGCCCGTAACGATTCCTCGAAGATCAAGACCCAGGCGGTCAGCGCGATCATCGACCTGTACAACAACTGAGTAGACACCGGCCCTGAGGGGCCGGTTTTGTATCTTTGATAAAGCATTCGAGTTGAGGAGTAGAGCATGAGTCAGGAATGGGATGCCGGTCGCTTGGACAGCGACCTCGATGGCGTAGCTTTCGATACCCTGGCTGTGCGCGCCGGCCAGCACCGCACCCCGGAAGGTGAGCACGGTGACCCGATGTTCTTTACCTCCAGCTATGTGTTCCGCACTGCGGCCGACGCCGCTGCGCGTTTTGCCGGTGAAGTGCCGGGCAACGTTTATTCGCGTTACACCAACCCGACCGTGCGCGCGTTCGAAGAGCGTATCGCCGCGCTGGAAGGCGCCGAGCAGGCTGTCGCCACTGCCACGGGCATGGCCGCGATTCTCGCGGTAGTCATGAGCCTGTGCAGTGCCGGCGACCACGTCCTGGTATCGCGCAGCGTGTTTGGTTCGACCATCAGCCTGTTCGAAAAGTACTTCAAGCGTTTTGGTATTGAAGTCGACTACGTGCCGCTGGCGGACCTGTCCGGCTGGGACGCGGCCATCAAGGCCAACACCAAATTGCTGTTCGTCGAGTCGCCGTCCAATCCGTTGGCCGAGCTGGTGGACATTGCCGCATTGTCCGAAGTGGCCCACGCCAAGGGCGCGATGCTGATCGTCGACAACTGCTTCTGCACCCCTGCATTGCAGCAGCCGCTGAAGCTGGGCGCAGACATCGTTGTGCACTCGGCCACCAAGTTCATCGACGGCCAGGGCCGTTGCATGGGTGGCGTGGTTGCCGGCCGCAGCGAGCAGATGAAGGAAGTGGTGGGCTTCTTGCGCACCGCCGGCCCGACCCTGAGCCCGTTCAACGCCTGGATCTTCCTTAAAGGCCTGGAGACCTTGAGCCTGCGGATGAAGGCCCATTGTGCCAACGCCCAGGCCCTGGCCGAGTGGCTGGAGCAGCAGGACGGCATCGAGAAAGTCCACTACGCCGGCCTCAAGAGCCACCCGCAACACGAGTTGGCCCAGCGCCAGCAGCGTGGTTTCGGCGCCGTGGTGAGTTTCGAGGTCAAGGGCGGCAAAGAGGGCGCCTGGCGCTTTATCGATGCGACTCGCCTGATCTCCATCACCGCCAACCTGGGTGACAGCAAGACCACTATCACTCACCCGAGCACCACCTCCCACGGCCGCCTGGCGCCGCAGGAGCGTGAAGCTGCCGGGATTCGTGACAGCCTGATCCGCATTGCCGTGGGCCTGGAAGACGTCGCTGACCTGCAGGCCGACCTGGCCCGTGGGTTGGCTGCCCTGTGATCGAGTGGTCCATGGAGGCGGCGAGCGCCAGTAACGGGCGGGTCGCGCTGGTGACCGGCGCGGCGCGGGGCATCGGCCTGGGGATTGCCGCCTGGTTGATCAGCGAAGGCTGGCAGGTGGTATTGACGGACCTGGACCGTGAGCGCGGTTCCAAGGTGTCCAAGGTGCTCGGCGACAACGCCTGGTTTATTACCATGGACGTGGCCGATGAGCGGCAGGTTGCCCAGGGGGTGGCCGAGGTACTTGGCCAGTTCGGGCGCCTGGATGCGCTGGTGTGCAATGCCGCCGTGGCCGACCCGCGCAACATCACCCTGGAAAGTCTCGACCTGGCTTACTGGAATCGTGTATTGGCGGTGAACCTCAGTGGTCCCATGTTGCTGGCCAAGCACTGTGCGCCCTACCTGCGGGCCCACGGCGGCGCCATCGTCAACCTGGCGTCGACCCGGGCACGCCAGTCGGAACCGGACACCGAAGCCTATGCGGCGAGCAAGGGCGGTTTGCTGGCCCTGACCCACGCGTTGGCTATCAGCCTCGGGCCGGAAGTACGGGTCAATGCCGTCAGCCCGGGCTGGATCGATGCCCGTGACCCGGCTGCACGCCGTGCCGAGCCGCTGACGGATGCGGATCACGCCCAGCACCCGGCCGGCAGGGTAGGCACTGTGGAAGACGTAGCGGCGATGGTGGCGTGGTTGCTGTCGCGCAATGCCGGGTTTGTCACCGGGCAAGAGTTCGTCGTCGACGGCGGCATGAGCAAGAAGATGATTTACACCGAGTAGGGCGGGTCGCGGTCCTGAAGCCATTTTGTCTTTTTCAGAAAAACTTCAAGCAGGCTATTGACTTAGGTCCGCTACCTGCGTAAATTTCGCGGCCTCAACGAAGCAAAGGGTGATTAGCTCAGCTGGGAGAGCATCTGCCTTACAAGCAGAGGGTCGGCGGTTCGATCCCGTCATCACCCACCACTTCTTGAGAGTTTTGCCCTAGGGCAAGACGCAACGTTAAAGGTTGCACCGACGCGCAGCGGTAGTTCAGTCGGTTAGAATACCGGCCTGTCACGCCGGGGGTCGCGGGTTCGAGTCCCGTCCGCTGCGCCATATTTTCCAGGTCTGATGTTTCAGATTTGAGATTGAACAGCCAAGGTTGGTCAGTCAGATGTTTGAAGGCGGTTGAAGGTGACACTTCAGCAGTCTGAGCGATACGCAGCGGTAGTTCAGTCGGTTAGAATACCGGCCTGTCACGCCGGGGGTCGCGGGTTCGAGTCCCGTCCGCTGCGCCATATCTGTTCCAGGGCCCACTGAACGCCCTGAGACGCCAAAGCAAGCCGCTGGCTTGGTTGGATCGATAGCAAAGACCCTGGTCGAAAGACCGGGGTTTTTTGTGTCTGCGATTGGGTGCCGGGGCGGCAAGTGCAGGGGCCGGCAAGCCAGCCCCGTGGTCCCGGATCAGAATCCCAGCTTGTCCCGCAACCCGTAATACCAGGCCCCCAGCGCCGCAAACGGCGTGCGCAACAGTTGTCCGCCGGGGAAGGGGTAGTGCGGCAGGCCGGCAAACGCATCAAAACGTTCTGCCTGGCCTCTCAGCGCTTCCGCCAGTACCTTGCCCGCCAAGTGGGTATACGTCACGCCATGGCCGCTACAGCCCTGGGAGTAGTAGACGTTATCCCCCAGGCGACCGACCTGCGGCAGGCGCGACAAGGTCAGCAGGAAATTGCCGGTCCAGGCGTAGTCGATCTTCACGTCCTTGAGCTGCGGGAAGGCCTTGAGCATCTTCGGCCGGATGATCGCCTCGATATTCGCCGGGTCACGCGCGCCGTACACCACGCCACCGCCGAAGATCAGGCGCTTGTCGCTCGTCAGGCGGTAGTAGTCCAGCAGGTAATTGCAGTCCTCGACGCAGTAATCCTGTGGCAGCAGCGTCTTCGCCAGTTCATCGCCCAGTGGTGCGGTGGTAATCACCTGCGTACCACACGGCATCGACTTGGCCGCCAGTTCCGGAACGAGGTTCCCCAGATAGGCGTTGCCTGCAACAATAATGAACTTGGCCCTGACCTTGCCGTGCGCCGTATGCACCACCGGATTGGCGCCGCGCTCGATGCGAGTCGCCGCCGACTGCTCATAAATGGTGCCGCCCAGGGACTCCACGGCTGCCGCTTCGCCCAGCGCCAGGTTCAGCGGGTGAATGTGCCCGCCGCTCATGTCGAGCAGGCCGCCCACATAGTTGTCACAGGCGACCACCTCGCGAATGCGCCGCTCGTCCAGCAACTCCAGCTGAGTGTGGCCGTAGCGCTCCCACAGGCGCTTCTGCGACTCCAGGTGGCCCATGTGCTTGCTGTTCAGTGCCGCAAACACACCGCCGTCCTTCAGGTCGCACTGGATCTGATACTTGGCCACCCGCTCCCGAATGATCCTGCCGCCTTCAAATGCCATGTCGCCGAGTAATTTCGCCTGCTGGGGGCCGACACTGCGCTCGATCACATCGATATCACGGCTGTAGCTGTTGACGATCTGCCCACCATTGCGGCCCGACGCGCCAAAGCCTACCTTGGCAGCTTCCAGCACTGTCACGCGAAAGCCGTTTTCCAGCAGGAACAGCGCACTGGACAGGCCGGTATAACCGGCGCCAATCACGCACACATCGGTTTCAACTTCCCCTTGCAGCTCTGGGCGAGGAGGTACCGCATTCGCAGACGCGGCGTAATACGACTGGGGGTAGGGGGTGTTCGCCATCCTGGAACCTCTGTTTTATATTTTTTACGAGTGCGCCGATCCTACCTGAGTTGAAAATCCGCTGCCAGCCGCCGGAAAATACCGTTGTGCTGGCCACAAATAAAAAATTCGCATATTCATAGGCTTAGCTGCAAAAAAGGTGTTGACACCCCTCGGGAATTCCGTAGAATTCCGCCTCACAGCAGGCACGTAGCTCAGTTGGTTAGAGCACCACCTTGACATGGTGGGGGTCGTTGGTTCGAGTCCAATCGCGCCTACCAAACAAAATCCGCTCTGCTGGGCGGTCTAAAAGGGCTCACCGAAAGGTGGGCCCTTTTTTGTTGCCTGGAATTTGCAAAACTTTTGCAAAACTTTTGCAAAACTCCCACCTCAGAACGCCAATTCGGCGCCCACCTCCAGGTACTCGATCTTCTTTTCGTCATGCAGCGAGTAGGGTGGGTTATTCGGGTTCGATGCCGGTCTTGCGGAACTCTTCAAGCTGTCGTGACTGCTTTTCAGTAACCTCGAAAACAGGTCGCGACATGGTGGTGAAGCGGGCAGATTCTTCGGCGGGCGCTGCTGCCAGGTTGATCAGTAGCGTCGAGACCGTCTCCTGCCACTCTTCAAAATCGTGACGTTCGCCCAGCACTTGAAGCGCATCATCTAGCGCTTTCGAGACAATCAGCGTTCGCTTCTCGGCGCCGATCCGGTCGAGCAGCGCCTTCTCTTTCGCGCGCTTGTCCCGCTGGATCTGCGCGTTGTCCTTGGCCATGGCCTACCTCTTCGATTTCATGTGCCGGCAAATCAAGCCATGCCTGCCGCCGGCGCTGCCGCACCTGGTTGTTGATGCGGTTCACGTGGGCAACAGGTGTGAATTTTTCTATGTGGCTACCTTGTGTCATCGACTTGGATCCGGGCTGACCAATCTGCTATTTGGTCGGCCCGGATCCAGGCTTTTCGGTACTCGGATATGAGGAACGGTTACTACTATGAGCGATTGCAGCCAGTTACCGTATCGACCATATCGAGGTAGTGGCATGGGCCTTCTCAGTGCTTTTGAATATCGGGATGCCACTCCTCAATGGTGTCCGAGTATCAGGCGATGTAGCTTGCATCCGTGATGTTATTCAACGTTTGGGCTGTGGTTGTGGCATCGGGAGCGGCCACTTTAAAACCCACTGTAGAAATGTTGCCTAGCAATGAACACTTTGTTGCGCTGCCGATGGTGACAATTGACCCTCCTGATGCAGGAGGAAGATTAAATGTGTTCATGGCGAAACGTGTTGAGCTTGGAT